>CAYTMV010000008.1:0-57671 GCA_964439015.1 uncultured Gemmobacter sp.
CCACCTTCATCGGTGTGGGCTATGCGCTGTCGGCGCTGGCGCGGCGCCCCTCGGGGGCGGCCGGTCTGGCGGTGGGGGTCTGGCTGGGCCTTGTGGTGCTTTACGATCTGGGGCTGCTGGCGGCTGTCGTGGCCGATAGTGGCGGCTGGTTCACGACCGACGTGTTCCCGGCGGCGCTGCTGGCCAATCCGGCCGATGCGTTCCGGCTTTACAACCTGTCGGCCTCGCAGGCCACGGCCGCCGCGGCGGGCGTGGGCGGGGCTGCAAACGCCATCCCGCTGTGGCAATCGCTGTCCTCGGTCCTGCTGTGGCCGCTGGCAGCCCTCGGCCTTGCCACGGCCGCATTTGGAAAGGTAACGCCATGAAACGCGCCCTGATCCTGTCGCTGTCGCTGCTGGCGCTGGCCGCCTGCAAGGAGGAGGTGGTCCAAACCACCGACCCCGTGGGGCTGACCGCCGAGTCGATCGGCCATTTCTGCCAGATGAACCTGTTGGAGCATCCGGGCCCCAAGGCGCAGGTGCATCTTGAAGGGCTGCCGGGGGCGCCGCTGTTCTTCAGTCAGGTGCGCGATGCCGTGGCCTATGCCCGCCTGCCAGAGCAAAGCCACCCGATCCTGGCGATCTGGGTCAATGACATGGGCGCCGATGGCGTGACCTGGGAAAACCCCGGCGCGGTCAACTGGATCGACGCAAAAACCGCCCATTACGTCGTGGGCGCCGCCGTCGAGGGCGGCATGGGCGCGCCGGAACTGGTGCCGTTTTCCGACCCCGGGCGCGCCCGCGCCTTTGCCGCAGAACATGGCGGCGTGGTGATGGCGCTGGATGATATCCCCGATGATCAGGTGCTGGCACCGGTCAACGGCGCCGGGGGCGAGGATGAAGATTTCAATGCACGCTTGCGCGCCCTGTCGCGTCAGGCCGGAGGCTGAGCCATGCTGAACAGACGTCGTTTCATCGCCATTTCCGCCGCCCTGATGGCGCCACTGCCCGCCGCGGCCGCCCTGCATACCGAGACCGGGCAGGCGCTGGGGGCCAAGGTCACGCTGCGGCTGGCCCATCCTGACGCGCCCGCCATTGCCGCCCGCGCCATGGCCGAGATCGCCCGGCTGGAAGACATCTTCAGCCTGTATCGCGAGGGATCCGCCCTGATGCGGCTGAATGCGGCCGGCACGCTGGACACCCCGCCTTTCGAGTTGCTGGAATGCCTTTCGCTGGCCGGTGCCGTCCATGCCGCCAGCGACGGACGGTTTGATCCGACGGTGCAGCCCCTTTGGGCGCTGCATGCCGCGGCGGCGATTGCCGGGCAGGAGGTCACCCCCGAGGCGCTGGCCGCCGCCCGCGCGCAGGTGGGATGGGGGCGGGTCACGCTGGACCCGGCCCGGATCACCCTTGCGCCCGGCATGGCACTGACCTTGAACGGCATCGCGCAGGGCTATATCGCCGACCGCGTGGCCGCGCTGCTGGAGGCCGAGGGTCTGGGCAATCTGTTGATCGACACCGGCGAGTTTCGGGCCCTGGGCGGTCATCCGCAGGGGGGCGGCTGGCCGGTCAAGCTGGCGCAAGGCGGCACGGTGGCGCTGCGTGGTCGGGCGCTGGCGACCTCGGCCCCGCTGGGCACCACCTTCGATCAGGCGGGCCGGATGGGCCATATCCTCGATCCGCGCAGCGGGCGTCCGGTGGCGGGCGTTTGGCAGGCGGTCAGCGTCTCGGCCCCCACGGCGGCCCTGGCCGATGCGCTGTCGACCGCGATCTGCCTGACAGGCGACGAAGTCGAGGCCCGCAGCCTGTGCGCGGCGTTCCGGGATGTGCGGATGGAGTCTCTTGTAGAGATTTAAAGATTTCATCTTTAAAACATAACATTGGCCGCCAAGGTTAATGCATCGCCTTAACAGGTCGTGCTGAGTGGCCCCGCCGCTAGGCCGCAGGTTCGTGACGCTACGTCATCGTTCCTGCTGCCAGTCAAACCCGTGAATCGTCAGCATAAAACCCGTGCTGATCGAAACTCTTGGTGGCGCCGTCACACCGCATGTGTAGACTTCCAGTCGGAATCAACCTTCAGGGAGGATCTGATGGATCGCCGCAAGTTTCTGACCAAAACCGCGCTTGGGGCCGCGGGTGCCAGCGTTCTCGCAGCACCTGTTGTGGCCCAGGCGGCACCCAAGGTAACGTGGCGCCTGACCTCGTCCTTCCCCAAGTCGCTGGACACGATCTATGGCGGCGCCGAAGTTCTGTCGCAGCGCCTGTCGGAAGCGACCGACGGCAATTTCCAGATCCAGGTGTTTCCGGCGGGTGAACTCGTGCCGGGCCTGCAGGCCGCCGATGAGGTGACCGCCGGCAATATCGAGGCCTGCCACACGGTTGGCTATTACTATTGGGGCAAGGATCCGACCTGGGCGCTGGCCGCGGCGGTGCCGTTCTCGCTTTCGGCGCGGGGCATCAACGCCTGGCAGTATCACGGCGGCGGGATCGACCTTTATAACGAGTTCCTGGCCCAGCATAACATCTTCGCGCTGCCGGGCGGCAATACCGGTGTGCAGATGGGTGGCTGGTTCCGCAAGGAAATCAATACCGTGGAGGACCTGAAGGGTCTGAAGATGCGCGTCGGCGGCTTTGCCGGCAAGGTGCTGGAAAAACTGGGCGTCGTGCCGCAGCAGATCGCCGGGGGCGACATTTACCCGGCGCTGGAAAAGGGCACCATCGACGCCGCCGAATGGACCGTGCCTTACGACGATGAAAAGCTCGGTTTCTACAAGGTCGCGCCTTACTACTATTACCCCGGCTGGTGGGAAGGTGGCCCGACGGTCCACTTCATGTTCAACAAGGCCAAATACGAAGAACTGCCGAAGGCGTATCAGTCGCTGCTGCGCTCGGTCGCGCAGGGGGTCGATGCGGACATGCTGCAGAAGTATGACGCCCGCAACCCGGCCGCGATCAAGTCGCTGGTAGCCAATGGCGCGCAGTTGCGGCCGTTCTCGGCCGAGGTGCTGGCCGCCTGCTTTGACGCCGCCAACGAGGTCTATGCCGAGATGGAAGCCTCGAACCCGATGTTCGCCAAGATCTGGGGTTCGATCAAGGCGTTCCGGTCCGAGTATTACATCTGGTCGCAGATCGCAGAGTATAACTACGACGCCTTCATGATGATGCAGCAAAACGCCGCCAAACTGTAAGGCAGGGCGTTTCGCGACGGATTGCCCCCGGTCCGCAAGGGCCGGGGGTTTTCCTTTATGGCGCGGGGCATAAGTAAAACGCGCAGGCAAGAGGGGCAGCGAATGCAGCGACACGCAGTGCATGGGGCCAAGGGCACGCCCGCCGAGGTGTTTGCGGCCTTTCTCAAGATGGGGCTGACGGGCTTTGGCGGGCCGGTGGCGCATCTGGGCTATTTCCGTGACGAGTTTGTCACCCGGCGCGGTTGGCTGTCGGATGCCGCCTATGCCGATCTGGTGGCGCTGTGCCAGTTTCTGCCGGGGCCGGCCTCGTCGCAGGTGGGCTTTGCGCTGGGGTTGATGCGGGCAGGGTGGCTGGGGGCGCTGGCGGCCTTTGTGGCTTTCACCTTGCCGTCGGCCCTGGCGATGATGGGATTGGCGCTGACGGCGGCCTCTGTGTCGGGCGTGGGGTTTTCGGGGGCGGTGCAGGGGCTGAAGATTGTCGCCGTGGCGATTGTCGCGCAGGCGGTCTGGGGCATGGCGCGCACCCTTTGCCCGGACGGGCCGCGGGCGGCGTTGGCCGTGGGTGCGGTGGCGCTGCTGGCGGTGCTGCCGGGCTGGGCGGGGATGGCCGGGGCAATTTTTGCGGGGGCCGTGGCGGGGCTGTGGCTGGGCCGCGGTGCCGCGCGGGGGGCTGCGGCGGATCTGGCGGTGCCGGTCAGCCACGGGCAGGCCTGGCTGGCCCTTGCCGCATTTGGCGTGCTGTTGGTGGGGCTGCCGTTGCTGGCGGGGCAGTGGCAGGGCATCGCGGTGCTGGATGGGTTTTACCGGGCGGGCGCGCTGGTCTTCGGCGGCGGGCATGTCGTGCTGCCGCTGTTGCAGGCCGAGGTCGTGGCGCCTGGCTGGATTTCGGCCGACAGTTTCATGGCCGGTTATGGCGCGGCGCAGGCGATGCCCGGGCCGCTGTTCAGCGTGGCCGCCTATCTGGGTGCGGTTCTGGGGCCTGTGCCGAACGGGCTGGCGGGGGCCGCGCTGGCGCTTTTCGGTCTGTTTCTGCCCGGTTTCCTGATCCTGATTGCCGCCCTGCCGTACTGGAGCCGGTTGCGAGCCGATCCAAGGGCGCAATCGGCCTTGCAGGGTGCCAATGCCGCGGTGGTCGGCATCCTTGGCGCGGCGCTTTATGAACCGGTGTTCAGCACGGCGATCCATGGCTTGCAGGATCTGGCACCGGCGCTGGCGGCATTTGTGGCGCTGACCTTGTTTGGCGCGCGCCCCTGGTTGGTGGTGCTGGCGGCCGCGATGGCCGGGTGGGTCTTGGCGCTGCTGGGCTGAATGAAAAGGCCCCTCCGGTCGGGAGGGGCCTTTGCCGTTTCGGTTGAATGTTGCGGCGCGGGCCCGGTCAGTTGGCCGGCGCCGGGCCCCCGAGGTTCGGCTGGCCGATGGCCGGTGCGCCCGGAGTGGGTGTGCCCAGGGAAGGCGCCCCGAGGTTGGGTGTGCCCAGACTTGGTGTGCCGAGATTGGGCGAGCCCAGATTGGGCGATCCGATCCCCGGCGCGGCGGCGCCCGGTGCCGGTGTGGCGGGCGCAGGTGCGCCCCCCAGCCCGCCGATGCCGCCCGGCGCGCCCAATCCGCCGCCGATACCGCCGCCCAAACCGCCACCCGGCATTTGCGGCAGGGTGATCGTGACATTGGAGGTGTCGACCGGCGCCCCCTTGTAATGCATCACCAGTTGCGGGAAGGCGATCACCACCCCCACCATCACCATCTGGATCACCACGAAGGGCACCGCCCCCCAGTAGATCTGCCCGGTCGTGACCGGCGCGGTGGTCAGGCCCGTCACCTTGTCGACATAGCTTTGCCGCGGCGCGACCGAGCGCAGGAAGAACAGCGAAAAGCCGAAGGGCGGGTGCATGAACGAGGTCTGCATGTTCACCGCGAGGATGATGCCCAGCCAGACCAGGTCAATGCCCAGCGCCTCGGCCGGGGCGACCAGCAGCGGCACGATGATGAAGGCCAGCTCGAAGAAATCGAGAAAGAAGGCCAGCAGGAACACCAGCAGCGACACCACGATCAGGAAGCCAATCTCGCCGCCGGGCAGCGAGGTCAGCAGATGCTCGACCCACAGATGCCCGTTCACGCCATAGAAGGTCAGCGAGAAAACCCGCGCCCCCAGCAGGATGAACATCACGAAGGCCGACAGCTTGGTGGTCGAATGCAGCGCCTGCGTCACGACACCCAGGTTCAGCCGTCCCTTCAGCGCCGCCAGTGCCATCGCGCCGACCGCGCCCATCGCGCCGCCCTCGGTGGGGGTGGCAATGCCGAGGAAGATCGTGCCCAGCACCAGGAAGATCAGCGCCAGCGGCGGGATCAGCACGATGATCACCTCTTGCGCCAGCCGCGACATCAGCCCGGTCTTCAGCCGCTTGTCCAGCACCGCCGCCAGATAGATCACCGCGACACCGACCGTCAGGCCCAGGATGTCGGCATTGGCGCCCTGGCTGGGATAAAGCCAGACATGCGCGCCATAGGAAATTGCGGCACAGGCAGCCAGCGCCACAAACAGCGAGGTCACACCCGAGCCCAGCGTCCGCGCCTCAAGCGGCAGGGCCGGCATCGAGTTGGGGCGGATGATCGACATCACCAGCACATAGCCCATGTAGATGCCGGTCAGCACCAGGCCAGGGATCAGCGCGCCGGCATACATGTCACCGACCGACCGTCCCAACTGGTCGGCCAGCACGATCAGCACCAGCGAAGGCGGGATGATCTGCGCCAGCGTGCCCGAGGCCGCGATCACCCCCGAGGCAATGCGCCGGTCATAGCCATAGCGCAGCATGATCGGCAGCGAGATCAGCCCCATCGCGATCACCGAGGCCGCGACCACGCCGGTCGTTGCCGCCAGCAGCGCCCCCACGATGATCACCGCATAGGCCAGACCGCCGCGGATCGGCCCGAACAGCTGACCGATGGTATCGAGCAGGTCCTCGGCCATGCCCGACCGTTCCAATATGATCCCCATGAAGGTAAAGAACGGGATCGCCAGCAAGGTCTCGTTCGACAATACCCCCCACAGCCGGTTGGGCATGGTGTTGAGCAAGGGCCAGCTGAGGTTGATGGCATCGGAATAGGGCGCCAGCCAGACGCCGATGACGAAGAACATCAGGCCGTTGGCGGCCAGCGAGAACGCCACCGGATAGCCCAGCAGCAGAAACACCACCAGCGAGACGAAGATGATGGGCGCGAGGTTCAGCGCGATGAACTCGATCATTTGGTCAGTTCCTCTTTCAGCGCCGCGCCCTCGGCTTCGGCGGCCTCATGGGCCGAGATGAAGGGGTGAGGGTCCGCGATCAGCCCGCGCATGACCGCAATCTTCTTGATGATCTCGCTGATCCCCTGCAACCACAGCAGGCTGAACCCTGCCAGCAGCAGCGCCTTGGCCGGCCAGATGATCAAGCCGCCGGAGTTGGTTGAAACCTCGCCAGAATAGACGGAGCGCGTGACCCATGGCACGAAATACCAGATCATCAGCGTGACAAACGGCATCAGGAACACCAGGTGTCCGAACAGGTCGATCCAGTGCTGGGTGCGCCGCGACCACATGCCATAGATGATGTCGATGCGCACATGCTCGTTCTGTTGCAGCGTATAGGCAGCGGCGCCCAGAAAGGCCGCGCCGAACAGATACCACTGCGCCTCAAGCCAGGCGTTGGACGATACGCTGAAGACCTTGCGGATCACGGCGTTGGTGGCGCTGATGATCACCGCCAGAAAAATCAGCCACATCACACCCCGGCCGATCAGTGAGGTGACCCGGTCTATCCCGGCGGATAGTGCCAGCAATCCTCGCATGCTTTCCCCTTTCTGCCCCGCGCCAGGCGCGGCCCCGTGCGTTTGCCGCACGGGCCTTGATTGTTTTCCCCGATTGGGTGACTGCCCGCAGGTTTCGCAACCTTGGCGGAAAATCGCGCCGAAACCAAGAGCGACCACGCGGCAAAACGTCGATACGGCGAGGAGGTGGGGGCGCGGCGGGCGCGGGGTTGAGTTCTGCCCCGGTGACGCCTAAACCTTGGACGGTAACGCTTTTCAGACCGGGACAGGGGAGGCACCTATGGCCATCAAGCAAGACCTCGCGGCGGCGGTGGGCAACACGCCCCTGATCCGGCTGCGCAAGGCCTCTGAACTCACCGGCTGCGAGATCCTCGGCAAGGCCGAATTTCTCAATCCGGGTCAGTCGGTCAAGGACCGTGCGGCGCTTTACATCATCAAGGATGCGGTGGCGAAGGGCCTGCTGAAACCCGGCGGCACGATCGTCGAGGGGACGGCCGGCAATACCGGCATCGGTCTGGCGCTGGTCGGTGCCTCGATGGGCTTCAAGACCGTGATCGTGATCCCCGAGACGCAGAGCCAGGAAAAGAAGGACATGCTGCGTCTGGCCGGGGCCGAGCTGGTGCAGGTGCCGGCCGCGCCCTACAAGAACCCCAACAACTATGTGCGCTATTCCGGCCGTCTGGCCGAGGCGCTGGCCAAGACCGAGCCCAATGGTGCGATCTGGGCCAATCAGTTCGACAATACCGCCAACCGGCAGGCCCATATCGAAACCACCGGCCCCGAGATATGGCAGCAGACCGGCGGCAAGGTGGACGGGTTTGTGGCGGCCGTGGGGTCGGGCGGGACGCTGGCAGGTGTGGCGATGGCGCTGCAGCCCAAGGGCGTGAAGATCGGTCTGGCCGACCCCGAGGGGGCGGCGCTGCACAGCTATTACACCCAAGGCACCTTTGACGCGCCCGGCACCTCGATCACCGAGGGCATCGGTCAGGGCCGGATCACCGCCAATCTCGAGGGGTTCCGCCCCGATTTCAGCTGGCGCATCCCGGATTCCGAGGCGCTGCCGATTGTCTTTGACCTGCTGGCCGAGGAAGGGCTGTGTCTGGGCGGCTCGTCGGGCGTCAACATCGCCGGCGCGATCCGCATGGCGCGCGACCTGGGGCCGGGCCATACCATTGTCACCATCCTGTGCGATTACGGCACGCGCTATCAGTCCAAGCTGTTCAACCCGGAGTTCCTGCATCTGAAGGGCCTGCCGGTGCCGGCATGGCTGGATCGGTCCGGGCGGGCGCTGCCGGAAGTCTATCAGGATCAGTAACATGGCTTTGCCGCGATCGGCCCTTGCCGGGCTTACGCTTGCGCTGGGGCTGGCATGGGGCGGCGGGGCTGCTGCCCAGACGGCCCCGGCTGTTCCCGCCGAGGCCCCGGACGCAACGATTGAAAAACCAGCGGCACCGTCAGAGGCACCCCCGCCCGCCGCGACCGAAGACGGGGCTGCCCGGCCCACGTCCGGCGGCTTTGGCCTGACCAAAAGCCAGACTGCCGGGACGGCCTCGGGGGCATCGAAGGGGGGCAAGACCATCTCGGTCCTGCCGTCCGATGCCAATGCCCCGGATTATGCCGCCTGGGAACGGCTGGCCACACGGGCCGAGACGGTGCTTGCTGCAGGCGAGACCTCGAACCAGGGGCTCGAGGTCATCCGTGGCCAGCTGGCCGACTGGCGCAACATCTTTACCGGCGCGCAAAGCGCCAATGGCAACCGCATCGCCACGCTGCGCGAGCAGATCAACGCGCTGGGGCCGGCCCCGGCCGAGGGCGCGGTCGAGGCCGAAGAGATCGCGCTGCGTCGCGCAGCCTTGTCCGAGCAACTGGTGCGCTTGCAGGCGCCGGGACTGGCCGCCGAAGAGGCCTATCGCCGCGCCTCGGGCCTGATTGCCGAGATCGACCGTGTGCAGCGCGAACGGCAGGCCAACGAGCTGTTGAAACTGTTCCCGACCCCGGCCAATCCCGCCAACTGGCCCACGGCCGCAACCGCCTTGGTGCAGTTGGGCGCCGATGTCTGGACCGAGGTCAAGCGCAACTGGGCGCGGGGCGACCGGCGCGCCGGGGCGATGGACAATCTGCCGGCGGTGATCCTGTTTCTGACCGTCGCGGTGGCGCTGGTCTGGCGCGGGCGCACCTTCATCGAACGTCTGGCCTGGCGGTTGCAGGGGCGCGATACGGTGCGCGGGCGCCGGGTCTGGGGCTTTCTGGCCTCGCTGGGGCAGGTGGCGGTGCCGTCGTTGGGGGTGGTTCTGGCGGTTTCTGCGCTGTCGCTGACGGGGATGCCGGGCACGTTGGGCCAGGGGCTGCTGACGGGGTTGGCGCCCGCGGGTTTCACGCTGTTTCTGGCCTTGTGGCTGGGCGGACGGGTGTTCCCGCCGGGCGAGGTGCCGGCGGAATGGGTAGGCGGCACCTTCGCGCTTGCGCCCGAGCGGCGGGCCGAGGGCCGGGCGCTGGTCTCGGTGCTGGGCCTGATGCTGGCATTGGTGCAGCTGTGGGAGGGCGCGCGCCTGGTGCGCCCGTTTTCCGAGACGGCGCGGGCGGTGATCGAAATGCCGCTGCTGGCCCTGACCGGTCTGACGCTGTGGCGGCTGGGGCATCTGATCCGCGATCACGTCGCCCAGGCCCGCAGCGAGGGCGAGGGCGGCACGTTCCGCGACACGCTGGCGGGGCTGGTCGGGCGGGGCGCGATCGTGATCGGGCTGGTGGGGCCGCTGGTGGCCCTGGTCGGCTATGTCAACGCCGCCGCGGCCCTGATCTATCCGGCGGCAGCCTCGTTGGGGCTGATTGCGCTGATCCTGGTGTTGCAGGAGCTTATCGAGGATATCTACGCGCTGATCGTGCCGACCGAGGGCGAGGGCGGCGCGGCACAGGGTCTGGTGCCGGTGCTGGCGGGGTTTGTGCTGGTGGTGGCCTCCTTGCCGCTGTTCGCGCTGATCTGGGGCGCGCGGGCCGATGACCTGCTGGAGATCTGGCAGCGGTTCCGACAGGGCGTGCAGGTGGGCGAGACGCGGATTTCGCCAACCAGTTTCCTGTGGCTGCTGGTGCTGTTTGGCCTGGGCTATACCGTCACCAAGCTGGTGCAGGGGGCGCTGAAATCCACGATCCTGCCCAAGACCAAGCTGGATCAGGGCGGGCGCAATGCCATCACCTCGGGCGTAGGCTATCTGGGGATCTTTCTGGCCGGGCTGATCGCGATTTCCGGTGCCGGGATCGACCTTTCCAGCTTGGCCTTCATCGCCGGGGCCCTGTCGCTGGGGATCGGTTTCGGTCTGCAGAACATCGTCCAGAACTTCGTGTCCGGCATCATCCTGCTGATCGAGCGCCCGGTTTCCGAGGGCGACTGGATCGAGGTCGGCGCGGTCGCGGGCACGGTCAAGTCGATCTCGGTCCGCTCGACCCGCATCCAGACCTTTGACCGCTCGGACGTGATCGTGCCGAATGCCGATCTGGTGACGCAGCAGGTCACCAACTGGACGCGGTTTTCGATGGCGGGCCGGCTGATCGTGCCGGTGGGCGTGGCCTATGGGTCCGACACGCATCACGTCGAACAGGTGCTGCGCGAGATTGCCGAGGCGCAGCCGCTGGCCGTGCTGGACCCGCCGCCGGTCGTGGCGCTGGTGGGCCTTGGGGCGGACGCGCTGAACTTCGAGATCCGGGTGATCCTGCGTGACGTGAATTTCTCGCTGTCCGTGCGCAGCGCGATCAACCACATGATCGTCAGCCGCTTTGCCGAGGAAGGGATCGAGATCCCCTTCGCCCAGACCGATGTCTCGCTGCGCAATATCGACGAGATCGCGGCCGCACTGGCAAGCCTTGGGGGCAAGGCCAAGCCGGATCCCGAAGGGGGGGCGGCATGAGCCCGCAACCGCTCTATCGCCGTGATCCCTATCTGAGCGAACATGACACCGCGGTCCTGTCCCACACCGCGGAGGGTGCGGTGGTCTGCGCCGAAAGCGTGTTCTATCCCACCGGTGGTGGCCAGCCCGGCGATAGCGGCTGGCTGATCTGGGAGGGCGGGCGGATGCCGGTCGCAACCGCTGTCAAGGCCGAGGAGGGTGCTGTGGCCCTGGTGCCGGCCGAGGCCGGACCGATGCCGGCGCCGGGCACGGCGGTGCGGCAGGTGCTGGACTGGGACCGCCGGCACCGCCACATGCGGCTGCACACCGCCTTGCACCTGTTATCCGTGTTGATCCCGCTGCCGGTGACAGGGGGCGCGATCGGGGCCCATCGGGCGCGGCTGGATTTCGACATGCCGGAACCGCCTGCCGATCTGCCACGCCTGTCGGCTGCGCTGAACAGCCTGATCGACCGCGATCTGCAAGTGTCCGAGGACTGGATCGACGACGCGGCGCTGGCCGCAAACCCGCAGTTGATCAAGACGCTGTCCGTCCGTCCGCCCATGGGGCAGGGACGGGTGCGCCTGATCCGGATCGGGCGCGGGGCAGGGCAGGTGGACCTGCAACCCTGCGGCGGCACCCATGTGGCCCGCACCGCCGAGATCGGCCATGTCGAGATCCTGAAGATCGAGAAAAAGGGGCGGATCAACCGCCGCGTGACGCTCGGCCTGATGGACTGACCGGCCTGACGGGCTGACGGGGCCGGGGGAAACGATTATAGGCTTGGCGGAATACGCTCCAACGCGCGGCGGATGATCGGCGGTGCGGTGACCAGATCATGGATGGTCCCGTCCCGGACGATCTGGCGCCATTGCGCGGGATCTTCGGGCAGCCGCTCCATCACCGCCGCAGAAATCCGGCTCATGCCGTCAATGCGCTTGCGGATCAGCAGCGAAAAGCCGGGGTAGAAACGCATGTTTCCCTCCAGCCCGAACTCGAAGAAATTGATGTTGCCCTGCCCCTGACGATCCTGGCAATGGATCGAGATCCCGTCGATATGCTGGCGGACCAGGCCATGGATCTGCAGCCGGGGAAAGCGTTTGGCCTGCGGGTTGGCCTGCTGGGCCAGCAGATTTTCCTCGAAGGCCTTGAACAGCGTCATCCCGTCCCGGCTGCGGATCTGCGCCAGATTGCTCACCATCCGGTCCGAAAACATGAACGAGCGTCGCCAGAACCGATAAACCCCGTCGGGCAGCACGGCGGCATCCACAGGCCGCGTGACGCCGATCAGCAGGGGATCGGCCAGCGTCATCTGCGGTGCCGGGGGGCTGCTGCTGCGCAACGCCTCCAGCGGTTCCAGAAGGATGCGGGCATCGACGCCGAAATGCGCGCAGATCCGCGCCAGAACATCCGGCCGGGGAAACGCCTCGCCCGAGAGATAGCGGTTGAATTGCGTGCGATTGATCCCGATCGCCGTGCAGATCGCCGAGACCGAGGGGCCTTCATCGCACAGCTGACGCAGGTTGCGGCCAAAGACGGCGCGCAATTCTCCGGGTGAGAGTTGCGCGGCGTTTGCGCCGTCGGGCTTTTCAGCCGCAGGCCGGTCTTGGATCATCGCGACCCGCCTTTCCGTTCGTTCCCGCCCGGCAAGGATTCGTTGCAGCGCAAAGCCACCAACTAGCAACCCCGTAGGTTTACACTACTTTTCAGCATCTGCATGCCGCCTGGCACACCTGAGACGCGAAATCAGCCACAGCTGACGCGAAACAGCGTCATGCTTGTTACAAAAAACCGGCAAGGTCCATCCGATCTTTCGCCATAAGTTCAATGCAACGTCCAAAGTTGCATGCAACATTCACTAAGTTGCGTCGGATGGATGCGAAGATTGTCGCCGGACGAAAGAACGGCGTGGACTGACGGAGGGGTTTGATGCTGGGTGTTGTGATCTGGTCGTGCAAAGCGTCAGGGCGGGCGATCGTCTGGTGTTCTGACAGCAAGGATCTGGCGTATTACGAAGGGCGCAAACTTCAGCGCGGGCCGGCACCGATCATTGAAACCGGCGATCTGGTCGAGGTCGAGATCGCCACGCACGGCATCTTGCGGCGGGCAACAAAACTGCACCTGATCGAGGCTGGCTATATGCCTGATCTGGTTGACAGCCTTAACGTCCGCACCGCTATCGCCGCCGCCTGAACTTTCCGGTGCCAGCCAGTGGCGGGCCGGTGAAACCGCGCTTGCACTCCTGCTGGCATACGGTTATTGGCTCCCGGTAAGGACAGTTGGCCGAGTGGTCGAAGGCGCACGCCTGGAAAGTGTGTAGGCGGGGAACCGTCTCGAGGGTTCGAATCCCTCACTGTCCGCCACCTTCACATCGCAAACCCGAGATGAGGTCCCTGACGGGCCATTTTTTTGTTTCAAAGGGGTTTAGTGAAGCCATCCGACTTTCAGAGACTGCCGTTTCGGTTGAAGCCGGTCTATGAACGCCCCGCGTCTCTTTCCACCCGCCCTTCACCAAAATCGAGACCGATTCAAAAGGTGACTGATTTTCAGGCACTTGGCAGAAGCGGATTGCGCCAGGGTTGAGGAGTGTTTGACCGCTGTCGATGCGAACTGAGACACCCGAAGGCGGCGTGGTTGTGCGGAGTGGTGCGAAGTCTTTGATGACAAATGGACTTCGCCCTCATAGCCTGGCGCAATGTCGAACGGGCCCTGGACAGATGAAGAGGACGACCTGATCGTCGCGGATTACTTCGTGATGCTGGCCGACGACATCTCCGCGCGCCGCTACAGCAAGGCTGAACACCGCCGCGCACTCCTCCCGCTGCTGAACGACCGATCCGAGGGGTCCGTCGAGTTCAAGCACCAGAATATCAGCGCGGTGCTGAAGGGGCTCGGCGAGGACTGGATCCCCGGCTACAAGCACGCGTTCAACTTCCAGATGACCTTGGTAGATGCCGTGGCGCGGTGGCTGACGCTGAACCCTGCTTGGCTCGGGCGCCAGCCGGGGCTGCAACCCGCCGCTGGCCTGCGCGACGCGGCGCAGATCTGGATCGGGCCGCCGCCGACCCTGTCGAACCAGCCGCCGCCGCAGGAGCTGGAGCAGATGCTGCACATCGCCCGCAAGTTCGACCTGGCGGGCCGGGACGAGCGCAACCGGGCCCTCGGCCGCGCGGGCGAGGAACGTGTGCTCGCGCATGAGCGTTCGGCCTTGCGGACGGCGGGACGGGATGATCTGGCGCGCAAAGTGCGCTGGGTATCGGAAGAGGATGGCGACGGGGCGGGCTACGACATCGCGAGTTTCGCGCCGGACGGGCTCCCTCGGCTGATCGAGGTCAAGACGACGAACGGATTGGAACGAACGCCCTTCCACATCACACGCAACGAGCTGGCCGTGGCCGAGGAGCGCCGGTCGGAATGGCGCCTGTTCCGGCTGTGGAATTTCTCACGCGAGCCGAAGGCGTTCGAGCTGCACCCGCATCTCGATGCCCATGTCTCGCTGTCGGCGACGTCGTTTCAGGCGAGTTTCCACTGAGATCAACTGTGTAGAGCTGGCAGTGCCGCAGCGAAGGCATCATTGGCGCCCGAAGTACTCATCTTCAGAGAGACCGATCACCCGGTTTTGCCGGGACAGTGCCTCCCGCCAACTGGAGCGCAATTTCTCGATCAGCTTCTCTCTGCAACTGAAAACTTCTGAGTTCGTGATCCGCAGGATCGTGATGTCGAACTTCGCGCAATCGACGTTTTTTAGCTTGTCCCTGCGAAGTTGGTGGCCGGTCAGATGGATTGATCCGTCGACCTCGATTGCCAAGCGGACCTCCGGAAAGTAGAAGTCCACGATCCATTTCCCTGAAATAACATGCTCCCGCACGAATCTCCGTCGCAGTATTCCATCATTTAGATCGTTCAGAATTCCGGAGAGTTCAGACTCCGCCTGTGTTGGGTTTGCGCGTCGATAATCCGCAAACTCGAGGATTTTGCTGCGCTTCCAGCTTTCGTTGAAAAACGCAGGTTCACCAATCACGCGGGCCATAGGAACGCCAACGTGGGTCGCGTTTGACGACTGCTTCTTTCCTGCCGACTTCGAGTTACGCTTCTTTTTCTTCGTTGCCTCGCGGCGTTCGAACCATTTTTCCCATTCTGCGTCACTTCTGGGCATTTGTGGATGTCTGATCTCTTTGTTTGCCTTGTGAGGACGGCAAGGGGCAACTTCGCCGTTATAAAGACCTTTGGCGTAGAAGGAGCGGTGCTTCCGGTCTTTGTTAGTCGAAAACCCGCTCCGGTTGTTCGTGCCACGGCAGGGCCGCGACATCGGTCAGTTTCAACAGGGTCACGGCGGGCACCTCGCGCTTGTAGACGAGGCGCTTGAACACTCCCGGCGCGAGATAGGCGAGCCGCAGCTGTCGGCTGACATGGCGTTCGGCCAGCCCCACGGCTTTCGCCAGATCGGTGACCGTATTGAACTCGCCAGCCTCCATGCGCCGCCGCCACCCCCATGCGCGGCCAATGGCTCGCAGGATGTGGGGGGCCTGACGCGGGTGAACGGCTTGGACGGCGAGATGAACTGGGATGGTCACCTGAGGGACGTCGAGGCGATCTTGGCACGGCTTGGGCCACTGCCGTATGGGCTGGAAGCAGGGCAAAGGCCAAAAGGTGGGGCTCAGGCAACGCTTACGATAAGCTCTCCTCCATCGAGGACATGCAGGCCGGGCCGCAAAACTCGGCGATTTTAGCGTTGGCGCCTGCCAGTTTGGTTTGCAGGGTCAGAGAAGGTTTGACGCTAGGCCCGTCCCCTGCGCCATCATGCCTGTTTCGAGCCCGGACATGCGCCCCACGCGGCCCCGAAAAAGTCTTTCTTCAAAGGGTTTCTGCATCCACATGCGATCCTTTGGGACTGAGCGCCGCGCCGGTTCCGGGCTCTGAACGGCGCTCCGTCTCAGTTGGGGCGAACCTCGCAAAATTCGGTTCGGTCGGCTTTTTCCTCGCCTTTCCAATGGCCTGACTTTCAACCCTGCCAAGACTTCGCCGCCCGTGTCATTCGCCCTCGAGGCGAACAGTGCCACAACACGCGAAAGGCGCAGCCGCTGGGTGCGCTGGCCGCATGGGGCGTGGCGGTGACGGTGTTCCGGTTTTGGCGATGTGCAGAGATGATAGCCATTTTTCCTCAAAGCTCCCCGCTTCGACGCGACACAGACGACATGCGCGCGGCGAACACGGAGAGCTACCTTTCGTGGACCTCTATGGTTCCGAAAGTTCCAGCTCTTGCATCTGGCCCGGATGTTGCATATATACGCAACATGAAACACAAGATCCAAAGCTTCGGTTCCCACTTGCGCAGCTTGCGCGAGGCGAAGGCGCAGACCGATCCGGCATTTTCGCTCCGGCAGTTGGCGCAGCGCTGTGGGGTAACGCCGCCCTACCTTTCGCGCCTCGAACGCGACGAGGTGGCGCCTCCGAGCGAAGAGGTGCTGCGCCTGCTGGCGGCCGAATTGGGAGAGGACACAGACGTGATGCTTGCGCTTGGCGGCAAGATCTCGGCCGACCTGCGCGCCGCGATCCTCGCAAGGCCAAAGCTGTTTGCGGAGCTGATCCGCAGTTTGAAGGACATGCCCGATCATGCTGTCCTGCGCCTCGTACGCGAGGTTGAGGATGGCGACTGGTAACAAGAATAGGAGAGCATCCATGCCCACACTCGAGAACAACGCCCTTGCCTTCCGCTTTCCCGAGGTCGACCCGGAGGCGCGGTTTTCCATCGACTTCCAGCGCACGCTGCGCATCCCCGACAGCGACCGCGACTATCCCTTGCCGCCGGGCTTCGGGCGGTTCCCTCTGCGCCATGTCGAGGACTATGCTGCCTTGCCCGCCGACACGCGCCGCCGTGGTGGGGTGATACTGCCCATGTGGCAGGCCGAGGCGCTATGGTTGAATTTCAGCGGTGGAAGGGGAAGCGACCTTCCTGTCGCGGTCAAGGTCGCGGCGGGCAAGATCAATGCCGTGACGGGAGAGACCTGGACTGCGCCCCTGAACCGCAATCCGCAGGACTACGTGGTCTGGCCCGAGCAGCCGTGGCTCGACGGGTTTGCCATCGAACCTGGCGTGATCCGGCAATTCGTCGCCATGCCGCTGGGTGAAGGCTACTCTGTCGAGGAGCAGCTGACGGATGAGGCGGAGTGGGGCGGGCTGCAGATCTCCGTGACGCCAATGCGGCGTGAGGTGTGGGCGCGTTTGAAGGCCCCGCGGCCTGTCTACCATATCGAACCCTGCGCCTCTGTCATGCCTGTTCCAAGTGCCGCGATGGGCCTCGGCGCGGGTGGGCGGATGCGGCAGTCCATCGAGCGTGACCCCCATGCGCTGGAGGATTGGGACCAGCGCGCGACGCAACGGGTGTTTGTCACGCTGTGGCATGCAAGCCGTTGGCGCGCGCTGACCGGAGAGCCGGTGCCGACCCAACCACCCTCGGCGCAGGACTATGCCCGCGCAGGCCTGCCGTGGTTCCAGCATTATGGCCGGGGCGCTGCACCACTGCCCGGATCTGACACTCTGGCCAAGGTGAAATCCCTGGGCTCGCTGCATCAGCAGCAAACGGGTGCGGCCTTGCCCGGCTCTGGTGATGTCGCGACGCCAGAGCCGGTCCGGCTGGGACCGGGCGCGAAAGGCCCGCGCCCGATCAGGTCCTGGTTTGGGTGGTAAACGACCGCTGGCGGCATGTGCGTGGCGGGGGCAGTCCCTGACCGCAGGCCGCGCGGCGCGGGTTTCTGCCGGATCGAGCGGACAGGAGCCTCGATCAAGGGGGGGACCCTGCGCCGGTCAGGGCGACAGCCGTCCCTGACCGCAGGCCGCGCGCGCCGCTGCCACCTGACCCTTGACCCGGGCCCCCGTTTCAAGTGTCTTGGCCACCTGACTTGCAAGAGGGCCGTGCCATGACTGTCTGCTTTACCACCGACCGGATGCTGCGCTTTGGCGATTGCGACATCTCGGGGACAGCCTATTACCCCGCTTACCTCAACATCCTGAACGGTGTGGTCGAGGAGTTCTGGGCGCATATCGGCTATCCGTGGCACGAGATCATCTGGAAAGACCGCTGGGGCACGCCGACCGTGCATCTTTCCTGCGACTTTTCCAAACCGTCCTTTTTTGGCGACCGGCTGACCTTTCGGCTGACGGTGCTGAAGGTGGGCAAATCCTCGGTCCGGCTGAAGCATACCATTCACTGCGGCGATGAACACCGCTGGTCGGTCGAACAGGTTCTGGCCGCAAGCTGGCTGGATACCCACACCTCGATGGTCTGGCCCGCCGAGGTCAAGGCCAAGCTCGAAAGCCTGATGGAAGCCCCTGCCGCGCCCGAGCATCGCCCGGTCGGCGGCCCTCAGAACCAGGGCTGAGCCGGATCGGGCAGGGGGATCGCCTCCAGCAGCTCGCGCGTATAGGCGGCCCCGGGGCGGTCAAACAGATCGGCGGTCGGGCGATCCTCGACGATCTCGCCGCGGTAAAGCACGATGGTCTGGTCGCACAGCCGCCGGATCACCGCCAGGTCGTGGCTGATGAAGGCCAGCGTCAGCCCCAGTTCGCGCACCAGCCGCTCCAGCAGGTTCAGCACCTGCGCCTGCGACGACACATCGAGGCCCGAGACGATCTCGTCGGCCAGAATGAAGTCAGGCTCAAGCGCGATGGCACGGGCGATCCCCACGCGCTGGCGCTGGCCACCCGACAGCTCATGCGGGTAGCGGCTGGCAAAGTGCCGGGGCAGGCCGACATGATCCAGCGCGCGGGAAACCCGGTCGGGGATCACGTCAAAGCCGTGCAGGCGCAGCGGCTCGGCGATGATCGCGCTGACCCGGTGGCGCGGGTTCAGCGAGGACATCGGGTCCTGAAAGATCATCTGGAAGCGCCGGCGCATCGGCCGCAGCTCGGCCTCGGACAGATGGGTGATGTCGGTGCCATCAAACCGGATCGCGCCGCTCGAGGGTTCCAGAAGCCGCACCAGCGCCCGCCCCAGCGTCGACTTGCCCGAGCCCGAGCCGCCCACGATGCCCACGATGCCCACGATGCCCACGACCGAGCCTTTGGGGATCGAGAAGGTCAAGCCTTTCAGGATCTCCAGCCGCGGGGCTGGGCCAAACAGCGGTTTGGCGGCCATGTCAGCCAGCGAAAGCCGCAGGTTTTCGATCTGGTAGAGGTCAGCCATGTGCGGCGCTCCGGTCAAAAGCGGCGACTTCGGCCCGCACCGCGGCGATCACACTGTCGGGGACCGGGTTCAGACCGGCCTGAGGGTCGGTGTATTTGGGCGTCGCCGCCAGCAGTGCGGCGGAATAGGGATGCCGCGGGGCCGCGAAAAAATCGCCCACCGTGCTGTCCTCGACCACCATGCCCGCATACAGCACGCTCAACCGCTGGCAGACCTTGGACACCACGCCCAGATCATGGGTCACAAACAGCAGCGCCGTGCCATGCCGGGCCTGCATCTGCGAAATCAGCTTCAGGATCTGCTTTTGCACCGTCACATCAAGCGCGGTCGTCGGCTCGTCCGCCACGATCAGTTTGGGCTCCGCCGCAAAGGCCGAGGCGATCAGGATCCGCTGGCGCATCCCGCCCGACAGCTCATGCGGATAGGCGCGCATCACCCGCTCGGGCTCGGCGATCTGCACCTCGGTCAGCAGGTCGCGGGCCCGGGCCTCGGCATCGGCGCGCCGCCAGCCCAGGATATCGACCAGCCGGTCGGTGATCTGTGGGCCGATGCGGTGGCTGGGGTTCAGCGCGGTCAGCGGGTCTTGCGGGATCAGCGCCGCCAGCGCGCCGATGCGCCGCCGCCGCTCGGCCAGCGGCAGGCGCAGCAGGTCGGTCCCATCCAGCCAGATCTCGCCGCCCGTCACCTCGACCGAGGGCGGCAGGATCCCCAGCACCGCCTTGCCGATCATCGACTTGCCGGCCCCGGATTCCCCCACCAGCCCGCGCACCTCGCCCGAAGCCACCTCGAGCGAGACCCGGCGCAGCAGCGGCGGCCCCTTCTTCAGCCCGATCGACAGGTTCTTGATCGCCAGAAAACTCATCGCAGCACCGGATCAAAGCGGTCCTTCAGCCCCTCGCCCAGTTGCGAGAAGGACAGGACGGTCAGAAACAGGGTGCCCAGCGGAAAGACCAGCACCCACCATGCCTGATGGATCGAGGCCCGCCCCTCGGCGATCATGCCCCCCCATGTGGGCGCATCGGTCGAGATCGACAGGTTCACAAAGCTCAGGATCGCCTCGACGATCACGGCAATGCCCATCTCCAGCGTCAGCAGCACCGTCACCGTGGGCAGGACATTGGGCAGGATCTCGCGCAGCATGGTGCCGATCCGTCCCCGGCCCGCGACGCGCGCCGAGGCCACATAATCCATGGCGCCCTGTGCCATCGCCTCGGCCCGGACCACGCGGGCAAAGCGGGTCCAGTCGATGACGACGATGGCCAGGATGATCGACCACAGGCCCGGCCCCAGCACCGCGATGAGCAGGATCGAGAACAGCACCGGCGGAAAGGCCATCCAGATATCAATCAGCCGCGAGATCAGCAGATCCACCCAGCCGCGCAGAAACCCGGCCAGCAGGCCCAGCGTCGCGCCGATCACGCAGGTGATCGCGCCCGCGATCAGCGCCACGCTCAGCGCCACCCGCGCGCCGTGGATGATGCGCGACAGCACATCCCGGCCGAGCGAGTCCGTGCCCAGCCAATAGCCCGGCTCGGCCCCCGCCACCCAGGCGGGTGGCATCCGGCCCAGAAACAGATCCTGCGCCAGCGGGTCCTTGGGCGCGATCCAGGGCGCAAACAGCGCCAGAATGCACAGCGTCCCCAGCCAGGCGGCAGACAGCCAGAGCCTGAGCCCCGCCCGCCTGCGGACCTGCGAACGCCCGTCGAGAGTTTCGGCATCAGCCATGACGCAGCCTCGGGTTCAGAAGGGTGTAGAGAAGATCCACGACCAGGTTGACCGCCGTGAAGATCGCCGCGAACAGGATCACGATCCCCTGGATCAGCGGCAGGTCGCGGTTGATCACCGCGTCGATGGCCATGTTTCCCAGACCCTCATACGAGAACAGCCGCTCGATGATCACGGTGCCGCCGATCAGGAAGGTGAACTGCACCCCCACCAGCGTCAGCGTCGGCAGGGCGGCGTTGCGCAGGGCTTCGCGCAGGATGACGCGGGTCTCGCCATAGCCCTTGGTGCGGGCCAGCGTGACGTAATCGAGGTTCATCGTCTCTTTCAGCGATTGCTTCAAAAGCTGGCCGATGATCGCCGCCAGCGGGATGGCCAGGGCCAGGGCCGGCATGAACATATGCGAGACGATGTCTGCCCAAAGGTCGAAGCGCAGCCTCAGCAGGCTTTCAAACAGGTAGAAATTGCTGACAAAGGGCAGGTCCAGCGACGGCGTGACCCGGCCCGAGATGTGAAAGACCGGCACCAGCACCCCAAACTGCAGGATCAGCACCAACCCCCAGAGAAAATCCGGCACCGACAGCGCCACGCCATTGGCCACATCGATCGTCCCCTCGGTCCGCCCGCCGCGATAGCGCGTGCCGGTCAGTGCCGCAGCCCCGCCCAGCAGCATCGCCATGACCAGCGCCATGATCGACAATTCCAGCGTGGCGGGCAGGCGGCCCAGAACCAGATCCAGCACCGGCTGGCGGGTGGTGATCGACGTGCCCAGATCGCCTTGCAACACCCCCGAAACCCAGATGCCGAACTGGCTGACCAGCGGCTTGTCCAGACCGTAAAGCGCCGAAAGGCGGGCAATGTCGGCCTCGGTCGCGCCGGGGGGCAGCATCATCGCGATCGGATTTCCGGGCACGACCCGGATCACGAAAAACACGATCACCGCCACCCCCGCCAAGGTGACAGCGGTCGTCAATAACCGCATGCATAGAACGCGCAGAATCTCCATCTGCCCCGAACCTTCCATAAAACGCATCAGCAGCGGCGCGCCGGCGGGAAAGCCCCCGGCATGCCCTGGCAATCCGGCACGTCACTGCCGGCCGGCGGGCAGCGCCCACCGGCCGAACCGCAAGGGCCGCGCCCTCAGGCCCGCTTGATCAGATGCGGCAGCAGCGCGCCCGAGGCGTGCGGCGTGACCTTGATCCCCGGCGCATGCAGGATCGGCTGCACATATTGCAGCAGCGGGATCGCCAGCGCATTTTCGGCGATATACTTGTCCACCGCCTTCCATCCGGCGATGCGCTTGGCCTCGTCGGCCTCGCCCCAAAGCGGCGCGATCATGCCGACCAGATCCTCGCCATCCCAGACCGAATGCGGCGAGGGGCCGAACATCGCAAAGCCGGTGGATGTGGTGGGGTCCGCGACCGAGTTGCCCCAGTTGTAGAAGGCCGCAGGTGCCAACTGGTCGGCGGCGCGCAACTCGTAGTGCTTGGCGATCTCGTAGACCTCGATCTCGGCCTCGATCCCGACCTTGCGCCACAGGCCGACGATGGCCTGCACCATCTCGTAATCCTTGGGCTTGAAGCCCTTGGTGGTCTGGATCTTGAACTTCACCGGGTTTTCGGTGCTGTAGCCCGAGGCCGCCAGCAGCTCGATGGCCTTTTCGGGGTTGTATTCGACGGTGATCGAGGGGTCATAGGCCTCGTATTGCGGGGTTTGCAGCGTGTCGATCTTGACGCCATAGCCCGACAGCAGCCGGTCGATGATCGCCTGCTTGTCGATGGCAAGGGCTGCGGCCTTGCGGACATTCGGGTCGGTCATCACCTCGATATCATTGAGGAAGATCATCCCGATATCCGAAATGGGCTCGGCCACCCCTGCCAGCGGACCGCCCTTGAGACGGTCATATTCCTCATAGGGCATTTCCAGCGTGACGTGAGAATTGCCCGACTCGACCTCGGCCACGCGGGCTGCGGCATCGGGGACGAACTTGATCGTCACGGTTTCAAAATCCGGCTTGCCGCCCCAGTAATTGGGATTGGCCTTCAGCCGCACGAAGGCATTGCGCTCGAACTTCTCGACCATGTAGGGGCCGGTGCCGATCGGGGCTGCCTCGAAGCCCTCGGGGCCGACCTTTTCGTAATAGGCCTTGGGCAGCACATAGCCGGTCAGGAAATACATCCACTTGAAGATCGTGGGATCGAACTGCTTGACGTCGGCGATGACCTTGTTGCCTTCGACGCGGTGATTTTCCAGCGTGCCCCAAACGAACTGGATCGGGCTGCCGGTCTCGGGTTTGGCCACGCGGGCCAGGTTCCAGGCCACGTCCTCGGCGGTGAAGGGCGATCCGTCATGCCAGGTCACACCCTCGCGCACGGTCATCCAGACCTGGGTGCGATCCTCGTTCCAGCCCCATTCGGTCAGCAGGCCGGGCGCGGGTTTCAGGTCGGGCTGTTGCAGGATGTATTGGTCAAAGACCGATTGATAGAAGCCCTGGATCGTCGGGTTCACGGCGCTGGGGCCGACGGTCGGGTCCCAGGACGGCAGATTGACGTTGTAGGCAATGACCAGTTCGTCGATGCCTTGCGCGAAAGAGGGCAGGCCGAAGGTCCCGGCTGCGAGGCTCGCGGCGGATAGCTTCAGCAGGCTGCGGCGTTTCATGTTCATGGTGGTTCCCTGTTGGTGGTTTTGTTTGATTAATGCTTTGTTTGTATGAGCCGTCAATTTCCGGCGAGTTTGCGCGCCAGAAGGTATCCCGGGCCTGCGCCCGTGCCGCCGCCCGGCCAGACGGCGGCACCCGTCAGGTGCAGATTGTCGAGCGGGGTCGATCCGTCGGCATGGCCGCGTGTGGGCCGGAACAGGAAATGCTGCGCCAGATGATGGCTGCCGCAGACCTGATCGCCCCCGACCAGGTTCGGGTTGTCTGCCTCCAGCGCCACGGGCGTCACGATATGCTGCCCGAGGATCTTGCCCTGCGTGCCGGGCGCATACCCCTCGAGGATCGCAAGCGCGCGGTCCGCAAAGGGCTGGGCCGCGGCCTGCCAATCGGTCGCCGTGATCTCGCCCCTGGCATCGCCCGCGATCCTGCCGGGGGCCATGCGGACCTGCACCCACAGCGCGTGCTTGCCTTCGGGCGCGCGGCTGGGATCAAAGACGGTCGGCTGTCCCACGACCAGGATCGGCTCGTCCGGTAAAAGCCCCGCCTGCGCCTGCTGATAGGTGCGCGCCATCTGGTCCAGGCTGGGTGCCAGATGGACATAGGCAAATCGCTGCAGCTCGGCGCCCGCGCGCCAGTCGGGCAGGCTGTCCAGCGCCAGATGGATCATCATCGTGCCGGGCGCGTGGCGATAGATGTCCATCGCGCGGTCAAAGCCCGGATCGAGATCACCCGCCAGCTTGCGCAACCCCCCGGGCGAGGTGCCGGCGATCACCGCCCGGCGCGCCATGACCCGCCGACCATCGGCCAGCTCGATGCCCGTGGCCCGTTTGCCCTCGCGCAGGATGCGGGTAACGGGCACCCCTACCTCCACATGCCCGCCGCGCGCCGTGATCGCCGCGGTCAGCGCCCGCACGATGGTATCGGCGCCGCCCTTGCCGATCACCATCCCGAAGGCCTGACCGGCCATCCCCTCAAGATAGGGAAACATCGCCCCGCCCGCGACATCGGGCGCAAAATCAAGGTGCATCCCCCAGGCGCCCAGCAGCGCGCGGACATGCGGATGCTCGAAGGTGGCTTCCAGCCAGGCGCGCGGCGTGGACAACAGGAACCGCGCGAAATCCAGCGTTCCAGCCACGCCCTTGGCCCGGAGCGTTTTGAATATGAAATATGCAATCGCACGGAATTTCATCTCGGAACCCAGCAGGCCGAACAGTGCCGGGGCCTCGGCCCCGAATCGCCCGCACAGCGCCTGCCATTCTTCGGCATCACGGTTTGACAATGCGGCAAGATGCGCCACCGTCTCGCCCGGATGGGTCGAAACCCCGGCCCATGTCCCGTCGGGAAAGGCCGAGCAGAACGGGCGGTCCACCGGCACGAACTCGCAGCCGTGCTGCGCCAGTTCTGCCCCGTATTCCTTGAAAAAAGGGCTTCCAGCAAAGAGCGACAGGTTCATTGCCGCCCAGTCATGGCGAAAGCCGGGCAGGGTGTAGCTGCCCGTCTTGACCGCGCCGCCCGCGACGGCGGCCTGTTCGTATACGGCGACCCGCCAGCCCTTGGCGGAAAGATGGAGCGCGGTTGCCAAAGTGTTGTGGCCCGCACCGATCAGCACTGCGTCGAAGCTTTCGGCCATTTTTTCTCCACCCGACTGACACCGGGATATTTGCAAACGCATTTAAATCTGTCTAGCATGATTCCATGACAACCGGATCGAACCGGTGCGCATCATTTCCGGGAAAGTCCGGTCAACAGGGAGATAACGATGACGTCTGCAAATGTTTTGCAGTCCTTGGCAGGCATGCTTGCTTCGGGCGGGATCGAGGTGGTGGATTGCTCGGGCGTTCTGGGCCCCGAGACGCCGCTGCTGAAGCTGCCGCCAGATTTCGCCAAGGACACGCCCCCGATCAAGATCCACCGGATCGCCGAATACGATCAGGATGGCCCCTTCTGGGCGTGGAACTGGCTGGAACTGGGCGAACATAGCGGCACCCACTTCGATGCCCCCCATCACTGGATCACCGGCAAGGACTATGCCGACGGCTATACCGACACGCTGTCGGTGCAGCGTTGCGTGGCGCCGGTCAATGTGCTGGATTTCAGCGCCGAATGCGCCGCCAACCCGGATTTCCTGCTGACGATCGATCATGTGAAGGCCTGGGAGGCCAAGCACGGCGCGATCAATGCGGGCGAGTGGGTCGTGTTGCGCTCGGATTGGGACAAGCGCGCCCATGACGAGGCGCTGTTTCTGAACGCCGACGAAACCGGTCCGCATACGCCCGGACCGACCGCCGAGGTGATCGAGTATCTGCTGTCCAAGGGCATCGTCGGCTGGGGCAGCCAGTGCATCGGCACCGATGCGGGCCTTGCGGGCGGCATGACCCCGCCGTTCCCGGCGCATAACCTGCTGCACAAGAACAACTGTTTTGGCCTGGCTTCGCTGGCCAATCTCGACAAGCTGCCCGCCAAGGGCGCGATCCTGATTGCGGCCCCGCTGAAGATCAAGCGCGGCACCGGCTCGCCCATCCGGGCGCTGGCGCTGGTGCCGAAGGCATAAGGCAGATGCAGCCCGATCACGTCTTCATCGGCAGCGGGATCAACGCTCTTGTTGCAGGCGCGATGCTGGCGCTGAAGGGCGATCGCGTGTTGCTGCTGGAGCGTAATGCCAGCCCCGGCGGCTGCCTGCGCACCGAGGAGATCACGCTGCCCGGCTTTCATCATGACGTGATGGCAGCGACCTGGGTGTTGTTCATGACATCCCCGGCGGGGGCCGCGCTTGGCCCCCACCTGGCCCGGCACGGCTTTGAATATTGTCACAGCGCGCATCCGACGGCCGTGCTGCGCCCGGACGGGCAGGCGCTGGTCCTGACGACGGACCGCGCCAGAAATATCGCCGCCTTCAACGCGCTGTCGCCGGGAGACGGCGAAGCCCATGCCCGCGATGTGGGCGGGATCGAGGCGGACGCGCCGTTTCTCTTTGCGCTTTTGGGCGGCGCGCTCTGGTCCTGGCCCACGGCGCGGCTGCTGTTCGGGCAGATCCGCAAGCGCGGATTGCGGGGGCTGTTTGCCTGGTTCGGCCGGGCGCTGGTTCCGGCGCGCGGCTGGCTTGAGACGACCTATTCCTCCGATCTGGTGCGGGCGCTTCATGCGCCTTGGGTGCTGCATTGCGGCCTGACGCCGGAAAGCACCTATTCGGGGCAGATGGGCAAGGTGATTGCCTTCGCGTTGGAAGCCGCGGGGGCCCCGATCCTGAAGGGCGGCGCGGGCGCGGGCGTTGCCGCCTTTCGCGCGCTGATCGAGGAAAAGGGCGGCGAGATCCGCTGCAATGCCGATGTCGACCGCATCATCCTGCGCGGGGATAAGGTGCAGGGCGTGGCGCTTGCCTCGGGCGAAGAGATCGCCTGCCCGTCGGTGCTGGCATCGGTCGCGCCGGGGCAGTTGCAAGAGCGGCTGTTGCGTGAGGCGAGCATGCCCGAGGATCGGCAGGCGGCGCAGGGCTTCCGCTATGGGCGCGGCAATTTCCAGCTGCATTTCGCCCTTGACCGCCCGCCGGAATGGCTGACGCCGGGCCTCGACGATGTGGCGCTGATCCATCTCAGCGACGGGATCGACGCGGTTTCGAAATCGGCAAACGAGGCCGAGCGCGGTATGTTGCCCGTCACGCCCACGATCTGTGTGGGCCAGCCCCATCGTCTTGACCCCTCGCGTTGCCCCGAGGGCAAGGCGATCCTCTGGCTGCAAATCCCTGACGCGCCGCGCGCGATCAAGGGCGATGCGGCAGGGCAGATCGCGACTGACGGCACCTGGTCAGAGGCCACGCGCGAAGCCTTTGCCGACCGGATCGAAGGCATCCTGCGCCGCCACATCAAGGATTTCGACGCGATCAAACTGGCCCGGCGCGCCTATTCTCCGGCCGACCTTCAGGCGATGAACGTCAATCTGGTGGGCGGCGATCCCTATGGCGGTTTGTGCAGCATCGACCAGTTTTTCATCTTCCGTCCCTATGCCCATTCGACCAATGGCACGGGGCAGGTGCGTGGGCTGGTGCATATTGGCGCCTCGACCCATCCGGGGCCGGGCCTTGGGGGCGGATCGGGCTTTCTGGCAGCAAAGAGGCTTGGCGCATGAAGGACACACCCGCCTCCGACAGGTCCAATCCGCAACTTCCCCGTCTGGGCGAGATCGGGTTGGCCAACTATGCCCCCTATCTGATGAACCGCATCATGGGGCGTTACAACGCCTCGCTGCGCGAAGAGATGGTGGCACTGGGGCTGACCACGCCCAAGATGCGGGCGCTGGCCGTCCTGTCGGTGATCGAGGGGCCGCTGATCCGCGAGCTTGCCGTCTATTCCGTGACCGAGCAATCCACCCTGTCGCGCGCGCTCGACCAGCTGGGGGCCGATGGCTATATCCGACGCGAGGCTGATCCGACCGACAGCCGCGCCACGCGGGTTTTCATCACCGAAGCGGGCAGGGCGCATTTTTCGACCCTCTGGCCGCGCATGGCCGAGGCGCATGAACGCATGTTCCACGGCATTCCTGACGAAGAGCGTCACGCCTTTGTCGGCACGTTGAACAAGATTCTGACCAATATCCGCAAGCATGAGATCTGACCGCGGCAAGCCCGCCCCAACGAAGGTGCCTGTGATGAAGACCGTTGCTGTCCTTGCCCTGTTGGGCCTCTCCGTCTCTACCCTTGCCGTGCCCGCCCTTGCCGAACCGCTGCCCGGCATCCGGGGCGTCAACCACATCGGTATCACCGTTCCCGATCTGGCCGAGGCGGAGGCCTTCTTCACCGATGTCCTCGCCTGCCAGAAGGCCACCGCTTTCGGCCCCTTCCGCGACGACACCGGCACGTTCATGCAGGACGTCCTGGATGTCGATCCGCGTGCGGTGATCGAACAGATCACCCTGATGCGCTGCGGCTTCGGGTCGAACATCGAGCTGTTCCACTACACGGCACCCGACCAGAAGACCGTCACCCCCCGCAACAGCGACATCGGCGGGCATCACATCGCCTTTTACGTCGACGATATCGACGCGGCGGCGGCCTATCTCAGGGACAAGGGTTTGAAGGTGAACATGGGGCCGATCCCGGTGTCGGAAGGCCCCGCTGCAGGGCAGTCGATCCTGTATTTCTCGGCGCCATGGGGGCTGCAACTTGAGGCGATCTCGTTCCCGCAGGGCATGGCCTACGAAAAGGATGGTGGGCCGGTCCTGTGGTCCAACACCGCCCCCGAAAAGTAAGGAAAACGCATGGCCGAGCGGTCTTTCAAGGCAGAAGTAGAGCATCTGCGCAAGGGTGCGGGCAATACCTTCACCGGCGAAGGTATCCTGGCGATCACCAAGGCGCTTCTGGAAAATGGCGTGGGTTACGTTGGCGGCTATCAGGGGGCGCCGATCTCGCATCTGATGGATGTGCTTGCCGATGCCGAAGAACTGCTGTCCGAACTGGGCATCCGGTTTGAAGCCAATGCCAACGAGGCGGCGGCGGCGGCGATGCTGGCGGCCTCGGTGCATTATCCGATCCGGGGGGCCGTGACCTTCAAGGGGTCGGTGGGCGTCAATGTGGCCTCGGACGCGCTGGCCAATCTGGCCTCCTCGGGTGTCAATGGCGGGGCGCTGATCATTGTGGGCGAGGATTACGGCGAAGGCTCCTCGATCATGCAGGAGCGCAGCCATGCCTTTGCGATGAAATCGCAGTTCTGGCTGCTGGACCCGCGGCCCAACCTGCCCTGCATCACCAAGGCGGTGCAGGACGGGTTCGAGCTGTCAGAAGCCTCGAACACGCCTGTGATGCTGATGGTGCGGATCAGATCCTGCCATGTGACCGGATCTTTTGAGACGCGCGACAACCAGCGTCCGAAGCTGACGGTGCGCGAGGCGCTGTCGAACCCGCAATCCGATTTTGCGCGCGTCGTGCTGCCGCCGATGTCCTTTGCCCATGAGCAGGACAAGATCAACAACCGCTGGCCCAATGCCGAACGCTTCATCCGCGAGCGCAAGCTGAATGAGGTGTTCGGGCCGAAATCCGCGCCTGTGGGCCTTGTTTTGCAGGGGGGCATGTATAACGGCGTCATCCGGGCGCTGCAACGCCTGGGCCTTGCCGACATCTGGGGCAACACCGAGGTGCCCCTCTATGTGCTTAACGTGACTTATCCGCTGCTGGCGTCCGAGTTCCTTGAGTTCTGCGAAGGCAAGGATCAGGTGCTGGTGATCGAGGAAGGGCAGCCCGAATTCATCGAACAGCAACTCACGACCTTCCTCTATCGTGCGGGGTCGGGCGTCCGGCTGCGCGGCAAGGACATTCTGCCGATGGCCGGGGAATATACCGGTCAGGTGCTGCTCGACGGGATCGCGGCCTTTCTGAAGCAGGCCGCCCCTACCTTGCTGCCGGCACCCGTGCGCGCGCCCAATGAGGACAGGCCCCAGATCCCGGATCTGACCCAGACCGTGCCGATCCGCCCGCCGGGCTTTTGCACCGGCTGCCCCGAACGGCCGATCTTTGCCGCGATGAAGCTGGTCCAGAAAGAGACCGGCAAGCTGCAGATCAGCGCCGATATCGGCTGCCACCTCTTTGCCGCGCTGCCGCCGTTTGAAATCGGCGGGGCGACGATGGGCTATGGCCTGGGACCGGCGGCCAATGCCGCCTTTGACGGCGGCGGCGAACGCCGGCCCGTGGCCGTCATCGGCGATGGCGGGTTCTGGCACAACGGGTTGTCATCGTCGTTCACCAACATGGCCTTCAACAAGGCCGATGGCGTGGCGGTGATCGTCGACAATTATTACTCGGCCGCGACGGGCGGCCAGGACGTCATGTCCAGTCGCGCCGACAACCCCAGCAAGGCCACAAAACATCCGATTGCAAAGGCGCTGAAGGGCATTGGCATCGACTGGGTGCGCCAGGTCGATCGCACCTATGATGTGAGCCACATGCGCGACGTGCTGCGCGAGGCGCTGACGACCGATGCGCCGGGGCCAAAGGTGATCGTGGCCTCCAGCGAATGCATGCTGAACCGCCAGCGCCGCGAGAAACCTTTGGCGCAAAAGGCGATCAAGGAGGGCCGTCGGGTCGAGGCGCCGCGCTTTGGCGTCGATGAGGATGTCTGCACCGGTGATCACGCCTGTATCCGCCTGTCGGGCTGCCCTTCGCTGTCGCTGAAAAAACTGGATGATCCGCTGCGCGACGATCCGGTGGCCAGCATCGACCAGTCCTGTGTGGGCTGCGGCAATTGCGGCGAGGTGGCGGATGCGGCCATCCTTTGCCCGTCCTTCTATCGCGCCGATGTGGTGCACAACCCCTCGAAATGGGAGGCCCGGATCGCGGGCTTGCGTGCCCGGATCATCGGCTGGCTGCAAACGCGCCGCGCAGCCCGGCGTCTGGAATTTGGAGAAACGGCATGACCTTGCAGGACAATCTGGGCGCGCAACTGGGGGCGCGTCAGGCCGATCCGCGGCTGTCGGGGATCATCAAGCTGGCGATCCTGGCGGTGGGCGGGCAGGGTGGCGGCGTGCTGACCGGCTGGATCGAGGATCTGGCCCGATCCAACGGCTATGCGGCGCAGGCCACCTCGGTTGCGGGCGTGGCGCAACGCACGGGCGCCACGGTCTATTATGTCGAAATGGCGCCGCATCGGGCGGGCGATCCGATGCCGATCTTCTCGCTGATGCCGGCGGCGGGGGATGTCGATATCATGATCACCGCCGAGATGATGGAGGCCGGGCGCTCGATCATCCGCGGTTTTGTCACGCCAGACCGCACGACGCTGATCACCTCGACCCACCGGGCGCTGGCGGTGTCGGAAAAGATGGTTCCCGGCGATGGCATCGCCTCGTCCGACGAGGTGATGGCGGCGGCCGAGGTGGCGGCGCGCCGGGTGATTGCGGCCGATTTCGACGCGCTGGCGATCCGGAACGGATCGGTCATTTCGGCGTCGCTGTTTGGCGCGCTGGCGGGGTCGGGGGCGCTGCCCTTCCCGCGCGAGGCCTTTGAGGCTGCGATCCGGGCCGGCGGCAAGGGCATCGAAGGCTCGCTGCGCGCCTTTGGCGCGGCCTTTGACGTCGCAGCCAATCCGGCCGTGGCCGATGCGCCTGCCGAAGCCCCCGTGGCCAGGCCCGCGCCGCAGGTGGAAGGCCCGGCGCGCCTGCTGGCCGCGTGGCAGCGGCTGGCCACGCGGGTGGCCGCGCTGCCGCCGCCGGTGGCCGAATTGGCGCTGCCCGGTCTGCGCAAGGTCGTCGATTTTCAGGATCTGCGCTATGGGGCCGAATATCTTGATCGGCTGGATCAGGTTCTGGCCCGCGACGATGCCGCGCATGGCTGGGCGCTGTCGCGCGAGGCTGCGAAATACATCGCCAATGCAATGGCTTATGATGACATCATCCGTGTCGCTGACCTGAAGACCCGCGCCCGGCGGTTTGATCGCATCCGCAAGGAAATGCGCGTCAAGGACGCCAATGTCATGCAGTTGACCGAGTTCCTGCATCCCCGCGCCGAGGAAGTGGCGGGCATGCTGCCCGCAGCCCTTGGCGCACGGGTTGAGCGTGATCCGAAGTGGATGGCGCGGCTGGGGCGGTGGTTTCAGAAAGGGCGCAGGCTGCGCACCGACAGCCTTTCGGCATTCGTGACACTGCATGTGCTGGGCGGGATGAAGGGCTGGCGCCGTCGCACACTGCGCCACGCACAGGAGGTGGCGCATCTGGACCGCTGGCTCGAGACCGCCTTGGGGCAGCGCGATCGCAATTACAATCTCGCGGTCGAGCTGATCCGCTGCCGGCGCTTGATCAAGGGCTATTCCGACACCCATGCCCGCGGCCATTCCAAGTTCGATCGCGTGGTTGCGGCCACGCTGCGGATTGCAGCGCGGGACGACGCGGCGGACTGGTGCCGCCGTCTGCGCGAGGCCGCCCTGAAGGATGAGGAGGGCAAGGCGCTCGATGGTGCGATCAAGACGATCGAGAGCTTTGTCTGACCGGGTATCGACCCGCGGTAACGAAAGAAGGGGGGCCTTGGCCCCCCTTTTGGTTTGCGGCCTGTGGCGCGCTCAGCGGATGCCTGCCGCCTCCAGCTTGGGCAGAACATTGTCGCGGAAATAAGGGAATTCCTCGACATAATCGACAAACGACAGGGTCGTGCCGGCAAAGCCTGCGGCATGCAGTTTCAGGATGCCTTCGGCCACCTGATCGGGCGTGCCGATCAGCGGATAGCCCCCATGGCCTAACGCAAACAGGTGCTTGATCTGTGCCAGCAGGTCATGCGGAAAGCTGTGGGCATGGGCAAATTGCAGCCGCACGAGGTTGTCCACCGCCGCGGTATCGGCGTTCTGCACGGCAGTATAATCGGCGTAGGCCTTGGCCTCGGCCTCGGTCGGGCGGCAGATCACATGGCTGAAGGTCAGCACGTTGACGTCACGGCCCTTGGCCTTGGCCTGCGCCTTCAGATCGGCGATCTCGGTCTTCGACCGGTCGAGGTCGATGGCCGGGGTGAACAGGAAATTGGCGTTGTCAGTCGCAAATTCACGCCCCTGCGGGCTGCCCGCGGCATTGAGGATCGGCACCGAGCCGCGCAACGGCTTGGGGTCGCCCTTGACGCGCTTCGCCTTGAAATAGGTGCCATCCCAATCGAAATGCTCGTCCGAGGTCCAGAGCTTGCGGATCAGGTCAAACCATTCCTGCGCATAGGCATAGCGGGTTTCGTGGTCATCCGGCAGCGTCAGGCCCAGCGCCTCGTATTCCGGCTTGTTCCAGCCCGCAACGATATTCAGCCCGGCGCGGCCATGGCCGATCTGGTCGATGGTGGCGATCTGCTTTGCCACCACGACGGGGTGGTTGGCACTGGTGTGGATCGTGGCAAAGATCGCGATGTTCTTGGTCGCGGCCAGCAGGCCCGCGGCCCAGGTCATGGTTTCCAGCACACCGCCGTGGAAATCGGTCTCGCCGCCATAGCCGATCCAGCGGGCGATCGGCAGCATGAAGTCGATGCCTGCCTCGTCCAGCATCTTTGCCAGCTTGAGGTTGTTGTCCCAGCTGTTGTTCCAACGCTCGGGCACCTTGGTCGGGGTCATCCCCGAGGAGCAGTTGGTCGAAAAGGTGCCCAAGCGAAAGCGATCGCCCGAAAGCATCGGGTGGTTGGTCATGTCAGAGATCCCTGTTGCGGTTTGGATTATATTTTATGTTTGAAAGTCTATCGTAAATTCCATTTGCGTCAACGGTCTGCTGAAGCCAGAGTTGAGGTATCGGACGGGGGTAGGGATGGCGCGGAAAAACCTTCAAACTCAAAATGATGGCGCGCCGCGCGGTCTCGACTTGCAGTGGCACCTGGCCGAAAGCCCGGTCGAGGTGGACACGACCGAACTCGAATTTGCGCTGATGCGGACGTTTGAGGGATTCGGTCGCTGGCAGTCGGAATGTCTGGCCTCGGTCTGTGATCTGGCCGCGACGGGGCCGGAAAACGCGCTGTTGCACATCATCCGCATGAACGATCGGCCCAAGTCGATCAAGGATCTGGCGCGAATGACCAACCGCGACGATGTGCCGAATATCCAGTATTCGCTGCGCAAGCTGATCGGGGCGGGGCTGGTGCTGCGCAAGGGCGCGGGCCGGTCGGGCGTCACCTATGAAGTGACTGAGGAAGGCCGGCGCGTCACCGACGATTACGGCGCGGTGCGGCGGCGGCTGTTGATCCAGGCGGTGGCGGGCCTGCCGGGATTTGCCGAGCGCCTGTCAGAGGCCACCCGGACGCTGAACCTGCTGTCGGGTATCTATGAGGAAATCGCGCGCGTCGCCGCCACCCACCGGCGCGCCTGACGGCGCACGCGTCAGGGGCCCCGGTGCGGTTTCAGTCGCGCAGGGCGGGTGCCGGCAGATAGCGGGTTTTCAGATGGGGCGGGGCCGCGGCTTCAAGCTCGGCCAGCGTCGCCAGCACCCGGTCCCGGCCCAGCCGCGCCAATGCGTCAAAGGGACCATGCGGAAAGTTCAGGCCCAGCCGCATTGCGGTGTCGATCCCCTCGGCTGTCACGCCGCCCTCGGACAGCAGCCAGCCGGCCTCGTTCACCAGCGTGGCCTCGATCCGCGCGGCGATCGCTGCGGCATCTGCGGGGGGCTGCACCGGATCGCCCGGATGCACAAAGCCGCGGCCAGACTTGCGCCCCAGATCGCCCCGCGCCACCTGCGCCTTCAGCGCCGCAAAGACGTGGTAGCGCGGATGCCCCCCCATGGCTTGCGCGAGGCTTTCGGTGGCCGCCAGATTGATATCGGCGCCCACAAGGTCGATCAGCGCAAACGGCCCCAGCCTGTAGCCCGCGGCCACCATCGCCGCGTCGATCTCGGCCGGGCTGCGGCCTTCCTCCAGCAATGCCAGCGCCTCGCCGTAATAGGGCCGGGCGCAGCGGTTGACGATAAAGCCCGGTCGGTCAGGGCAAGCGATCACCGTCTTGCCCGCAGCCTCGGTCAGACGGCGGGCCAGATCCAGCGCATCCGGTGCGCTGCCCGGATGCGAGACCAGTTCGACCAGTTTCATCACCGGCGCGGGGTTGAAGAAATGCAGCCCCAACACCCGGTCGGGGCGGTGGCGCCCCTGTGCGATGGCCGCCACCGAAAGCGATGACGTGTTGCTGGCCAGCACCGCCTGCGGCGACAGCAAGGGCTCCAGCGTGGCAAAGACCGCCTGTTTCACGGACAGCCGTTCCGCAACCGCCTCGATCACCAGATCGCAGGGGGCGACGTCATCGATCCGCTCGACGATGTTCAGCCGCGACAGGATCGCGTCCTGTTCGGCCAGGGTCATGGCGCCCTTGGCGACCCGCGGGGCAAGCGCCGCCGCCATCCGCGCCCGCGCCGAGGCCCGCGCCTCGGCCATGGCATCCGTTGCCCGCACCTCATGGCCTGCCTGTGCAAAGACCTGGGCGATCCCCAATCCCATTGCCCCGAGGCCCACGATCCCGATCGTCATTGCGTTCTTCTCCGGCTTGAGGCCCTGTGCAAAAGGGGGGCGAGGCTGATCTGAAGGTCAATTTTCGTCAGGCTGCGAAAAACTTCAAGATCAAATATTTTGAACTTGAAGTTTATGCACCTCCATGCCAGCCTTATCTCATCGGGCGCATTCCGCGCCATCAGGGATGAAGGTCCATGAAGATTCTCTGCCTCGGCGGCGGTCCTGCCGGTCTTTACTTCGCCATCTCGATGAAACTGCGCGACCCCGCGAATGAGATCACCGTGCTTGAGCGCAACCGCGCCAATGACACCTTTGGTTGGGGTGTCGTGCTGTCGGATGATGCGCTGGGGCGGATGCAGAAAAACGATCCGGTCTCGACCCAGGCGATCCGGGATCATTTTGCCTATTGGGACGATATTGCCGTCATCCATGACGGTGTCCGGACCGTCTCGGGCGGGCATGGCTTTGCGGGGATCGGGCGCAAGCAGATGCTGGTCATTCTGCAAGCGCGGGCGCGCGAGCTGGGCATCGACCTGCGCTTCGAGACCGAATTCAAGTCGGCCGAGGATTATCGCAAGGACTATGATCTGGTCGTGGCCTCGGATGGCATCAATTCGGCCGTGCGCAATGAATATGCCGCGGTCTTCCAGCCCGATATCGACGTGCGCCTGTGCAAGTTTGTCTGGCTGGGCACCCATCAGAAATTCGACGACGCCTTTACCTTCATTTTCGAAAAGACCGAACATGGCTGGGTCTGGGCGCACGCCTACCAGTTTGACGACAACACCGCGACCTTCATCGTCGAATGTGCGCAAGAGACCTGGGACAACTGGGGCTTTGCCGACATGTCAAAGGAGGACACGGTCGAAACCTGCCGCAAGATCTTTGAACGCCACCTTGACGGACATGAGCTGATCTCGAACGCGGCGCATCTGCGCGGCTCGGCGGTGTGGATGAACTTCCCGCGCGTGATCTGCGGCAAGTGGTATCACGAGAATGTCGTTCTGATGGGCGACGCGGCCGCGACGGGGCATTTTTCGATCGGGTCGGGCACCCGGCTTGCCTTCGGCAGTGCGATCGCGCTGGCCGAGTATCTCCATTCCGAACCCACCCTCGAGGCCGCCTTCGAACGCTATCAGGACGAGCGGCGTGTCGAGGTGCTGCGCCTGCAATCGGCGGCGCGCAACAGCCTGGAATGGTTTGAACAGGTCGAGCGTTATCTCGACCTGCCGCCCGAGCAGTTCGCCTATTCTCTGCTGACCCGCAGCCAGCGCATCAGCCATGAAAACCTGCGCCTGCGGGACCCGGAATGGCTGGGTCAGGCGGAAGACTGGTTCCAGCAGCAGGCCGGCGGCGAAAAGGGCCGCAAGCCGATGTTCGCCCCCTTCCGCCTGCGCGACATGGCGCTGAAGAATCGCATCGTCGTCTCGCCCATGGCGCAATACAAGGCCGTGGATGGCTGCCCCACCGATTGGCATCTGATCCATTATGGCGAGCGCGCCAAGGGCGGCGCGGGGCTGGTCTATACCGAAATGACCTGCACCAGCGCGCAGGGCCGCATCACCCCCGGTTGCCCCGGCCTTTATGCGCCCGAGCATGAAGCCGCCTGGCGCCGCATCGTCGATTTCGTCCATGCCGAGACCTCGGCCAAGATCTGCTGCCAGATCGGCCATGCCGGCCGCAAGGGCAGCACCCAGCTTGGCTGGGAAGAGGGCGACGCCCCGCTGGTTGAAGGGAACTGGGAGATCATCGCGCCCTCGGCTCTGCCATGGTCGCCCCGCAACGCCGTGCCCCGTGCGATGACGCGGGCGGATATGGAGGCCGTGACCGCCGAATTCGTGGCCGCGACCGAAATGGCCAAACGCGCGGGCTTTGACATGATCGAGCTGCACGCGGCGCATGGCTATCTGCTGTCCTCGTTCATCAGCCCCACGTCGAACCATCGCACCGATGCCTATGGCGGCAGTCTCGAAAACCGGATGCGCTGGCCGCTCGAGGTGTTGCGCGCCATGCGGGCGGCCTGGGGCGAAGACAAACCCCTGTCGGTGCGGATCAGCGCCACCGACTGGGTGGGCGAAGACGGCGTGACCCCCGATGAGGCGGTCGAGATTGCCCGGATGTTCGCTGCCGCCGGTGCAGATATCATCGACGTTTCGGCGGGCCAGACCAGCATTGACGCCCGCCCGGTCTATGGCCGCATGTTCCAGACCCCGTTCAGCGACCGTATCCGCAACGAGGCGGGCCTTGCCACGATGGCGGTCGGCAATATCACCGAGCCCGATCACGCGAACTCGATCCTGCTGGCGGGCCGGGCCGATCTGGTCTGCCTTGCGCGGCCGCATCTGGCCGATCCCTATTGGACCTTGCACGCCGCGGTTGCGATGGGCGATGCTCAGACCGAATGGCCGCTGCCCTATCTGGCGGGCCGCGACCAGATGCGGCGTCTGGCGCAGAAGGGAACCGAGGTGATCCGGGCATGACGATCGAGGGGCGGCGGGTTCTGGTGACGGGTGGCGGCTCTGGCGCGGGTGCAGACCTTGCGCTTGGCTTTGCCCGTGCGGGTGCGGCCGAGGTGGTGATCTGCGGGCGCAGGCTTGCCGCGCTGGAGGGCACGGCGGCGCAACATCCGGCGATCCGTCCGCTGGCCTGCGACGTGACCGACGAGGCTTCGGTCGCGGCCCTTTACGCGCAGGCCGGACGCGTCGATATCGTGATCGCCAATGCCGGTCAGGCGGACTCGGCCCCCTTTGCCAAGACCTCGCTCGATCAGTGGCAGCGGATGCTGTCGGTGAACCTGACGGGCGTTTTCCTGACCTTCCGCGAGGGGCTGCGCCAGTTTGACGGCTGGGGGCGGCTGGTGGCGGTGGCCTCGACCGCGGGCCTCAAGGGCTATGCCCGCGTGGCGCCTTACGCCGCGGCCAAGCACGGCGTGGTGGGGATGGTGCGCTCGCTGGCGCTGGAGGTTGCGCGCGGCCCGGTGACGGTGAACGCGATCTGCCCCGGCTTTCTGGATACCGAGATGACGGATCAGTCGGTCCGGGTGATCTCGGAAAAGACCGGCCGCACACCCGAGGAGGCCCGCGCGGCGCTGGCCGCCATGAGCCCGCAAAACCGCCTCTATCGTCCCGATGAAGTCACGGCCACGGCGCTTTTCCTGTGCGGTGCGGGCAGCGAGGGGATCAACGGTCAGTCGATCGCCATCGCCGGAGGCGAAATATGAGCGATCCGCTATCCAAGCGCCGGCTGAAGATGTGGATCCGGCTTTTGGGCGTCACCCGCGCCGCCGAGGGAGAGCTGCGCGAGTTTCTGCGCCTTCGCCACCAGACCACGCTGCCGCGGTTTGACGTTCTGGCCGCCCTCTATCGCCGACGCGACGGCGTGACGATGAGCGAACTGAGCCGGATGCTGCTGGTGTCGAACGGCAACGCCACGACGGTGGTGGACCGGCTGGAGAAGGACGGCCTTGTGCTGCGCACCCCCTCGACGACCGACCGGCGCTCGGTTGTGGTTGCGCTGACGCCCGAGGGGCTGGCCCATTTTGAGGGACTGGCGGTCGATCACGAGGCCGAAATCGCGCGCCTGTTCGGCGGGCTTTCCGAGGCCGATCTGGACACGCTCAACGACATTCTCAAACGCATGGGAGCGCGATCATGACCGAACTTTCCGGGCTGAAGCCGGTGCATTTTCTCTGGGAGGTGCAGGACCGCATCGCCACCGTCCGGCTGAGCAGGCCCGACCGCAAGAACCCGCTGACCTTTGAATCCTATGCCGAACTGCGCGATACCTTTCGCGCGCTGGTCTATGCGACCGATGTGGATGTGGTGGTGATTGCCTCGAATGGCGGCAATTTCTGCTCGGGCGGGGATGTGCATGACATCATCGGCCCGCTGGTCGGCATGGACATGAAGGGCCTTCTGGCCTTCACCCGGATGACCGGCGATCTGGTCAAGGCGATGCTGGCCTGCGGCAAGCCGATCATCGCCGCCGTGGAAGGCGTCGCGGTGGGCGCGGGCGCGATCATGGCCATGGCCTCGGATCTGCGGTTGGCCACGCCGGATGCGAAATGCGCGTTTCTCTTCACCCGTGTCGGGCTTGCGGGTTGCGACATGGGCGCCTGCGCGATGTTGCCGCGCCTCATCGGCCAGGGCCGGGCGGCCGAGCTGCTTTACACCGGCCGCGTGATGCGCGCCGAGGAGGGCGAGCGTTGGGGCTTCTGGAACGCCCTGCATCCGGCCGAAACGCTGGAAGAGGCGGCGATGACGCTGGCCCGCCAACTGGCGGCAGGGCCGACCTTCGGGCATGGGATCACCAAGACCCAGCTGAACCAGGAATGGAGCATGAGCCTCGAGCAGGCGATTGAATGCGAGGCGCAGGCGCAGGCGATCTGCATGCAGACCCGCGACTTCGAGCGCGCCTATCACGCCTTTGTCGCCAAGGAAAAGCCGGTGTTTCAGGGCGACTGAGCGCGCCTGTCACGGGATCAGGATGTAAGGACACAAGATCATGGCGGATCGCAGCTTTCTGGACTGGCCGTTTTTCGAGGCGCGCCACCGCGATCTGGCGGCGGCGTTGGATGCGTGGTGCGCGCAGAACCTGCCGGTCGATCATGGTGATGTGGATGCGGCCTGCCGGTCGCTGGTCGCCATGCTGGGGCAGGGCGGCTGGCTGCGCCATTCGGGTGCAGCAGGGGACGAGCGGCTGGATGTGCGCACGCTGTGCCTGATCCGCGAGACGCTGGCGCGCCATGACGGTCTGGCTGACTTTGCCTTTGCGATGCAGGGTCTGGGCATGGGGGCGGTCAGCCTGTTCGGCACGCCGGCCCAGCAGGCGTGGCTGGAGCGCACCCGCAGCGGTGCCGCGATTTCGGCCTTTGCCCTGACCGAGCCGGGCTCGGGCTCTGACGTGGCGGCGACCGCCACGACCGCCACGCGCGTGCAGGGCGGTTGGCTGATCGAGGGTGAGAAGACCTGGATTTCCAATGGTGGCATCGCGGATGTCTATGTGCTGTTTGCCCGCACGGGCGAGGCGCCGGGGGCGCGGGGGCTGTCGGCCTTCCTGATGCCCGCCGATACGCCCGGCCTCGAGATCGCCGAGCGGCTGGACGTGATCGCGCCGCACCCGCTGGCCACGCTCAGGATGCGCGGCATGGTGCTGCCTGAGGATGCGCTGATCGGCAAGCCGAGCGAAGGGTTCAAGCTGGCGATGTCGGTGCTGGATGTCTTCCGCTCGACCGTCGGGGCTGCGGCCCTGGGCTTTGCCCGCCGTGCGCTGGACGAGGCGCTGGACCGCGTCAAGGCGCGGCGCATCCAAGGCCAGGCGCTGGCCGAGTTGCAGATGGTGCAGGGGCATCTGGCCGACATGGCGCTGAAGATCGACGCGGCCGCCCTGCTGGTCTATCGCGCTGCCTGGACCAAGGACAGCGGCGCCGCGCGCGTCACCCGCGAGGCGGCGATGGCGAAACTTTACGCCACCGAGGCCGCGCAAGAGGTGATCGACATGGCCGTGCAGCTGCATGGCGGCGACGGCGTGCGCCACGGTTCAGTCGTTGAAAGCCTTTACCGCGAGATCCGGGCGTTGCGGATCTATGAAGGGGCCTCGGACGTCCAGCGCGTCGTGATTGCCCGGAGTGTTCTGGGATGATCTTTCACCACCAGACCCGGATCGAGTTCAACCATTGCGACCCGGCGGGGATCGTCTTTTATCCCCGCTATTTCGAGATGACAAACTCGGTCTGCGAAAATTTCTTCCGCGCCGCGGTGGGCTATTCTTACCACGCCATGATGGATGATGGAATTGGCGTGCCAACCGCGCGGGTCGAGACCGATTTCAAGGCGCCCTCGCGTCTGGGCGATGTGCTGGACTGGCAGTTGGTCGTCGAACGGCTGGGCGGCTCGTCCGTCACCTTCCGCCTTGACGCCCGCTGCGAGGGCGAACACCGGCTGACGGCCCGCCTGACGCTGGTGTGGCTTGCCCCAGACCACCGTCCGGCCCGCTGGCCGGATCATATTCGTGCCAAACTCATTGCCTATCAGGAGCATCAGCCATGACCGCCAAACCCCATGAATTCCTGCATCCTTCGCATTGGAAGCCGGCGATCGGCTATTCCAACGGGGTCGCGGCCAGCGGTCGGATGGTGTTTACCGGCGGCCTGATCGGCTGGAATGCCCAGCAGGAGTTCGAGACCGACGATTTGGTCGAACAGGTCGAGCAGATCCTGAAAAGCATCGTCGAAGTGCTGGCCTGCGCGGGCGCGGGCCCCGAGCATCTGGTGCGCCTGACTTGGTATGTGACCGACAAGAAAGAATATCTTGGGTCTCTGCGCGAGTTGGGTCGTGTCTACAAGGAGGTCATCGGGCGCCACTATCCGGCCATGGCGCTGGTTCAGGTGGCGGACCTTGTCGAAGATCGTGCCAAGGTCGAGATCGAGGCGACCGCGGTGATCCCCGAGGCGTGATCTGCCCCGCTGTTTCCTTTTCGCGACGCTGCACCATAGCGGGCAGGGCTGGCTCATCAGGTTGCAAAGGACCGGTGCAATACGGACACCACTACCGGCGGGACCGGCGCAGCAGAAACTGGAAGACCCACGTCGCCGGCGACCGCGATGGCCGGAGATCAAGCGGGCAGCCCCGCCATGGCGATGGCTTCGGATTGCCGCGACCTGCAGCAGGGTAGACGGCTGGCTCAGTCCAAACCGTTGCCCCCCTGCCTGGCGCGCCCCCGGAAAACGGTGGTTCTTGGAATCATCGCCTTGGGTTACCCTTTGGTCAACGTGCGGGTCTTTGGCCCTTGCGCGGGAAAAGGGGGCGTTCTTGGCAGGCTACTCCGACAGATCAGACCCTGGCGATCAGGCGGTTCAGAGTTGGATCATTGCCGCCCTGGTCGCGGCACCGGCTGTCTGGCTGGGCTGGATGCTCGGCTGGCCTTGGGTCTTGGACATCAACGACCCTGAATTCAATCCGTTGGTCGTGGTCGAGGGTTTGTTCATCGCAGTGGCAGTCTGGCATGTCGTCAAGGCGCTGCGCTGGAGGGCGCGGTCCAGGGCCTTCGGCGCTGCCGATCTGGAGATCAAGGGCCGCACGCCGGTGCCGCTTGGGAGCCAGCTTTCCGGTCTCCTGCGGCTCGAAAGACCGGTTTCGCCCACCGCCGACTGGACGGTGAAGCTGACCTGCTTTGACATCCACGAGACAAACGACACCCGCGATTCCGCGACGTCTCCCTTCCGGCGGGACGCCTATCCGGTCTGGAGCGAAACGATCAAAGTGCCTGCAGAGACTGACATATCGCAGGGACTGCCTTTTCAGATCCGGCTGCCCGCCTCGGTCGGTCCAAAACCGGTCAAACCCCTCGAACGGAAGAATGCCTATTTCAGCTACACCGCCTCGGTAAACATCCCCGGCTTCAAGCGGGTTGTCAGTCACAATGCCCCGCCCGTGGCCCGCCACTGGACCTTGTTGATAACGACGCCCACCTCTGGCCCGGAATTCAGGGTCGAGTTTCCGGTCCCGATCGAGGATTAGCCTTGGGTGGTTTGCGCCGCGCCCATCCCCAAGTTTTGCGTCCGCGTCGAATGTCGCCCGAAGTTGGGGAAGATCAGCATTTGCGTGATGACCGCAACGCGGCGCAGCGCAGGTCCAGCAGGGCGCAGGGCAGGGCGATGCCGCGCGATATGCGCCGAACACCTGCAGGTCGATGACCGTTCAGATCGGACGGAAACCCGTCAACCGACCTCTACCTGGGCCAGCAGCCAATCGCGAAACACTTCCGTGCCGCGTTTGGCCGGGCGCTGCGCTGGCATCACCAGATAGACGGCATGCCCGGAGCGATAGGTCTCTTGCAGCGGCGTGACCAGTTGCCCCGAGGCAAGGTAGTCCTCGACCAGATGGCGCCAGCCAAGCGCGATGCCTTCGCCAAGCGCCGCCGCCTTCACGGACCCGAGCAAGTCGGTGAACACGACGTTCTCGCGACGGCGGGTCATGCGAACCCCGTGAACCTTCAGCCATTCCCACCAGCCCATCCGCGTGCGGTAGCGTTCCTCGAAATCCAGCAGCGGATGGTTCAGAAGATCTGCCGCTGTGGTGATCGGTCCGCGGGCGGCCAGATAATCCGGGCTGCAAACCGGAACCACCTCCTCGGCGACAAATTTCCAGGCTTGCATGCCGGGCCAGCTTCCGGATCCCAGCCTTGCCGACAGGTCGATATTCTCTGCCGCAAGATCCTGATCGTCGCGGCTTGACTCCTCGATGCGCAGCGTCACTTCGGGGTGCTTGTCGCGAAAATCGCGCAGACGGGGCAAGAGCCAGAGTTGCACGAAAGACGCCGAGAAGGACACGCGCACCAGATCTGTCGCATGTTCGCGCTGGAGCGAGGCGATGACCATGTAGAGATGGTCAAGACTTTCCTGAACCTCCCGATAGAGGCGCGCGCCCTCGGCGGTCAATTCCAGTTGGTTATGCTGGCGACGAAACAACTTGAGGCCCGTCGCTTCCTCCAGAAGGCGGATCGTTTTTGAAACCGCTGGCTGGCTGACATTCAGCTCGTCCGCCGCTGCGGTGAAGCTTTTCCGCCGTGCGGCAGCCTCGAACGCAAAGAGATAGTTTGCGGAGGGAACTAGGGATCGGAGCCTGTGCATAGCTTCAGGTTATGAAGACCTCAAGTTTTTGGCAAGGTCTCAGCCGCTCTGAGTTTCGATAGCCTGGGATAAAATGTCTCAAACAGAGTGACTCCATGAAAACGCATGCAAGGGCAGTCGTGATCGGTGGCGGGTGCGTCGGCGCTGGTATTCTTTACGGACTGGCAAAACGGGGCTGGACCGATATCGTGATGCTGGAGCGCACGCAGCTGACGGCGGGCTCCACCTGGCACGCGGCGGGCCTGATCCCGTCCTACGCACGCTCGATCAATATCGGTCGCATGATCCAGAAGACGATCGAGATCTACGAGGGGCTTGAGGCCGAGACCGGCCAGCATGTCGGCTGGCACAAATGCGGCCAGTTGCGGATCGCCAACACGAAAGACCGCCTGGACGAATACAAGAGCTACATGGACGTGGCCGCCGTGCAGGGCATCCGCGCCGAGCTGGTGACGCCAAAGGAGGCCGTCGAACTCTGGCCGCTGCTGGAAAACAACAAGGACATGCTGGCCGCCCTCTATCATCCCGATGACGGCCATATCGCCCCGGCGGATGTGACCATGGCCATGGCCAAGGGTGCGCGCGATCTGGGCGCGAAGATCGAGCTGAACACCGAGGTGAAGGGCTTCAAGCGCCTGCCTTCGGGCGAGTGGAAGATCCTGACCACCAGGGGCGACATCGTCTGTGACCATGTGATCTGCGCCACCGGCAACTATGCCCGCCAGACCGGCGCGATGCTGGGGCTGGAAATCCCCGCCATCCCGATCATCCACCAATATTGGGTCACCGATGCCGTGCCCGAAATCGTCGAGCGCAAGCGCCAAGGCCTGCCGGAAATGCCGATCCTGCGCGACGAGGGCTTTGAGGGCTATCTGCGCGAAGAGGGCGACGGTCTGATGTTCGGCCCCTATGAGCGGACCGAGCATCTGAAACTTTTTGCCGAAAACGGCGTGCCGGAATGGTTTGGCGCCGATCTGCTGGAAGAGGATTTCGAAGCGGTCTCCTGGAACTGGGAGCAGGCGCTGCATCTGGTGCCGGCATTGTCGCGGGTGGGGATCAAGTCCAACGTGCGCGGGCCTTTCCAGATGACGCCGGATGAACTGCCGCTGATGGGTCCGGCCTGGGGGCTTGAGAATGTCTGGCTGGCAGAGGGCGTGCCGGGCGGCATCCTGTGGGGCGGCGCGCTGGGTTATTACCTGTCCGAGCGGATCGTCGAGGGCGGCAACAGCCTCGACACTTCCGAACTCGATCCGCGTCGCTTTGGCAGCCATGCCAACAAGGAATGGACCCGCCACAAGGTTCGCGAGGCCTGGGGAACCCATGCCGAACTGCACTTTCCAGGTCAGGACATGCCGGCGGCCCGACCGCAGAAAACCGCGCCCTCCTATGACACGCTGACCGCGCATGGGGCCGTCTGGGGCGTGCTGAACGGGTGGGAGGTGCCCAACTGGTTCGCGCCGGAAGGCGTCGAGGCCAAGGATCAGTATTCCTGGCGCTGGACGGCCAAGGGAAAGTATATCGGCGAGGAAGTGGCCGCGGTGCGCAACGCTGTCGGTCTGGTCGAGATGACCGCGATGACCAAGTTCGAAGTCTCGGGCCCCGGTGCCAGTGCCTGGCTTGACGGTGTTCTGGCCAACACGCTGCCGAAGGTCGGGCGGGTCAACCTCAGCCATCACCTGACGCCGGCGGGCGGTGTGCAGGCCGAATATGTCGTGGCGCAATTGCCGGGCGGCGTGTTCTACCTGATCTCGACCCCGCGCGCCGAGCGCTGGAACTTTGATGATCTGTCCAGGCTGCTGCCGAAAGACGGCTCGGTCACGCTGCGCAATGTCACGGATGCGCGCGGCTGCTTCACAGTCGTCGGTCCCAAGGCGCGAGAGGTGTTGCAAAGCCTGACCGAACTAGATCTGTCAAACGAGGCTTTCCCGCCGTTTTCGGTCCAGACGGGGACGGTGGCGCTGGCCTCCGACGTGCGCCTGCTGCGGGTGAATTATGAGGGTGAGCTGGGCTGGGAGCTTTATCATCCGATGCCCTATCAGCGCGGCCTGCTGCAAGCGATCCTGAAGGCGGGCGAGGCGCACGGCCTGCGGCTGATCGGCTATCACGCGCTGGAAAGCCTGCGTCTCGAGAAATCCTATCGGGCGATGTATCGCGACATGAACCCCGAACTCAACGCCTGGGAAAGCGCGCTCGACCGCTTCATCCGACTGGAAAAAGGCGATTTCATCGGCCGGGAGGCCTTGGTGACGCTCAAGGAAAAGGGTATCGCGCGGCGCTCTGTCACCCTGCGGGTTGAAACCGATGGCGCCAGCACGCTGATCCACGAAGGCGTTTACCACGAGGGCAAGCTGGTCGGCCGGGTCACCTCTGGCACCTATGGCTGGACGCTGGGGCATGATGTTGCCCTTGCGATCCTGCCGGTGGAACTGGCCGTGCCGGGGACCGAGCTGGAGATCCCGGTTCTGGGCCAGCGGCGCAAGGCCCGGGTGATCCCGGAGTCGCCCTATGATCCGCAAGCCCTGCGCGGCCGGATGTGAGGGACGGAACTGTGCAGTATGGAGACTCTGCAAGGTGGACGTGACGCCGCGGCTGACGGTGGTCAAGACCACCCAGCCCGCGGGCCGCAAGGCCGGGGTCAAGGTTGGATCGGTTGAAAAGCTGATCGCGACACTGAAAGATCAAGCGGGGGTCCTGTGATGGCTGTTCTTCGTCTGGCGGATGTGAACGGTGGCCAGCTTGCCACCGAGTCGGTTGCAAAAGCGTTGACGGGCGTGGCCTCGCCGGGCGCGGCGTGCCTGCTGGTGGCGATTCCGGCGCTGTCGTCCTGGGTCGAGGACTAGGTTGCGGCCTCGGACCGGCCCAACGACTGGCACGTCGGCCAGCCCGGCAAGGCGGTGGCCCCGCAGCTTTCCATGGCGGTCGGCCTCTCGGGCGCGATCCAGCACCTGGCGGGGATGAAGGACTCCAAGGTCATCGTCGCCATCAACAAGGACGACGAAGCCCCGATCCTCCGGGTCGCAGACGATGGACGGGTGGGCGATCTGTTCACCCTGGTCCCGGAATTGACCGCGACAGCGCAATCCGTCCCGCGGTGAAGGCTTGGAACGAGAGGACGGATAGCCCGTGAAGGAAAAGACGCGATGGCCTGCACTTGAAAGGTGCGGGCATAGGCCATGTCGCGCAGAAGCAAAAGAAAAGGTTTCCATTTTCAAACGGTTCTTTGCGGTTCTCCCCGCGCCTTTGGTCAATAATTTTGCCGAAGGGCAGGGCTTGCGCCCGTGTCGCACATGACAGCGGACGAAAACATGACTGAACTGCAGTGCAATTTCATCAACGGCCAATGGGTGCCCACAGAAGGGCGCAGCGAAAATCGCAACCCGGCCAATCCTGAAGACCTGATCGGCCTCTACGCCCGCGGCAGCGCCGCCGATGTCGATCAGGCGGTCGAGGCTGCGCGGGCGGCTCAGCCCGGCTGGGCCGCCGCCTCGCCACAGTTGCGCGCCGACGTGTTGCGTCGGGTGGGCGATCTGCTGCTGGCAAAAGTCGACGACATGGGCCGTCTTCTGGCGCGCGAAGAGGGCAAGACGCTTGCTGAGGCCAAAGGCGAGGCGCTGCGGGCGGCGCAGTTGTTTCACTTCTATGCGGGTGAGGCGCTGCGCAATCCGGGCGAAAAGCTTGCCTCCTTGCGCGACCGGGTCGAAGCGGAAGTGTCGCGCGAGCCTCTCGGGGTTGTGGGTCTTGTCACACCGTGGAATTTTCCCATCGCCATTCCTGCCTGGAAGGCTGCGCCGGCGCTTGCTGCGGGCAATGCCGTCATCCTGAAGCCCGCAGATCAGACGCCCGGCTGTGCACATTTGCTGGCGCAGATCCTCGCCGAGGCGGGATGTCCCGCCGGCGTTTTCAACCTGGTCATGGGGCGCGGATCAGAGATCGGCAGCGCCTTGGTCACCCATCCGGGCGTGGCGGCAATTTCGTTCACCGGGTCGGAACGTGTGGGCCGCGGTATCGCGGTGGATTGTGCGCGCGGCATGAAGAAGGTCCAGCTCGAGATGGGGGGCAAGAACCCCATGATCGTGACCGCGCAGGCGGATATGGATCTGGCGGTGGCGGCTTGCCTGAACGGCGCGTTCTTCTCGACCGGGCAACGCTGCACGGCGTCATCCCGGCTTATCGTCGAGGCAAGGATCCATGACGCCTTTGTCGAAAAACTGGTGACCGCGATGGCGGCCCTGCGGATCGGCGATCCGCTGCAGCCTGACACGCAAATCGGCCCGGTCGTGTCCGAGGCGCAGCTTGCGGGTAACCTTGAATATGTGCGCATCGCGGCGGAAGAGGGGTGCGAGGTGCTGGGAGGCGAGCGGCTGGACATGCCCGGAACCTTTCAAAACCCGGCGCTGTTTCTGGGCGCGCGCAATTCCATGCGTGTGGCCCAGGAGGAGATCTTTGGTCCCTGTGCCGCCGTGATTGCGGTCTCGGATTTCGAAGAAGCCGTCGCCGTCGCCAATGATACTCAATTTGGCCTTTCCTCTGGGATCTGCACGGGATCGTTGCGCGAGGCGACCGAGTTCCGCCGCCGGTCAAAGGCGGGGATGGTCATGGTCAACCTGCCCACGGCTGGGGTCGACTATCATGTCCCCTTCGGCGGCCGCGGGGCCTCAAGCCTCGGTGGGCGTGAGCAGGGCCGCATGGCGATGGATTTCTACACCTCTGTCAAAACCGCCTACATCTTCGCCGGGTGAACAAATGGAAAGAAAAAGTTTTTCATCTTTGGCAGAAGTTTGTTTTCCTGACCGGTCTGGATTGCAAGAATGCCCTGACGAACTTGTCGCGCGCGTGGATGTGTTGCGGTCAGGAAGGGGATGAATTGATGAAACGAAACGGCGGACAGGTGCTGGTGGACAGTCTGGTGGCGCTTGGGGCCCGCAAGGCCTTTGGGGTGCCGGGCGAAAGCTATCTCGCGGTGCTTGACGCGCTGCATGACACGCAAGGTCGGCTTGATTTTGTGAACTGCCGGAATGAAGGCGGGGCAGCCTTCATGGCGGCAGCCTGGGGCAAGCTGACCGGCCAGCCTGGGATTTGCATGGTGACACGCGGTCCGGGCGTCACCAATGCGTCGATCGGCGTGCATACGGCGATGCAGGATTCGGCGCCGATGCTGCTGTTTGTCGGCCAGGTCGGCACGGACATGAAAGGCCGCGAGGCGTTTCAGGAAATCGACTATCGCGCCGTTTTCGGATCCATGGCGAAATGGGCGGTCGAGATCGATGACGTGGATCGTATCCCCGAGATCCTCGCCCGGGCCTGGACCACGGCGCTGAGCGGGCGGCCGGGTCCGGTCGTCATAGCCTTGCCCGAGGACATGCTGGCCAGCCTGACCGATGCCGCACCGCTGACGGGCATGGCGGTGATCCGCGAACCCGCCCCCGATGCCGCGACCGTGGCCGAAGTCGGCGCGATGCTGGCGGCGTCCAGGCGTCCGCTGATCTTGATGGGGGGCTGCAACTGGAGTTCTGAGGGGCGCCGCGCGTTGCAAGCCTTTGCCGAGGCCAGCGACATTCCGGTCGTTGCGGCCTTCCGCTATCAGGACCAGTTCGACAATTTTTCGCCCGTCTATGCTGGCGAGGCCGGGGTGGGCATGCCTGCCCATGTGCGCCGCCTGATTACCGAGGCCGATACGATCCTAGCGATCAACGTCCGGTTTGGCGAGATGACGACCGACGGCTACACCCTCCTGTCGGTGCCGGTTCCGCGGCAAACGTTGATCCATGTCCACGCATCTGACCGCGAAATCGGCAAGATCTATCAACCGACGCTGGGCATTCAGGCCGGGCCAAACGCCTTTGCCGCGGCGCTGCGGGAAGTGCGCGGGGATTGGGCCGACTGGCGCGCGCAGGCGCGGGCAGCCTGGGAGGCGGGCTTTGATCTGCCGCCTCTGCCGTCCCCGGTCGATATGGGGGTGGCGACCGCGCATTTGCGCGATGTGTTGCCCGCCGATGCAATCCTGACGAACGGGGCCGGCAACTTCACCGTATGGCCCAACAAGTTCTACAAGTTCGGGCCCGAGGCCCGGCTTCTTGCGCCGCAATCGGGTGCCATGGGCTATGGTCTGCCGGCCGCGATCGCAGCCAAGGTTGCCGATCCGCATCGCACGGTCGTCTGCTTTGCCGGCGATGGCGACTTTCAGATGAATTGCCAGGAACTGGCCACTGGCCTGCAATATGGCGCCCAGCCCATCGTGCTTTTGCTCAATAACGGCATCTACGGCACGATCCGTGCCCATCAAGAGCGCACCTACCCGGCCCGGGTTTCGGGCACCGACATGGTGAATCCCGACTTTGTGGCCTTGGCAAAGGCCTATGGCATGCATGCCGAGCGCGTTGAAAATACCGATGATTTCCCCGCGGCCTTTGCCCGGGCGCGGGCATCGGCCACGGGGGCCGTGCTTGACCTTGTGATCTCCCCCGAGGCGCTGACGCCGCGTCAGACTCTGTCGCAGATGCGCGCCGCCGCGCTGAAAGCAAAGGAAACCGCATGAATTCGTCCATCAGACTGGGGGCCGATATTGGCGGCACCTTTACCGATATTGCCCTGGACCTGCGGGGAAGGATCTTTTCGACAAAGGTTCTGACCAACTACACCGCCCCCGAGCAGGCCATTCTCGACGGCATCGACATCGTTCTCGCCGAGGCGGGCGTTGGCTATGGCGACCTGGAGATCGTGATCCACGGCACCACGCTGGCCACCAATGCGTTGATCGAACGTCGCGGGGCGCGCACCGCGTTTGTCACCACCGAGGGCTTCCGGGACGTGATCGAGATGCGCACCGAAAGCCGCTTTGACCAATACGACCTGAACCTGACCCTGCCCACACCGCTGGTTCCGCGCGAGGATCGCTTTACCGTGGCTGGGCGCATTGGCGCGGATGGGCGCGTGCTGGCACCGCTGGACGAGGCCGCGGTCGAGGCAATCGCCGACCGGATCGCGGCGGGCGGCTTTGGTGCCGTGGCCATCGGCTTCATCCATGCTTACCTGAACCCGCAGCATGAGGCCCGTGCGCGCGAGATCATCGCCGCCAAGGTCGATCTGCCGATCTCGATCTCGTCCGAAGTCTCGCCGCAGATGCGCGAGTTCGAACGCTTCAATACCGTCTGCGCCAATGCCTATGTGCGCCCGCAGATGGCCAGCTATCTGGAGCGTCTGCAGGTGCGGCTGGCGGAAAAGGGTTCCACCTGCCCGGTCTTCATGATCCACTCCGGCGGCGGGCTGGTCTCGGTCGAGACCGCAGCCGAGTTTCCCGTGCGTCTGGTCGAAAGCGGGCCTGCGGGTGGGGCGATCTTTGCAGCCGACGTGGCGCGACGCTTTGGCCTCGGAAAGGTCGTGAGTTACGACATGGGCGGCACCACCGCCAAGATCTGCCTGATCGAGGATTTTGCGCCCAAGACCGCGCGGTCCTTTGAGGTGGCGCGCACGACGCGCTTTGCAAAAGGCTCGGGCATGCCGATTTCCATCCCGGTGATCGAGATGATCGAGATCGGCGCGGGGGGTGGGTCGATTGCCTGGGTTGATGCCATGGGCCGGATCCAGACCGGCCCGGAAAGCGCCGCCTCCGAGCCGGGCCCTGCCTGCTATCAGCGCGGCGGCCAGCGGCCGGCGATCACCGACGCCGATCTGATCCTGGGCAAGCTCGATCCCGATAACTTCGCGGGGGGGGCGATCAGGCTGTCAACCGATCTGGCTGCCAAGGCGATCATGGCCCATGTGGGCGACCGGCTTGGACTTTCGGCGCAATCGGCAGCCTTCGGTGTAGGTGAGGTTGTGGATGAGAACATGGCCAATGCCGCCCGGGTTCATGCGGTGGAAAACGGCAAGAACATTTCGGACAACATGATGGTGGCCTTTGGGGGGGCAGCACCGCTGCACGCGGCCCGCTTGTGCGAAAAGCTGGGCATCGACCGCTGCCTGATCCCGCCGGGGGCGGGGGTGGGCTCTGCCATCGGGTTCCTGAAGGCGCCGTTCGGTTATGAATCCCTGGCGTCACGCATGATCGGCCTTGGCAGTTTTGACGCCGGTGCCGTCAACCTTCTGATTGCCGATCTGAAGGCCACGGCGGAAGGATTTGTGCGACAGGGCACCGATGGCCCGATCCATTTCGAAATCGTGGCCTTCATGCGCTACCGGGGGCAGGGCTGGGAAATCCCGGTGCCGCTGCCCGACCGGGCCTTCACGCCTGAAGATGTCGAACTGATCCGCGCCCGTTTCCGCGAGGCTTACGCCCGCTTTTTCGGACGCACCATCGACGGCCTGTCGGGGCTTGAGATCGAGATCGTCACAATCTCGGTCAAGGCCGCCGACGAGCGCCCGGCGCCCGAGCCTGCAACGCTGACGCATGGCACCCGCCGCATCGCGGTACCCCAGTCGCGCGCGGTTTTTGATCCTTCCTCGGCGGGCACTTTGCAAACCGGGATCGTGTCGCGCGACAAACTCGCCCCCGGCGACCGGATTTCGGGCCCCGCCGTGGTCGTAGAGCGCGAGACCTCGACTGTCGTGACCGCCCCCTTCGATGTCGTCATGCAATCCGACGGCTCGCTTCTGATGCTTCGCAAGGAGATCGTCTGATGTCCGACCAGACCCGTGAAATCCATATGCAGGTCATGTGGAACCGCCTGATTTCCGTTGTGGAAGAACAGGCCATGACGCTGCTGCGCACCGCATTTTCCACGTCGGTGCGCGAGGCGGGCGATCTGTCGGCCGGCGTCTTCGACCCCGAGGGGCGGATGCTGGCGCAGGCCGTGACCGGCACGCCGGGCCACGTCAACACCATGGCCGAGGCGGTCTTGCACTTCATCGCCGAAATCGGCCGCGAGAACATGTTCCCCGGCGACACCTATGTCACCAATGACCCGTGGAAAGGCACCGGGCACCTGCATGACATCACCATGGTCTCGCCCAGCTTCAAGGGCGATCGGCTGGTGGGGTTTTTCGCCTGCACGGCGCATGTGGTCGATGTGGGCGGGCGGGGCTTCGGGGCCGATGGCAAGTCGGTCTACGAGGAAGGCATCCAGATCCCGATCATGAAATTCGCCGAGCGCGGCGTGGTAAATGCCGATCTCATCCGCATCCTGCGCACCAATGTGCGCGAGGCCAATCAGGTGATCGGCGATTTTTATTCGCTCGCGGCGTGTAACGATGTGGGCCACAACCGTCTGATCGCGATGATGGACGAGATCGGTCTCGACACGCTTGAAGATCTGGGCAGCTTCATCTTCGCCCGCACTCGGGCTGCCACGCTTGAGCGGATCGCGGCCCTGCCGCGTGGGTCATGGACCAATGTGATGGTCACGGATGGCTATGACGCGCCGGTAAAGCTGATGGTGACGCTGGAGACGCGGGATGGCAGCGTCAATGTCGATTTCGGCGGGACCGACGGCATCAGCCGCTGGGGCATCAATGTGCCGATCATCTATACCAAGGCCTATGCCTGCTATGCGATGAAATGCGTGGTGGCCCCGGATATCCCGAACAACTGGGCCTCGCTTGAGCCGTTTACCGTGTCTTCGCCGGAAAACATCCTGAACGCCCCGCGGCCCGCGCCGGTCAGCCTGCGGCACGTCTTCGGCCACATGGTGCCTGACCTTGTGTTCGGGGCGCTGGCGCAGGCGCTGCCGGGCAGGATCCTTGCCGAAGGCTCGGGCGCGTTGTGGAACATCCACATGTCGGTCAGCCCTGCTGCTGGACAGCACGGGCGCAGGGCCGAGATCCTGATGTTCAACTCGGGCGGGATGGGCGCGCGGCCGCAACAGGACGGGCTGAACGCCACGGCCTTCCCCTCGGGGGTGATGACCATGCCGATCGAGGCCACGGAACACACCGGCCCCGTCGTGATCTGGCGCAAGGAGCTGCGCCCGGATTCCGCCGGCGATGGCCAGTATCGTGGTGGTCTGGGTCAGATCATCGAGATCGCCCCGGCCGAGGGCTATGAATTCGAGTTCTCGGCGATGTTCGACCGCATCCAGAACGCTCCGCGCGGTCGGGATGGCGGGCAGGACGGGGCGCCGGGCATGGCGGCGCTGGATGATGGCACCCGACTGAAGCCCAAGGGCTGGCAGCATGTGCCTGCGGGGCGCAAACTGGTGCTGCATCTGCCCGGCGGCGGCGGTTATGGCGATCCGGCGCGGCGCGACCCGCAGGCCCGGGCGAATGACATCCTGAAAGGCTATGTAAGCGGAGATCGCAAATGACCTATGTGGCGGGCCGCCTGGCCGCGGTGAAACCCTCGGCTTCGATGGCGGCCTCTATGGCGGCCAAGGCCCTGCGCGCAACCGGGGTGGATGTGATTGATCTGGGTCTGGGCGAGCCGGATTTTCCCACGCCCCCTCATGTGGCCGAAGCCGCCCACGCGGCAGCCCTGCGGGGCGAGACGCTTTACACAGCCTCGGCCGGGACGCCGGCGCTGCGGGCGGCGGTGGCTGAAAAGTTCAGGCGCGAGAACGGCCTCGACTACGGCCCCGATGACATCGTGGTGGCAAACGGCGCCAAGCAGATCATCTTCAACGCGCTGATGGCAACGCTGAACGCGGGCGATGAGGCAATCCTGCCCGCCCCCTATTTCGTCAGCTACCCCGAGATGGTGAAGCTGCTGGGCGGGGTGCCCGTGACGCCGGTCTGCAGCGCCGCGGCGGGGTTTCGTCTGACACCCGAGGTGCTGGAGGCGGCAATCACCCCGCGCACGAAATGGCTGTTTCTGAATGCGCCGGGCAATCCTTCCGGTGCGGTCTACAGCCGCGAGGAATTGCAGGCGTTGGGGGCGGTCCTGTCCCGCCACCCCCATGTGCTGATCCTGTCGGACGAGATATATGAACATATCATCTTTGACGGGCGCGCGTTCGTGTCCTTTGGTCAGGCCTGCCCGGATCTGAAATCGCGCACGCTGATCGTGAACGGCGTGGCCAAGGCCTATGCCATGACCGGGTGGAGGGTGGGCTACGCGGCCGGTCCTGGACCGCTGATCAAGGCCATGACCACGGTTCAAAGCCAATCCTGCACCTCGGTCGCGGCACCGATGCAGGCGGCCGCCCTGGCCGCGCTGACCGGTCCGCAGGATTGCGTGGGTGCGTTTCGCTCTGCGTTTGAACGGCGGCGCGATCTGGTGGTTGCGGGCATCGGCAGGATCCCCGGCCTGACCCTGCCGCCGCCGGAAGGCGCGTTTTATGCCTATATCGGCTGTGCCGGCCTGATCGGCAAACGCACACCCAAGGGGGATGTGCTGACCGATGATGTGGCCGTCGCCGACTATCTGCTGGCCGAGGGGCATGTCTCGTCTGTCCCCGGCTCGGCCTATGGCCTCTCGCCCTTCTTTCGCATCTCTACCGCGACATCTGACGCCGTGCTGACCGAGGCCATTGCCCGGATCGGCCGCGCCGTGGCAGCCCTTTCGGAGGCAAAATGACCCATCCTTACGATACCATCCTGATCACCGGTGCCGCAGGCCGCCTTGGGAGCGAATTGCGGCGCGGCCTTGCCCCGCTGGCGCGCAAGCTGCGTCTGGCAAGCCGAAATGGCATCGCCGATCTGGCCGACAATGAGGAAAGCGTATCCTTCGATCTGGCTGATGAGGCCGCGGTGCTGGCAGCCGCGGAGGGCTGCGACGCCATCGTGCATTTCGGGGGCGCCCCGCTTGAGCGGCCGTGGCAGGAGATCCTCGATTCCAACATTCGCGGCAGTTATCACATCTATGAAGCGGCCCGAAAACATGGTGTTCGGCGGGTGGTATATGCCTCGTCCGTGCATGCGATCGGCTTTCATCGGCTCGAGGATCACATCGACGCGAACGCGCCGCATCGGCCAGACGGGCTGTATGGTCTCTCGAAATGTTTCGTCGAGGATCTGGGCCGCCTCTACTGGGACAAGTTCGGCATCGAAACCGTGGCGCTGCGGATCTTTTCGTCCTTCCCGGAACCGGCAGACCGTCGGATGCTGTGGTCCTGGCTGTCCTTCGAGGACTGTAACCGCCTGACGGCCGCAGCCCTGACGGCGCCACGCGTGGGCTTTACGGTCTCCTTCGGGATTTCCGACAACGCGGTCAAGCCGGTCGATAACCGGTTGGCCAATCATCTCGGATATCTGCCCCAAGACAACAGCGAAGCCTTCCGCGCCGCGGTCGAAGCCCGCACCCCGGTTCCCGATCCGAAGGCGACGGCGGTGCAGCATCTGGGCGGCTGGTTTGTCGATCTGGGTCACCCGGATGACGAGGCCGCGAAATGAAGGCATCCTACGACGTGGTGATCGTGGGCGGGGCCGTCATCGGCTCGGCCGTTGCGTATTTTCTGGCGTCAAACCCGGATTTCAACGGTTCGGTCCTGGTGGTCGAACGCGACCCGAGCTATCGCCATGCCGCGACCTCGCTGTCGTCCTCCTCGATCCGGGTGCAGTTCTCCAACCCGATCAATGTGAAGATCAGCCAGTTCGGCAGCGCCTTCATCCGCGACTTTGCCCGGACCATGCAGGTCGCGGGCGAGGGGCCGCCCGATCTGAACTTTCATCAGGGCGGTTACCTCTTTCTCGCCAACACCGCCGAACAGGAACAGACGCTGCGCGAAAACCATGAGGTGCAGCGGGCTTGCGGCGCGGATGTGGTGCTGTGGGGGCAAGAGGATCTGCACCGCGCCTTCCCGCATCTGAATGTCGATGACATCCGTTTGGCGAGCTATGGCCAATCGGGCGAGGGCTGGTTTTCCAACACCGGGCTGATGAACGGCTTCAAGGCCAAGGCGCGCGAGTTGGGCGTGGACTACATCGCCGATGAGGTGGTGGCGATTTCGCGCGCGGGCGACCGGGTGACGGGTGTCACGCTGAAATCCGGCGCAAGCGTGCAGGCCGGGTCGGTGGTCAATGCCTCGGGTCCGCGGGCGGCGCTGACGGCGCGCATGGCGGGGCTGGATGTCCCGGTCGAACCGCGTAAGCGCACGATCTTCGTCTTCGATTGCGCCAGAACGCCCGAGGGCAGCGCGACGGTGAATGGTGGTCGCCTGCCGCTGATGATAGATCCATCCGGCGTGTTCTGCCGGCCCGAGGGGCGGTTCTTCCTGTCGGGCGCCCCGCCGCTGGAAGACCCCGCGGTCGACTGGGACGATTTTGAGCCGCGCTGGACCGAATTCGAGGATCAGGTCTGGCCAACCCTCGCCGAACGCGCGCCCGCCTTCGAGGCGATCAAGGTGGTCAACCAATGGGCCGGGCATTACGATTTCAACAGTCTCGATCACAACCTGATCGTCGGTCGCCATCCGCAGGTGACAAACTTTATCTTTGCCAATGGCTTTTCCGGGCACGGGTTGCAACAAGGCCCCGCCGCCGGGCGCGGCGTGGCCGAGCTGCTGATCTACGGCGCATACCGCAGCCTCGATCTGTCCGAGGTCGGCTATGAACGTATCCAGGAAGGGCGGCCCTTCCTCGAAAAAGCCGTCATCTGACATCATCGACATTTGCAGCATATCGGGATGCCGTGATCTGGATCAGATCACGGCATCTTCCATGAAGGGGCGGTTTGCCGGAATGCGTTCATAGGCCATGGGCGACAGGTCCAGCGTGCGAAACCCGCCATGCACGATCAACTCCATCACGCCGCGGCCGGTGGCGGGTGACTGCTGCAGGCCGTGGCCCGAAAAGCCGTTGGCGAACATGAAATTCGTCACCTCGGGGTGAAAGCCCACGATGC
>CAYTMV010000009.1:0-55077 GCA_964439015.1 uncultured Gemmobacter sp.
GCACGAAGGCCACGCGGTCGCGGTGCTTGGGGTCCATGTTGGCCTGCACCTTGAACACAAATCCCGTCACCGGTTTTTCGTCCGGCATGACCTTGCGTTCGGTCGTGGGCTGGGGTTGCGGCTCGGGGCCGTAGGTGCCGATGCCGTCCATCAGCTCTTTCACGCCGAATGAATTGATTGCCGAGCCGAACCAGATCGGCGTCATCGAGCCGTTCAGCAGCGCGTCGCGGTCGAAGGCGGGCAGAAGCTCGCGCGCCATCTCGATCTCTTCGCGCAGCCTGGCCAGCATGTCCGCGGGCACATGTTCGGCCAGTTTCGGATCGTCCAGCCCCTTGATCTCGATGCTTTCGGCCACGCGGTTGCGGTCGGCGCGGTCCATCAGCTCCAGCCGGTCGTTCAGAAGGTCGTAGCAGCCCAGAAAATCGCGGCCCGAGCCGATTGGCCAGCTGGCCGGCGCCACGTCGATCGCGAGGCTTTCCTGGATCTCGTCGATGATCTCGAAGGTGTCGCGCGCCTCGCGGTCCATCTTGTTGCAAAAGGTCAGGATCGGCAGGTCGCGCAGCCGGCACACCTCGAACAGTTTCCTCGTCTGGCTTTCCACCCCCTTGGCCCCGTCGATCACCATCACCGCGGCATCCACCGCGGTCAGGGTGCGGTAGGTGTCCTCGGAAAAATCAGAGTGGCCGGGCGTGTCGACCAGATTGAAGCGATACTGGCGAAAGTCGAACGACATCGCCGAGGCCGAGACCGAGATGCCACGGTCCTGCTCCATCTTCATGAAGTCCGAGCGCGTCCGCCGCGCCTCGCCCTTGGCGCGCACCTGTCCGGCCATCTGGATCGCGCCGCCGAACAACAGGAACTTTTCGGTCAGCGTGGTCTTGCCGGCGTCCGGGTGGGCGATGATCGCGAAGGTGCGACGGCGGGCGATTTCGGGCGGGAGGGGGGCGCGGTTGGTCATGCGCTGCCCATAGCGCGAAGGCGGCCGTGACGCAACGCGGTCAGCGGTTCGTGCCGCCACCGAAGGGCTTGATGCTGTCCAGCATCGCCCCTTGCGCCTCGGTGCCGAAATGCTGGTTCTGGTTGAGGCCGGGGAAGCGGGTCTTGACCTCATGGGCAAGGTCCGCCGGCAGGCGGTTCAGCACGGCCTCGGTGACCATCAGGCTTTCGGCGGGGATGCCCTCGGCATAGATGATCTCGTGCCTGGGAAAGACGATGCTGAAATAATCGACAAATCCACCCTCGCGGATAAACACCTGCTCGCCATCGACCAGATGGCGGGCCTGCACCAGCAACTCGGCCGTGGGCACGCCGGGCGCGCGGTTGCGCAGATACAGGAACATCCGGTGATGCTGGCTGACGATCAGATCGCCGGCATTGCCCATCGTGCCGGACGTGATCACCACCGGGGCAAAGGCACCGACCGCCCGCAGCGTGGCCTGTCCCATGAACTGCACGGGTTGCGGCCCGTGATCGCGGGTCAGCACCCTGAGGCCGGGGGTCAGCGTCTCGATCGCGCGCTGGCTGCCATCGGCCATGGTGATCATCGTGCCGCGGGCAAACGAGATGCAGAGCAAGTCGGTCACGGCGGCGGCCTCGGGGGCGGGCTCGACCTTGACCAGCGTATACTCCATGGCGCGGCTGACCGGCGAAAGGGGCAGAACGCAAAGCCCCGCGCCCTCGACCCCGATCACCATCAATTCCAAACGTCCGCCCTCATCATCCATCAGCGTGTAACGGGCCAGCATGGTGGTGGCTGCGCCGGGGTTGCCAAACTCTGACCCGGGCGCCACGCGGTTTGCGACCAGACGCAGACGCAGCGGCTTGACCGCCGCCTCCAGCGCATAGATGTCGCCGGGGCAGACCTCGTCCGGCCCGGCGAGGCTGTCGCCCTGTGCCACCCCCTGCACGACATAAAGGGCCTCGGCCGGAAAGACCTGGCAACTTTGGGGGGTGGAGGGTGGGGCCTCGACGGTCATGGATCCTGTCTTCTGCAAACCAACCGGTGTTCTGCGCGCCAAAGCCGATATGGCAAGGGCGGAAAAGGGGAAATTTCGTGACATCGGCACTTTCGCCGCACTCCGCCGGGCGCTACGTTCTGCCTGACGAACAGGGAGAGGCGTTATGGATCTGGGCATCAGGGGCAAACGGGCGCTGGTTTGCGGCGCGAGCAAGGGGCTGGGTCGCGGCTGTGCCGAGGCATTGGCCGAGGCCGGCGTGAATCTGGTGCTGAACGCCCGTGGCGCCGAAGCCCTGGCTCTGACGGCACAGGCGATCCGTGACCGCTATGGCGTCGAGGTGATCGAAGTCGCTGCCGACGTCACGACGGAGGCCGGGCAGGCGCAGGTTCTGGCGGCCGCGGGCGACCTGGACATTCTCGTGACCAATGCCGGCGGGCCGCCGCCCGGTCTCTGGTCCGACTGGACGCGCGACGATTTCATCCGCGCGCTGGACGCCAACATGCTGGCGCCGGTGGCGCTGATGACCGCCACCCTGCCGGGCATGATCGCGCGCCGTTGGGGAAGGGTGGTCAACATCACGTCTTCGGCGGTGCGGGCACCGATCGCTGTTCTGGGCCTGTCGACCGCGGCGCGTGCGGGCTTGACGGGCTATGTCGCCGGCACGGCGCGGCAGGTGGCGGGCCATGGTGTGACGATCAACAACCTGCAGCCGGGCCTGCATGACACCGACCGGGCCGCGGCGCTGGATCAGGGCTTGGCAAAGGCGCAAAGTATCGGCGTCGATGCGGCGCGGGCGCAGCGGATGGCCACGATCCCTGCCGGCCGCTATGGCACCCCGGCCGAATTTGGCGCCACCTGCGCCTTCCTGTGCAGCCAGCATGCCGGCTTCATCGTCGGCCAGAACATCCTGCTCGATGGCGGGGCCACCAACCTGACGATGTGAGTTGCCGCGGCGCGGCGCGGCTGTTACTGGCAATGACTGACGGAAACACCAAGGATTTTGCCCGTGTCCCAGCCTCCGCGCCTTGAGGTTCGCGGCCTGTCGCGCCGCTTTCACGGCCAGCAGGTGGTCAATGACCTGTCGCTGTCCATCGCGCCGGGACAGGTGACCTGCCTGCTGGGGCCTTCGGGCTGCGGCAAATCGACCACGCTGCGCATGATCGCTGGGGTCGAGACGCCCGACTCGGGCGAGATCCTGATCGACGGTGTGCAGGTCTTTGCCCGCGGCCGCAACCTGCCCCCCGAGGCGCGCGGCGTGGGGTTGATGTTTCAGGATTTCGCGCTGTTTCCGCATCTTACGGTGGCGGAAAACGTGGCCTTCGGCCTGTCGGGCGACCGGTCGGCCAAGGCCGCGCGGGTGACCGAGTTGCTGGAGCGCGTCAATCTGCACGGCTATGGCGAAAAGCACCCGCACCAGCTGTCAGGGGGCGAGCAGCAGCGGGTGGCGCTGGCACGCGCGCTGGCACCGCGGCCGCAGGTCATGCTGATGGACGAGCCGTTCTCGGGCCTCGACAACCGGCTGCGCGATGGCATCCGCGACACCACACTGGATATTCTGAAATCCGAGGGCGCGGCGGTCCTGCTGGTCACCCATGAACCGGACGAGGCGCTGCGCATGGCCGACGAGATCGCGCTGATGCGCGGCGGGCAGATCGTTCAACGCGGCAGCCCTTACAACGTCTACAACAGCCCGGTGGACCGCGCTGCCGCAGCCTTCTTCAGCGATATCAACGTGATTCGCGGCATCAGCCGCGGGGCGCTGACTCCGACGCCGTTTGGCGACTTTCTGACCCCTGGCCATGCCGATGGCGGGGCGGTCGAGATCGTGATCCGTCCGCAGCATCTGAAGATCGACTTTGACCGCGCCGGCCGCGGCCCCAATCCCACGCCGATGGACGGCACCCCCGCCCGCGGCACGGTGACCCGCGCCCGGTTTCTGGGCCGCGAAAGTCTGGTGGAGTTTCGCATGGAGTTCGACGGCTCCACCCTCACCGCTTCGGTGCCGGGGGTGTTCTTGCCCAAGCCGGGCACGGTGTTGTGGCTGATGATCCGCCGCGACCGCTGTTTCGTGTTCCGGGCCTGATTCCGGGCCTGACTTCTGCATTCACCATGACCCAAATACCCCTGCGCGGCCTGCAGCCCCACGTGCGGATTTGGGTATTTGGATCATGGTGAAGATGGGCGCGCACCTCAGCCCTGGGGCAGCACGGCCTTGATCTTGGCTGCAAGGCTGGCCGCGCCGCGCGAGATGCCGGTTTCGGCATGGGCGGCGGCCAAGGTCAGCAGGTGGTTCAGGGCGGCCATCTCGTCATCCGTCAGGATCAGCGGGGGCAGGGTTATGGGGCCGCGCAGGATATAGCCCACGCCGCGCTCTCCCTCTACCGGCAGGCCGCTTTCGGCCAGCAGCGCCATGTCGCGCCAGACCGTGCGGGTGGACACTCCGAGTCGTTCGGCAAGGTCGGCGGCGCGGTGCAGCCGACCGTCGCGCAGGATCTGGATCAGGTCGAACAATCTGTCGTTGCGGTTCATGGGGGCAATCATGGCACGGTACGAGGCAACTGACAAATAACTGGCAGCAATCTGCGGCGCGCGGCGGGTGATGTGCGCCTCTGGCCTTGCGGTGGGGACGGGCATGGGCGAATTTCATCCCAACCCGCGGCGCGGTGCCGCATTCGGAGGGTAAGACGATGCAGATGGGTCCGTGGCAGCTGTTGCTGATCGCCGTTGTGGTTCTGGTGCTTTTCGGGCGGGGCAAGGTTTCCTCGCTGATGGGCGAAGTTGGCAAGGGCATCACCGCCTTCAAGAAAGGCGTGAACGAAGGCAAAGCCGAAGTTGAAAACGCCGCCGCAGACGCGGCCAAGGATGTGACGCCGGTCGAGAAAGACAAGGTCTGAACCGGACGGGTCCGCTGTCCGGGCCAAGGCACCGCCTGATGGTGGGCGGGCATGATCTTTCGCGGGGTGTGGCATGTTCGATATCGGCTGGACCGAGCTTTTGGTGATTGGCATCGTGGCGCTGATCGTGATCGGTCCCAAGGATCTGCCGGTGATGTTCCAGCAGTTGGGCCGGTTTACCGGCAAGCTGCGGATGATGGCGCGCGAGTTTCAGAGCGCCATGGAACAGGCCGCCAAGGAAAGCGGCGCGTCGGATGTGGCGGCCGATCTGAAGTCCATGGCCTCGACCAAGGGGATGGGCATGGACAAGGTGCGCGCGGCGGCCGACCGGTTCGAGAAATGGGACCCGCTGAAGGGCGGCTCCACGCCGATGAGCGATCCCAACGCGCCGGCCCGTCCTGCCGCGGCCCCGGTCGCCGCCACCCCTGCCGCTGAGGCTGCGGCCGCGCCCGCGGCGCCACCTGCCGAAACCCCGGCCCCTGCTGAAGAGACCAAGACGTCATGAGCGCCCGCGACCATCTCGACGACACTGCCGCGCCGCTGATCGAACATCTGAAGGAACTGCGCACGCGCATCCTTTACGCGATGTCGGCCTTTCTGGTCTGTTTTGTCGTGGGCTATGTGATCTGGCAGCCGATCTTCCGCTTTCTGTCGCGACCGATGTGCGACGTCATGGCCAAGCGGGGCGAACAGTGCCAACTGATCCTGATCAAGATGCAGGAAGGGTTTTTCGTCGCGATCAAGATCGCGATGTGGGGTGGCTTTGCATTGGCCTTTCCGATCATCGCCTTCCAGCTGTGGCGCTTTGTGGCGCCGGGGCTGTATCGGTCAGAGAAGAACGCGTTTCTGCCGTTTCTGATCGCCTCGCCGGTGATGTTCCTGATCGGCGGCGCCTTTGCCTATGTGATCATGCTGCCCTTCGCCTTCGATTTCTTCCTTGGCTTCCAGGACGCCTTTGCCAATGACATGGCGGCGGGCGGTCTGGCGCAGCCCACGACAGGCGTGGTGTTTCAGGGGTCCATGGAGGCCTATCTGTCGCTGACCATGACCTTCGTCATGGCCTTCGGCCTTTGCTTTCAGCTGCCGGTTCTGCTGACGCTGATGGGCAAGGCGGGCCTGCTATCCTCGGCCGGGCTGCGGTCGACGCGAAAATATGCGGTGGTGGCGATCCTCGGCGTGGCGGCCATCGTCACGCCGCCGGATGTGCTGAGCCAGATGATCCTGTTTGCGGCGGTTTATCCGCTGTATGAGATCTCGATCCTGCTGGTGGCCCGGTTCGAGCGGCAGCGCGCCGCCGAGGAGGGGGAATATCCGGCCGAGGATGATGACCCGGACGCTGAGGACTATGCATGACCGACACGTTGGAGCGGATTGCGGCGGCGCTGGAGCGGATGTCGCCCCCGCCGCCGCCGGCCCCTGACCTGCACGCGGCCGAGGCGTTTGTCTGGCACACCCAGCCCGACCGGCTGGAGCCGGTGGCCCGCGTGGCCCGCGTCGATCTGGGCCTGCTGGTGGCGGTCGAGCGAGCGCGCGACACGCTTCTGGCCAATACCCGCGCTTTCGCCGCGGGACTGCCCGCCAACAACGCCCTGCTGTGGGGTGCGCGAGGGATGGGAAAATCCAGTCTGGTCAAGGCCGTGCATGGCGCGGTGCGGGCCGAGGGGCATGACCTGAAGCTGGTGGAACTGGCACGCGAGGATCTGCCTTCGGTCGGGCGGTTGCTGAACCATCTGCGGGCGGCTGCGGAGACGCGGTTCGTCCTGTTTTGCGATGACCTGTCATTTTCGCATGACGACCAGCATTACAAGAGCCTGAAGGCGGTGCTGGATGGCGGGATCGAGGGGCGGCCGGAGAATGTGATCCTCTATGCCACGTCGAACCGCCGCCATCTGATGCCGCGCGACATGATCGAGAATGAACGCTCGAGTGCGATCAACCCCGCCGAAGCGGTGGAGGAGAAGGTGTCGCTGTCTGACCGGTTTGGCCTGTGGCTGGGGTTCCATCCCTGTGGGCAGGACGAATATCTGGCGATGATCCGTGGCTATTGCGATGCCTATGGGCTTGAGGTCAGCGACGACGTGCTGCGGGCCGAGGCGGTGGAATGGCAGGCGACGCGCGGTGCGCGTTCGGGCCGGGTGGCCTGGCAGTTCTTCTGTGATCTGGCGGCGCGGCGCGGGGTGCGGATCTGATCCGTTGCTGCAACGTTGGGGGGCTTTGCCCCCCGCCTTCGGCTCCCCCCAGGATATTTGTGCCTGAATGATGAGATGCGCCGCCCGACTGGCATCAGGCGGCGCATCTGGTCATTGCAGGTAGGGCATCGGGTCGACGGACTCGAGCCCCTTGCGGACCTCGAAATGCAGGAAGGCCGGCGAGGCGGCGCGGACCTTGCCCAGGGATTGGCCGCGTTTGACCGACGCGCCCTTGGCAACCGTCAGGTTGTCGATGCCGGCATAGACGGTCAGCAGGTTGTCGGCGTGGCGCAGCACCAGGATCGGCACGCCCTCGGTGTCCTGGGTGATGGCGGCCACGGTGCCGTCGGCGGCAGCCGCCACCGCCGTGCCGGCGGAGGCCGAGATGTCGATGCCGTCGTTCTTTTTCTTTTCATAGCCGCGGATGATTTTGCCCGAGACCGGCATGCCCAGCTTGGCACTGGAGGAGCGGGCCGCGCCCAGATCAGGGCTGGCCGGGGTGCCGGGGGCCGGGGCGGCAGCGGGATCGGCGGCTGCCACCTTGTCCGCAGGCGGGGTCTTTTCGTTCGGCAGGGGCTTGGCGGCCGAGGGCGGGACCGGCGTCGGCGAGCCTTCGCCCGGTGCGGTCGTGGGCTTGGCGGCCGCGGTCTGCGTCGGTGCAGGCGCCGGGGCGCCGGCGACCGGGATCATCAGATATTGCCCCTCGCGCACGGTCATGTCGGCGTCGAGCCCGTTCCAGTCAGCCAGCGCGCGGGCCGAGACATTGTAGGCGCGGGCGATGATGAAGGCGGTTTCGCCCCGGGCAACCTTGTGGCGCGTGGGCTCGGGCCCGGGCGAAGGTGCGGCCGGTTTGGCCGCGGCAGCGGGTGCGGCGGCGGGCTTGGCCGCAGGCGCTGCGCGGTCGATGGCCGAGGAGGCGATGCTGGTCACGTCGATGCCACCTGTTGGCGCCGCGCTGGGGGCGGCGCCGATGATGCCGCCAACCGGGCTGGCGGCGGCGGGCGGGATCGCACTGGCCAGCGCCACCGGCTCGGCCACGCGGCGGGGCAGGGCCAGCACCTCGCCCTCGCGCAGCGGATCGTTGGGTTGCAGGGCGTTGTAGCGGGCCAGCTCGCCGGCATCGGTGCCGACGCGGTTGGCGACCGTGGCCACGGTGTCGCCGCGATTGGCGAGAGCCACCTGATAATTCGGGTAGGAGATCACGCCGCGCGCATCGGGGGCGGGACGATCGGCGGTGGCGGATCGTGCGGCCTGGGACGTATCGAGGGTCTTGCCGGGGCTGCGCATGTCCCAATCGAATTCGCTTATCGACTGGCAGGCGGAGAGCGCCGAGAGGGCGCCGCCCAGAAGGAGGATGCGGATCAGCGGTGCGGGATGGGTCATGCCTCTGCCTCTGGTGTTGGCCCGCCTTCGCGGTGCGGTTTCGCACAAGATATAGAGGTTTTCAGTCAGAACCAAGACCTTCTACCAATGGCACGAAGCGCACCGGGCAGAGTTCTGCGTAATCGAAGCCCTTTTCCAGCCGGGTGACCTTGATAAGGCTTTGCACCGCATCACTTTGTCCGACCGGAAGCACCATCACCCCGCCCACCTTCAGCTGCGCCAGCAGCGGCCCCGGCGGGTCTTCGGCGGCGGCGGTGACGATGATGCGGTCAAACGGGGCCTGTTCGGGCCAGCCGTGGCTGCCGTCGCCCGCACGGGCTGTGATGTTTACAAGGCCGAGGTGGCGGAAGACCTCTTCAGCCTCGCGCACCAGACGACGGTGACGGTCCACGGTGTAGACGCGGCGCGCCAGCTGGCTGAGGATCGCAGCCTGATAGCCCGAGCCGGTCCCCACCTCCAGCACCACATCGCGCGGGCCGACATTCAGCGCCTGCGTCATCAGGCCGACGATCGAGGGTTGGCTGATGGTCTGGCCGCAGGCGATGGGCAACGGCATGTCCTCGTATGCGCGCGAGGCAAACAAGCCCTTCACGAAAAGGCCGCGGTCGATCCGCTCCATTGCCGTCAGCACTCGCGCATCCGTCACCCCGCGCGAACGCAGGCCGAACAGAAAGCGCATCTTGCGCTCGGCGGCGGTTTCATCGTCTTCCGCCGCGCCCCCGGTCATGCCAGTTGTGCCTCCAGATCGGCCAGAACGTCATGCGCGGTCAGGTCGGCGCGCATCGGTGTCACGGTGATGTAGCCTTCAAGGTTCAGGCAGACATCGGTGCCGGGCAGGGTGGGGCTGTGCTGCGGCCCGCCCTTGATCCACAGGAAACGCCGGCCCGAGGGCGACAGATGCGGCTCGACCCCAAAGGCCGTGTCGCGGCGGAAACCTTGCGGCGCAACCCGCACGCCTTTGACTGCAGCAGCACTCAGCGGCGGGAAATTGACGTTATAGAACAGCCGGTAATCGGCATCATGGTCCCAGCGCCCGCGTTCAAGCAGGGCGCGCACCACGCGGGTGCCATGCTGGCGCGCGGCCTCGAACGGGTCGGCCAGCACATTGGTCTGCGGCCCGAGATACTGGCTGAGGGCGATGGCCGGGATGCCCTGCAAGGCCGCCTCCATCGCGCCGCCAAGGGTGCCCGAATAAAGGGCGTTTTCGCCCGAGTTGTTGCCGCGGTTCACCCCCGACAGCACCAGATCGGGGCGCGTGCCCTCCAGCACGTCATGGATGCCGGCCAGCACACAATCGGCCGGGCTGCCCTCGGCCGCGTAACGGCGCGGACCCAGCTTGGCGATGGCCATGGGGTGCGAATAGCTGATGCAATGCGCCACGCCCGACTGCTCGAAAGCGGGCGCAACGGTCCAGACCTCGCCCTCGGGGCCGGCGATCTCGGCGGCGATGCCGGCCAGAACCTCCAGCCCCGGTGCATTGATGCCATCGTCATTGGTCAGCAGGATACGCATCGCGACAGGGCCTTTCACTTTCCCTCTGATTAGCCGAGCCCCGAGGGCCGGGCAAGCGCGGATGGACAGATCAGGGCTTGCCGGCGCGGGTGTGGCAGTTATCTATCCCTCGAAAGTAACGCGGGGTGCGCCATGGGACAGCAGATGCAGGAGATCGGGCCGGAGAACACGGAGGCCGTGGCGCTGCGCGATGTGCTGGGCCGGTTTGCCACCGGCGTGACAGTGGTCTCGATCGCCGGGGAAGGGGGGCAGGGCATGGGCTTTACCGCCAATTCCTTCGCCTCGGTTTCGCTGGACCCGCCGCTGGTGCTGTGGTCGCCAGCGCGGTCCTCCAGCCGGTTCGCGGCCTTTGCGGCGGCGCGCCACTATGTGATCCATGTGCTGGCGGAAGGGCAGACCGATCTGCTGGCGCGGTTTGCGCGCGGCGGGGCGGGATTTGATGGCTTGCCGCGGTCGAACAATGCCGAAGGCGTGCCGCTGATCGCGGGGGCTTTGGCGCGCATCCATTGTGTCCAGCACGCCACCCATGACGGCGGCGATCACCTTATCATCGTGGGCCGGGTGCTGCGGGCCGAGCGGGAGGCGGGGGCGCCTCTGGTCTTTTCGCAGGGACGCTATGGTCGGTTTTCGCCGTTCTGACCTCAGGCCGGGCGCGGGTCGCGCGGCCAGTAGTGCCGCACGGCCGCCAGGGCCCATTGCGCGGCAAGGCCGCCGCCAACCAGGGCAAGATCAATGCCAAAGCCCGGGCCCGTGGCGAACATGATCCCCTGCGCGCCGATGCACAGCACCGAACCCAGCGCAAAGACCGGCAGCGCCTGCCGGCCCAAGAGCGCGAAGGGTTGGGCCAGACGGTGCGCCGAAGCCCGCTTGACCAAGGGCAGGGCGCTGAGGACATAGGTTAGCGCAAGGATATGCAGCAGTCGCGGCACCGAGACGTAGGTCTTGTCAAAGGCGGTGACGAACCACGGCAGCCCCAACCTGTCCTGTGCAAACCACAGGGTGCGGCCCATGTATTGGTTAAGCATCGGGTGCTGCACCAAAGCGGCCGACAGGGCCAGGAAAACAAGGCTCGCGATCAGCAGACCCCGGCGCACCGGCACCAGCCGCCGCCCTTGCCGCATGAACACGCCCGTCAGCAGCCCCACCACGAAGATCAGCTGCCAGCTGAACGGGTTGAAGAACCAGTAGCCCGGCTGCGGATAGTTTGGAAAACCCAGCCGAAACCACGCCGAGGCCAGCCACAGCGCCACCGATCCCAGGATCAGCGCGCGCGGGTTGCGCCAGGCCAGCGGCAGCGCATAGGGCGTGGCCAGCAGCAGCACCAGATACATCGGCAAGATGTTCACATAGCCGAACTGGTGGGTGAGGGCCGGCAGGCCGATCATCACCTCAAGCGGTTTTTTCCAGACCGCCGCCATGTTGTTCTTCAGCAGGATCTCGCCCGCACCGAGATACTTGGCCGTCGCCGCCGCCAGACCCAGTGCCACAAGACAGGTCATGATATGCACCAGATAGAGCGTCCAGGCCCGTTTCCAGCAGCGGGTGAGGCCGGTCCAAAAGCGGCCGGGGGCGCGGAAATCCGGGCCATAGGCGATGCCGGCGGCGATGCCGGACATCATCACAAAGCCTTCTGCCGCGTCAGAAAATCCGAAATTGCGGGTGGTCAGCACCTCCAGCGCGTTGCCGGGGACGTGGTTGATGAAGATCATCACCAGACAGAGGCCGCGCAAAACATCCAGCCGCGGGTCGCGGGCGGTGCGGGCATGGCCGGGATCGGCCAGATGGTGGCGGGGGTCAGCCATGGACCTCGACCGTTGCGGCAAGATCGGTGCGGGGGGCGCCCTGCGCCTCCCAGGCGGACAGGATGCGGTAATGGGCCTGCATCACCGGCGGCTCGGCCATCTCTTCCGGCGTGCGGAACAGACTCGATCGGCTGGGGCCGGAGGACCAGCTGATGATCAGGGGCGCAATCAGCATCGGCGCCAGCACCGGCAGCAGCCACGCCACCAGCGCGGGCGACAGCCAGATCGCAAGGCCAAGGCCGATCATCCCGGAAGTGACGATCCAGTGGCTGGCGGCAAAGGCCGCGCCGAGCGAGAGCTTGCCCTCGCCCCGCGCCTGTGCCGGCCAGCCGCCATCGACCCCGCGCAGGATCTGCCACAGCGCCCGGGTCTGATACATCAGGAACACCGGAGCCGCGAGGGATGAGAACGCCAGTTCGATCAGAACCGACAGGCCCGACCGCAGCGCGCCGCCAAAGCTGCGGGCGCGGCCGCGCAGGGCGGCATCCAGCCAGATCAGCACCTTGGGCAGGAACAGAAGGCCAAAGATGCCGATGGCCAGACTGATCGCCTTGGAGGTCTGGCTGACCGGCAGCATCGGGAAGGGCCAGTATTCCACCGGGAAATAATCCGGCTCGGGTGCAAACAGCGGGGCGGCGATCGAAGCCATGAGAAAGCCCAGCCAGAACACCGGCGAGACATAGGCGAGGATGCCCTGCACGAAGACAAAGCGGCTCCAGGGTTTCAGGCCGGGGGCAGCCAGCAGGCGCGCATGTTGCAGGTTGCCCTGCGCCCAGCGGCGGTCGCGCTTGGCATGGGCCACGATATTGCCCGGCCCTTCCTCATACGATCCGCCAAGGTCGTCATCCACCCGAACGGTCCAGCCGGCGCGGGCCAGCAGCGCCGCCTCGACATAGTCATGGCTCATGATATGGCCGCCGAAGGGCGGCTTGCCGCGCAGGGCCGGCAGGCCGCAGCTTTCGGCGAAGGCACGCATCCGGACGATGGCGTTGTGCCCCCAGAACGGCCCGGTGCGGCCCTGCATCATTGCCAGCCCCCGGCAGAACACCGGCGAATAGAAGGCGGCCGAAAACTGCATCACCCGGCCAAAGAAGGTATCGGCCCGCGTCACCTTGGGCAGGGTTTGCAAAAGGCCCAGATCGGGGGCCGCCTCCATCCGGCGCAGCATCTCGACCATGGTCGCGCCTTCCATCAGGCTGTCGGCGTCGAGGATCAGCGCAAATTCATAGGCCGCGCCCGATCGTTGGATGAAATCCTCGATATTGCCGGCCTTGCGCCCGGTATTGTCCTTGCGGCGGCGATAGAAGATGCGGCCCTGCCAGCCGGTTTCGGCCAGAAGATGCAGGAACCAGCTTTCCTCGGCCGCGCCGATCCGGGCATCACGCGTGTCGGAAAGGATTGCAAAATCAAAGCGATGACCCTGCGCCTCAGCATCAAGCGAGGCTGCCATCGCCGCGATCCGCGCAAAGGTCGAGAGCGGTTCCTCGTTATAGACCGGCACCAGCACGACGCAGCGACCAAGGCCCGCGCCCGCGGGCAAAGGGGCGGTGCGGTCATGGACAGGGGGGCGGGTGGTCAGGCCCGCCAGCGCCTGCGTGGCGCCCCAGGCCAGCCAGAAGGTCGAGGCAAAGATCAGCCCGGCCCGGACCAAGTCCATCGAGTCCTGCCCGTCCGCCGTGCCGAATTGCAGAAACAGCAGAAAGCCGCCATAGCCCGCCGCAACCGACAGGCCCAACGCCACAGCGCGCAGCAGTTGCACCGGCAAACCCGCGCCAGTGACGCGATCCGGCCGACCCGAGATCAGGTTGGCGGCGGTCATGTTGGCGGCACGTTGTGGCGCGGTCGGTTGCACAGGGGCCCGCGGCCCGGAATCGGGCCCCGGACCTGCGGCAGGGGCGACCATGGATCAGAGCCTGCGCTGTTGCTGGCCGCTGGCGGCACCGGCGATCAACTGCGCCAGCATCCCCCGCCAGCCACCTGCATGTTCCAGCACCTGCGCCGGCATGGACAGGGGCGCGTCGGGCAGCGCGCCCAGACGGGTCACGGCAGTCGCCACACCCTGCGCCTCGGTCGCAGCGAGAGAGTTGGTCCCGGTCATCATGCCTGCACCCATTGATAGAGCCAGTTTTCCGTCAGTTTGCGGCCAAAGCCGGCGATATGCGCGGCCAGCTCGACCACTGCGCCCTCGGCCGCCTTGACTTCGATCACCATGCGCCAGACCCCGCCCTCGGGCAGTTTTTCGATCAGCGCGCCGGTCAGTTCGGCCCCCGTCACGGAAACCACAGGCTCCATCTTGGTGCTGGTATCGGGTTCCAGCCCCGCCAGCACGCCACCCGCGAAATCAATCACGAACTTGCGGGCGCCGGGGATCGGCTCGACGCCGGCATAGCCGCCATGGCCGGCCCGCGTCTCGGCCACATGGGCGATCGGCATTTGCGGATCAAGGGGCAGCATGCCCCAGTGCAGCCGATACGAAAACTCGCGCGCGTCGCCGGTCTTGGCCTTGGCCTCTGGCACCCAGTAAGCCACGATGTTGTCGTTGGCCTCCAGATCCGAGGGGATCTCGACCAGGCGCACATGGCCAGGCCCCCAGTCGCCCAGCGGCTCCACGTCCACGGACGGGCGCAGGTGATAGCGCGAATGGGTGTCCTGATAGCTTTCAAAGTTGCGGTCGCGCTGGTGCAGGCCAAACCGCTTCACGGCGTTTTCCGCAAAATAGCCGCCCGCCACCCGCACCGGGTTGTTCAGCGGCCGCCAGATCACGTCGCCATCGGCGCGGATGATGCGAAGCCCGTCGCTGTCATGGACATTGGGGCGGTAATCATCGAAATCCGCGCGGTTCTTTTCCGAGAACAGGAACATCGAGGTCAGCGGTGCAATGCCCAGCTCGGCCACGTCCTGACGGAAGAACAGCCGGGCGGTCACATCCATCTCGGTGGTGCCGCCGGGGCGTATCTCAAAGCGATAGGCGCCGGTGACCGACGGCCCTTCCAGCGTGGCGTAGACGGTGATCGACTGTGCGCCCGCAGCCCCACGCTCCATGTAAAAGCGCGAAAAGCGGGGGAATTCTTCGGGGCTGTTGGTGGCGGTGTTCAGCGCCAACCCGCGGGCCGAAAGGCCATAGGCCGAATCCCGGCCCAGAGCGCGGAAGTAGGACGCGCCGACAAAAGCCACCAATTCGTCCAGCTTGTCCGGCCGGTTCAGCGCATTGTTCAGGCGGAAACCCGCCACGCCCGGCAGCTTGGCGCCGGCGGGCACGCGCTCGGCCAACTCGTTCAGATATTCGAAATCGTCGGTGGTGAACCGCATCTCGGTGGCCATGCCATCCGCGACCTCGTAAAGCACCACCGGCTCGGGGAACAGCCAGCCCATATGGAAGGCCGCCAGCCGGAAGGCCGAACCCGGCTCGTTCCAGCGCCATTTGGCGTCGTTGAAGCGGATCAACCGGTATTCGTCATAATTCAGGTTGCCCAGAAACCCCTCCGGCTTGGCCGCCGGCTGGTGTGGCCGGGTGGCCAGAACGCGCATCTCTTCGGCCAGCAGGTCGAAGGAGAATTGCTGCGGTGCAGCAGGTGCCTCCGGGGGCACAGCAGGGGCCGTGGCCTGAGGCGCGGCTGCCTGTGCAAACCCCATATGCGGGATCGCAGTTGCGCTGGCGGCGAGGGCCAGAAGGCGGCGGCGGGAGACGGCGGTGATCGGGGCCGGGAACGTGGTCATAGGTATATGAAACCTAAAGGAATCGAGGCCCCGCACGATGCGGGGCCTGTTGGCGGCATATAGTGCCGTTTGCGGTGTCGCTGCAAGCGTCGTTCAAGCCACTGTGAGGTCTGTGGCGCACCTTTGCCGAAGGTTTTGTCGGCAATGCGCGGAAACCTGGCCAAACGGTGGCAGTATGCGTGAAATTCGTGCGCAAGACAAACGGGCGCGCGGGCTGACAGTCCTGCCGCAATGCGGCATAGTCCCGACAGGGTGATCGGCAGCAGGAGGCAGGGATGGAGCGGTGGCAGCAGGATGATGACCGACCGCACTGGCATGCCATGCCTGTCGAAGACGTGCTGGCCAAGCTGGCGGTCGGGGCCGAGGGTCTGACCGCGACCGAGGCCGCTGCGCGCCTGTCCCGCCATGGCCCCAACCGCCTGCCCGCCCAGAAGCCGCGCGGCCCGCTGGCGCGCCTTGCGGCGCAATTTGCCAATGTCCTGGTGCTGGTCCTGATCGGCGCGGGGGCGGTAACGGCCGCGCTGGGGCATTGGCTGGATACCGCGGTGATCCTGGCCGTTGTGGTCATCAATGCGGTGATCGGCATGGTGCAGGAGGGGCGCGCCGAGGATGCGATCGCAGCGATCCGTGCCATGTTGGCCCCCCGCGCGGCGGTCAATCGCGATGGCGTGCGGATCACCGTTGCGGCCGAGGATCTTGTGCCAGGCGATCTGGTACTGCTGGAGCCCGGCGATCGGGTGCCCGCCGATCTGCGGATCGTGCAGGCGCGCGGGCTATCGGTGCAAGAGGCGATCCTGACTGGCGAATCCGCTCCGGTCGACAAGGATCTGGCGCCTGTCCGGCCGGATGCGGCTCTGGCCGACCGTGCCGCGATGTTGTGGTCGGGCACGCTGGTGACACGGGGTGTGGCGCAGGGGGTGGTGGTCGCCACCGGGGTTGCAACCGAGATCGGCCGCATTGGCGGTCTGGTCGCCGGGGTCGAGACGCTGGCCACGCCGCTGGTGCGCAAGATGGACCGCTTTGCCCGCAGCCTGTCGCTGGGGATCATCGCGGTGGCCTTGCTGTTGCTGGCCTGGGGCCATTTCGGGCAGGGGCGGGAATTTGCCGAGGTCTTTGTGGCAGTGGTGGCGCTGGCCGTGGCCGCCGTGCCCGAGGGGTTGCCCGCGGTCATGACGATCACGCTGGCCATCGGTGTCGAGGCGATGGCGCGGCGGCACGCGATCGTGCGCCGCCTGCCCGCGATCGAGGCCGTCGGTGCCGTGACCGTGATCTGCACCGACAAGACCGGCACCCTGACCGTCAATGAAATGGAAGTCTCGCGGGTCGAGACCCCGGCGGGGGGCTGGACGATCAGCGGCGGCGGCTATGGGCCTGCGGCGCGGATCGAGGCCGATCCGGGCGCTGATCCCGCGGCGCTTGCGCTTTTGGCCGAGGCGGCGCGCGGCTGCAACGATGCAAGGCTGGTCGAAGGGCCGCAAGGTTGGCAGGTCGAGGGCGATCCGATGGAGGGGGCGCTTCTGGCGCTGGCCTGCCGCGTGGGTTTGCCCGCTGCCACCGCGCCACGCCATGACGTGCTGCCCTTCGATTCCGCCCGACGCTACATGGCGGTCGTGACGGACGGGGCAGGGGGGCGGTGCCTCTGGGCCAAGGGCGCGCCCGAGGCGCTGCTGTTCGCCTGTGCGCTGGATGATGCAGCGCGCGCCGAATGGCAGGGCCGCGCCCATGCCATGGCCGCGCGCGGCTTGCGGGTGTTGGCGCTGGCGGCCGCGCCCGATGACGGCGCGCCGCTGGGCGATGGCCTGCCCGAGGGGCGGCTGCAATTGCTGGGCCTTGTGGGACTGATCGACCCGCCGCGGCCCGGTGCGGTGCAGGCGGTGGCAGACTGTCGTGCGGCCGGCATCACCGTCAAGATGATCACCGGCGATCATCCCGCCACCGCTGCCGCCATTGCCGCCGCTGTGGGCCTTGCCCGACCCGATCAGGTTGTGACGGGCGCCGATCTGGCAGGGCTGGATGACGCGCAGATGGAAGAGGCAGCCCAGCAGGCCACGGTCTTCGCCCGCACCTCGCCCGAGGACAAGCTGCGGCTGGTGCGGGCCTTGCAGGCGCGCGGCGCGCAGGTGGCCATGACCGGCGACGGCGTGAACGATGCCCCGGCTCTCAAACGTGCCGATGTCGGCGTGGCGATGGGACGCAGCGGGTCCGAGGCCGCGCGCGAAGCCTCGGATCTGGTGCTGGCGGATGACGATTTTGCCACGCTGGCCGCCGCGGTGCGCGAGGGGCGGCGCGTGCATGACAATCTGCGCAAGGTGATCTCGTTCGAGCTGCCGACCTCGTTCGGCGAGGCGGCGGTGCTGGTGATCGCGCTGGGCCTCGGCATGGCGCTGCCGGTGACAGCGGTGCAGATCCTATGGATCAACCTGATCACCGGGATCAGCCTGGGCATGGCGCTGGCTTTCGAACCGGCGGCGCCCGGCCTGATGACCCGCCCGCCGCGCCGCCCGGGAGAGCCGATCCTGTCGGCGGCTCTGGTCTGGCATGTGACACTGGTGACGGCGCTGTTTGCGGGGGCGGTCTTTGCGCTGTTTCACCATGCGCTCGCCCGGGGGCTGCCGCTGGCCCATGCACAGACCATTGGCCTGAACCTGCTGGTGGTGCTGGAGATCTTTCATATCCTGTTCATCCGCCGCATGGATCGCCCGCTCCTGCCCGATGGGGCCGAGTGGCGCGCGGGTTGGGGGGCCTCGGCCGTGGTCTGGGGCTCGATCGTGGCGATGGCCTTGGCACAGGCCTTGGTGACCTATCTGCCGGCCTTGCAGCGGATCTTCGGCACGGTCGCGTTGCCGGCTGCGGATATCGGTCTGATCCTGGCGACCGGTGTCGGGTTCTGGCTGATCCTGACGGTCGAACGGGTTTTGCGCGAAGGCTGGCGTTAGACCTGAATCCCTGGGCGCAGCCCGATGATGCACGGCATTGCGGCGTGTCAGCCGCAGCGAATCAATGCCGGCGAGAAAATGTCTGATTCCAATTGCGGGGAAAGCCTCACCGGCCCTCTGTAAGCGGATTCACGCCGTGGTTGTGCCGTTTCTGCAAATGTTCCAGCGCAAGGCCAATGATGGCAGTCCCGTCAGGGCATGTTTTGTTGGAGGTGGTGTCGGGAATCTGTTAAAATACCTCGGGGTCGTGGATTTGCGTTGCGTGGATTATTCTGTCTACCACTTTCACATTCTTTGCCGGTCACGGTTGGGATATTCAGTTTTCGGGATCAGTTTTCGGGAAATGTATTTATGCATTTCCACACCCCGCCCGACTATTCGAATTGCCGTTTTGTGTGTTTTAATTTTTCGGGGGTGGGAATGGATTGTTCAATCGAGTCGTCTGACGAGCATTTTAAGGGCGATGAATTTCTGGAACAGCTGCGCCATACGGCGCAAGTGTCCTGCATGGTTGGTGGATTTTTTGACCGGCAATTGAAAACCCTTCGAGGCGTCCGCACCGCGATCGGTCCTGATGGGCCGGCCAGCGCGCCGTCAGATCTGGTGCGCCAGCTGACGGTGCGGGCGATGGCGTTGCAGGCGCTGCAGGATCCTGTACCGCGCGCCTCCGATCCGCCGCGGTTTCCGGTGTTTTTCCGGCAGGGCAATCAGGTTGTGGCGCTGGGCCGGCCGGTCGGGCGGCTGATCCCCGTGGTCGCCTGCCTGCGGCCGGAAAACAGCCATCCCGATCTGCAGCGGCTGCTGCATATGGGGCTGGCGCATCTTTCCAACGATCTGAAACGGCAGGTTCTGGACCGCCCTGTCTGGCCCGAGGGGCTGGCGGAGGCGACGCTGAAGCTGCTGTCCATCGGCTATTTTGTCGTCAACTCTGCGGCCGAGATCCTGCTGGACGGGCACGGTGAGGGGCAGGGGGGCGATCGGGTCTGGTCTTGCGCACATGGCCGGCTGTCGTTGAAGGCAGAGGGTGAACGCGCGGCCTTGATCCGGGCGATCCGCGAGGCCACGGCCGACCCTGCCCGGGCGTCAATCATCTCGGTTTCCGTATCGGACAGCCAGGTGCGGATGGTGGCGGTGGCGCCGCTCGAGCAGGCCGGCCAGCGTCTGGCGCTGGTCCTGTTTGAATCCGGCAAGGCCGACGACAGCGCGCTGCGCGAGCATTTCTTCCGTGCCTATGCGCTGACCCGCTCGGAAAGTCTGACAGCGCAGGAGGTGCTGAATGGCCGCTCGCCGACCGAGATGGCCGAGGCGATGGGCCTGACGGTGGCCACGGTCCGCAGCTATCTCAAGCAGGTGTTTGCCAAGACCGGCACGCATCGCCAGAGCGAGTTGGTGTCGCTCTATTATTCCTCGATCCTGCCCGTCGGCACCCGTATCGCCAAGGCCGACGCGCGCCGGCATTGAGGCGGAGCGGCGCCGCATAGCGACGAATCAAGAAACAATCCTTCGGCTTTGTCACGGCAACGGCGGATAGCGCCATGCCGGTTCTTGATGCTATTCTCGGACGTGGTTCAATTGAGGCACGAGCGCGTTAAACCGCCCGCCTCAAAAGGGAAGCGCCGTCCCTGTTACAGGACGGCGCCCCGGAGATCGGACCGAGGATGGGGTCTTGTCCGTGGCCCGGCCTTCTCCGGAAGAGCGCCCCTGAACGGGGCGCTCTTTTCTTTTCGGAGATTGGGCTAGGCCCGCGGCATCAGGCGCCGTTCACGCCGCCTTCGTTCAGAAGGTCGATGCACAGCTTGCCGCTGCTGAGCCAGACGTTCTCGTCGGTTTCGACATAGAGCGTCGCGATCTGCAGCTCGGTGGTGTAGATGCTGGTATTGCCGAGTTTCTCGGTGCCCAGAACATCACAGCACGGCTCGGGACGGAACCAGCTGGGCTGGCAATCCACCTCTGCCTGATCCGGATTGCAGACGACCGGGGTGACGCAGACATCCTCGAAGGAGATGATGCCCTTGCCGTCGCCGTCGATGCCGGTTTCCAGCAGATAGTCCATCAACGCGTCGTTGTTGAAGAACGGGTCGGTCGGGTCGATGCCTTCCATCTCGGACACCAGGTCCTTGATCAGGATGGTTCCGCCGGCGGTGGTGACCTTCACATCATTGCCGATGATCTCGGCCGACAGGCCGCTCTGCAACGAGGTGTGCAGGACGATGCGATCTTCCTGGTCGGCGTTGAAGTCCAGAACCACGTCGTTGTTGAACTGGTTTTCGACAACATCGCAGGTGCCGTCGCCATTGGTATCGACGCCATAGCCGAACACGAAGTCGTCGCCATCAGCGCCGCCTTTCAGCGTGTCATTGCCCTTGTCGCCGATGACCACATCGCCGTCCTTGCCGCCGTTCAGGTTGTCGTTGCCATTGCCACCCAGCAGGGTGTCGTTGCCGCCGCCGCGCTGACCGCTGTCGCCCAGCAACATGTCATTGCCGTTGCCGCCGAACAGATAGTCATTGCCCAGATCGCCGTTCATGTAGTCGTTGTGGTCGCCGCCATCCATGCGATCACGATCGTTGCCGCCAAAGAGCGAGTCATAGCCGACTCCGCCGGTCAGGCAGTCATCGCCGGCATCGCCATAGATCTTGTCTGCCCCGCCGTCGCCGGCGATCGCGTCATTGCCGGCGCCGCCATACAGCACGTCATGGCCGTCATTGCCACGGATGTCGTCATCGCCGTCGTCGCCACAGACGGTGTCGTTGCCGCTGTCACCCGCCAGCGTGTCGTCGCCAGCTTGACCGCGGATCAAGTCATTGTCGGTGCCGCCCGAGACAACGTCATCATCTTCGCCGGCGTAGATCGTGTCATTGCCCGCGTCGCCGGAGATGCAGTCGCTGGCCTCATCAGATGCAGCATTGCCGTCCGCATTGTCGCCGAAGATCAGGTCATTGCCATAACCGCCGGAGATGCAGTCCGAGTTGTCGTTGCCCTCGATGACATCATCGCCTTCATCACCAAACAGCGCATCGTCATCGGCGCCGCCCTGGATATTGTCGACGCCCTTGCCGCCCTGGATCTCGTCTTCGCCACGCTGGCCGATCAGCGCGTCGTCGCCGTCGCCGCCGCTCATCCAGTCATTGCCGTCATAGCCGCGCATCGTATCGTTGTCGCTGCCGCCGAACATCGAGTCGTCGCCCAGACCGCCATTCAGATAGTCGGCCCCGGCATTGCCCGCCATGATGTCATTGCCGCCAGCGCCATACAGCGTATCGTCGCCGCTGCCGCCGGTCATGAAGTCATGGCCTTCGCCGCCATTCATCCAGTCGTCGCCCGACTGACCGGCCATGCAGTCATTGCCCGCCGCCCCCAGCAGCATGTCGTTGCCCGAGCCGCCCAGGACAATATCGTTGCCGAGGCCGCCGCCGGCGCAATCGTCGCCCGACCCACCGATCAGAAGATCGCTGCCATCATGACCGGCCATGGTGTCGTGACCGCCGCCGCCAGCCAGGACATCATCGCCCAAGCCGCCCGAAAGCTGATCATTGCCGGTCGGCCCGTTCACCTCATCGCCCAGCAGCGCGTCGTTGCCGGCACCGCCAAACAGGTAATCATTGCCGCCGTCACCGCGGATGAAATCGTTGCCAGCATCGCCGCTGATGGCGTTGTCATTGTTGTTGCCGCGGATGTGGTCATTGCCGCCAAGGCCGCGCCCCTTGTTGACGCCGGGATTGTCGTTGAAATTGCCATTGTCGGTATTCGGAGTGCCGCCCAGCCAAGTCGCACCGGAAACAGAAGCCAGTGCCTGAGCCCAAGTTTTCATGGTCGTCATGATTTTAACCCCCAAAAAGAAGTGTTTTGAATCGTGAACCTGATTCTTTTTAAGGAAACACGGCCCACACTCATTGATCCGGTGCATGACCGCCCGGAACACATCCAGACAACCATGGGTAAACAGCCGTCGATACCCGCAAATGGGGGGGATTTATCAGCTATCCACAGCAATTGCGGTCGAATTTGAATTCATTCAGAAAATGAAATTGGCGGCCACCGCCGGAGCGGGGCCGCCTGATCGTTGAATGATTTTAAATACAGCCTTGGGTTGAAATGGCATTCCCCCGGGAGTGAGCCGAAGCCTCTCCCGCTCAATACGTTTCACCCCCCGTCGCGCAATGCGGTCCCGAAATAGCGGGCCAGCGGTTGCATCAGATATGTGAGGGGCGAGTATTCGCCGGTCCGCAGGAAGGCATCGACCGGCATGCCGGGGATGACCACCTGATCCGGTGCCAGCTTGGTCAGCTCGGCCTCCGGCAACTCGACCTCGATCCGGTAATAGGTCTCGCTGGTGGCCGAATCTGCGAAGGCATCCGGCGAAACCAGGGTCACCTTGCCGAACAGATCGGGCGTCTCGCGCATGTCGAACGAGCGAAAGCGGATCACCACTTCCTGACCGATTGCCACCGCGTTGATGTTGATCGGGCTGACGCGGGCCTCGATCTGCATCGGCCGGTCTTGCGGGACGATGAACATCAGCGGTTCGGCGGGACGGATCACCGACTGTTCGCCCAACAGCCGCAGGTCATAGATCACCCCCGCGACCGGCGCCTTGATCTCCAGCCGGTTCAGCTGGGTATGAAGGGCAGAGCGGCGCTCGGTCAGTTCCATCTCGTTGACCTGCAGGTCGCGCAGCGTTCCGATCGCCTCTTCCCGGCGCTGGCTTTGCAGCTTGAGCGACTCGATCTCGATCTCGGCAATGCTTTCCATCGCCTGGGCGCGGCGGGCCGTGGTCTCGCCGATCGAACCAGACAGCCGCGCCACCTCGCGGCGCAGGTTCAGCACCCGCGACCCCTGGGCCAGCCCGCGATCCAGCAGATCTTCCTGCGCGGCGGTCTCTTCCTCGGTCAGCTCGATCTGGCTTTGCAGCGACGCCGTCATGGCGTCGATACCGTCGATCTGGTTGTTCAGCTGCAACTTGCGGTTTTCCAGCTGGCTGATCGACCTTTGCAGTGTTTCCAGCCGCGCTTCGAACAGGGCCGTCTGGCCGCGCATCAGATCGGCCACCTCGGCGTTTTCGACAGCCAGCGCCACAAGTTCGGGGTCGAAGGCGATGGCGCTGGCGCCGTCGCGCTCGGCCTCCAGCCGTCCGCGCCGGGCCATCACCTCGAAAAGACGGCTTTCGATGATTTCCAGCTCGGACTGCGGCAAGGTCGGGTCCAGCCGGGCCAGCGTGTCGCCTGCGGCCACGGTATCGCCTTCGCGTACCAGAACGGCCTGCACCATGCCGCCCTCCAGATGCTGCACCGCCTGACGATTGCGGTCCACGATCACCCGTCCGGTCGAGACGACCGCGCCGGCAATCTGCGCCTGTGTGGCCCATATGCCCAGACCGGCGATCAGCACGGCGATTGCGGCCACGCCCACCAGCGTGGGCAGGCGGTCGGCCAGGCCGGCGGGGGTTGCGGTTGCGTCGCTCATGCCAGCCCCCCGGCCGCGGTCTTGCGGATCACTTGAACATTGGCCAGCATTTCCGACATCACCTTTTCGCGCGGTCCCCAAGCTCGACGTTGACCATCCTCCAGCACCAGCAGCTTGTCGCATTCCTGAATGGCCGAGGGGCGGTGCGCCATGATCAGCACCGCATTGCCCGCAGCCTTCATCGCCACGATTGCCGCGTTCAGCGCCACCGAGCCCTCGTTGTCGAGGTTCGAGTTCGGCTCATCCAGCACCAGCACCACCGGATCGCCATAGAGCGCCCGCGCCAGCCCGATGCGCTGGATCTGTCCGCCCGAAAGCTGGGTGCCGATGTTGTGGACCGGCGTGTTGTAGCCCTGCGGCAGTTTCAGGATCATCTCATGCGCGGCGGCCTTTTGCGCAGCCTCGATCACCTTCGCCGCGTCCACCTTCTGCGACAGCCGGGCGATGTTTTCGGCCACCGTGCCGTCAAACAGCGAGACGCGCTGCGGCAGGTAGCCGATATGGCAGGACAGCTGCTCAGGGTCGTATTGGTCCAGCGGCGCGCCATCGAGCGTGATCTTGCCCGAGGCCAGCGGCCAGACCCCGGTCAGGCAGCGCGCCAGCGTCGACTTGCCGGCGCCCGACGGCCCGATCACACCCACCGCCTCGCCGGGATTGATGGCAAAGCTGACCTGCCGCAGTGTGGGCGCGCGGCCCTTGGGCGGAATGACGGTGATATTCTGCGCCTCGATCCGCGCGCGGGGCCGGGGCAGGGCCACCGGCTTGCGCTCGGGCGGGACCTCGGCCAGCAGGGCCGACAGATTGTCCCAGGCCCGCCGCGTCCGTTGAACCATCGGCCATTGGTTGATCAGGGTCTCGACCGGCTGCAATGCCCTTCCCATCAGGATCGAGGCTGCAATCATCACCCCTGGCGCAATCTCGCCGCGCAGCACCAGCCAGGCCCCGAGGCCCAACATCGCCGATTGCAGGAACATGCGGAACACCCGGCTGATGGTGGCGAAGGTGCCGCCCATGTCAGCCGCGCGCAGCCCCAGCTCCATCGCCCGATTGCGCGAGGCGACCCATTTGTCGAAAGCATTGGCCTGCATGCCAAGGCTGCGGATCGTCTCGGCCTCGTCGCGCAGCTGTTCGGCATAGCGGTCCGAGACATAGCCCGAGACCGAGGCCTTGACGCTGGGCACCTTGGTCGTCACCTGATTGGCGATGGCGGAAAAAGCCAGCACCACCCCGCCCAGCACGGCAAAGCCACCGATCAGCGGGTGGAACAAGGTCAACCCGATCAGGAAGATCGGCGTCCAGGGCGCATCGAACAGCGCCGCAAAGACCGGCGAGGCGTAAAAGCGGTTTACGGCCTCCAGATCCTTCAATTGCTGGCCGCGGCCGGTCTTTTCGTCGATTTCGTGATCCATGACGGAATGGCGAAGCACGGCGTCGAACACCCGCCGGTCCAGCCGCGCCTGAAAGCGCGCGCCCAGCCGCGTCAGCAGCCGCCCGCGCGCCCAATCCAGGAAGCCCATCATCAAAAACATGAAGGCCATCAACGCCACCAGCGCCAACAGCGTCGACTCCGACCGCGCCGACAGCACGCGGTCGTAAGTCTGAAGCATGAACAGTGGTCCGGTCAGCATCAGCAGGTTCATGAACATGCTGAATACGGCAACCTTCACAAACAAACCGCGCAAGTCTCGACGGGTGTCACGCAACTCGGCGTGACCCGCAAAATTGGCGTCTTACATCGCAGGATCTCCCCCTCGATCAACGTGCAGACTGAAATTTTGAGATTATCGAAAGTGGCAGGCAAAGTTTCGAACACCTTGGACGGTAGCGAAAAAGTGCGCTTTCGTCATCAAAAGTATTGCCAAAACGTTAATCGACCTGCTCGCCACAGCTATTGGGTAACGATGCGCGGGATTGCGCCATATCTGGTGCGCACCTTCCGTTTGCGGGTTGCGAAACCGTGATCGCGGGTGAGAATCGGTCAGGCATGCTGTCCGTTTGCTGCGACCGAAAAATGCAGCACATCGGTGAAGCCGGCCGCGCGCAGCGCATGGGCGGCACCGGGTGGCACGGTGCCCGGCGCATAAAGCAAAGCCCTGGCTGAGCCGGTATGGGCGACGGCAAAGCCCAGCGCGCCCCAGCGGGCGGCCAGGGCCTCGGTCGGGTCATCCACCGGGCCGCGCATCGCCAGACAGCGCCGGGCGCTTGCGCTGGCCAATCGGGCTAGGGCCGGAAGGTCGCCGGCATTCGTCCGCCAATCCGCCGCCAGATCGGCGATATCCGCAAAGCGGTTGTCGCGGGCGTCGGTGCGGCGCGGGGGGCCAAACACCCCGCCCAGCACCTCAAGATCGGGCAGGGGCGGCAGGCGATCCAGCACCCGTCCCTCGCGCGAGGCCCAGAGCAGCCGCGTTGGCGCTGGAAACATCACCGGGTCCGAGGCCCCCTCGACGGCGAGGCAGGCCATGGCGATCCGCAGGGGATCGTCTACGCCCGCCGCGCGCGCCAGCGCCACGCGGGCCGCGGTCGAGGCGCCCAGCCCGGCGCCCACCGGCATTTCGGTTGTCAACTGAAACCGCCCGCGGCGCGGCAGGCCCAGCGCCGTCAGCAGCTGACGCAGATCCGCCGGCCGCATCACGGCCTCGCCCTTGCTGCGCAGGTGCAGGGGCCCCGCCCCTTGGCTTGCGGTGCAGGCCAGCACCGGGCAGGGCAGGGTAATCAGCGCCACCGGCCCTTGCGGGCCGAGGCGGCCTTGCAGCAACTCGCCGAAATGGCCTGATATGCGGACGCTACGGGTCATGCGCCCCGTCTTAGCCCGCAGATCAGCTTGCGCAAGCGGCTGCGTCAGGCCCCGGCTTTGCGGCCGGCCGCAAACATCGGCCCACCGCGCCAGCGCGGATAGCCATAGCCATGGATTTCCACCAGATCGATATCGGCGGGGCTGGCGGCAATGCCTTCCGACAGGATTGCCTGCCCCTCATCAGCCATGGCGCCGGTCAGATGCGCGGCGATCTCTTCGCCCGCCATCGCCTTGGCCGGGGCCAGATGCGCGCCCAGCAGCTCGGTCACGGTGGCCGAGGGCTGCGGCTTGCGGTCGCCCGGCGCATAGTCATACCAGCCGCCGCCGGTCTTCTGACCCTTGCGGCCAGCGCGCACAAGGATATCGCCCAGCGTCTCCGGCACGTCCTGCCCGGCCGCCCGCGCGCCCTCGCGCTGCAGGAAGGCGATGTCGAGGCCGCCCAGATCCTGCGCCTCGAACGGGCCCATCGCAAAGCCGTGGCCGCGCATCGCCGCGTCGATATCGGCAATCGCCACGCCCTGACGCACCAGCGCCTCGGCCTCGGCGCGATACCGCTTGAGGATGCGGTTGCCGATGAAGCCTTCGCAGATGCCGGCCTCGACGGGGATCTTGTTCAGCGCGCGGCCCAGCGCAAAGCCGGTGGCCAGCGTCTCGGGGGCGGTGTCCGGGGTCGGCACGATCTCAAGCAGTTTCATCACATTGGCGGGGCTGAAGAAATGTAGCCCGATGAAGCGGCCGGGGTTCGGCAGGCCTTCGGCAATGGCGCGCGGGTCAAGATAGGAGGTGTTGGTGGCCAGCACCGCATCCGGACGGCAGGCGCGGCCCAGTGCCTCGAACACCGCGCGCTTCACGCCGATTTCTTCAAACACCGCCTCGATCACCAGATCGACATCGGCCAGCGCCGCGTAATCGGTCGAGGGGGTGACCCCCGCAATCCGCGCCTCGGCCTGCGCGGGCGTCAGCTTGCCGCGCTTGACGCCGCCGTCAAAGATGCCGCGCAGGTTGGCCACGCCACGTTCCAGCGCCGCCGCGTCCCGCTCGATCAGCACCACCGGCAGGCCGGCATCGCGCAGGGCGGCGGCAATGCCCGCGCCCATCGTGCCGCCGCCGATCACGGCCGCGTTGCGCAGGGGCAGGGGGGTGACGTCCTTCAGACGGGCGGGGCGAGGGGCGCCACGCTCGGCAAAGAACACATGGCGCAGCGCCGCCGCCTGATCCGAGCCGCGCAGCGCGAGGAAGGTCGCCCGCTCATGCGCCATCGCCTCGGCAAAGGGGGCCTCTGCGGCCTTGCGCAGGCAGTCCAGCGCGCGCAGCGGCGCGGCCTCGCCCTTGGCGCGCTTGGCGATTGCGGCCTGTTGTTCGGCCCAGAATTCGGGGGCGACCGGGGCCACCGGACGCTCGGATACCGGCAGGGGCAGGGGACGGTCCAGCGCGGCGCGGGCAAAGCCCACCGCACCCGCCAGCAGATCGCCCGAGACTACGGCATCGACCAGACCCAGTTCCAGTGCCTTGGCCGATTTCACCGGCTTGCCGGTGGTCACCAGCTCTACCGCCGCAGCCACGCTCGCCAGCCGCGGCGTGCGCACGGTGCCCGAGGCGCCGGGGACAATGCCCAGCGTCACCTCGGGCAGGCCGACGCTGGCGCCTTCGACTGCCACGCGGAAACGGCAGCCCATCGCCACCTCGAACCCGCCCCCAAGCGCCGATCCGTGGATCGCGGCGATCCAGGGCTTGGCCGCGGATTCGATCCGGGACACCAGATCGGGCAGGTGCGGCTCCATCGGCGGCTTGCCGAACTCGGTCACATCCGCGCCGGCGATAAAGGTCCGGCCAGCGCAGATCAGCACCACCGCCCGCACCGAGGCGTCGGCGTCAAGCGTCGCCACCGCATCCCAAAGCCCCTGCCGCAGGGCAGTGGACAGCGCGTTGACAGGCGGGTTGTCGACGGTGACGACGGCGATTTCGCCGTCGCGGGCGATGGTGACAATGCTCATATCAGATCCCCAGATAGGCTTCGCGGATGCGCGGGTCCGCGATCAGCTCTTCGGCGGCCCCTTGCATGGTGACGCGCCCGGTTTCCATCACATAGCCTCGGTCGGCAATCTTCAAGGCGCCAAAGGCGTTCTGTTCGACCAGCAGCACCGTGACGTTCAGCGCCTTGAGGCTTTTCACCACGTCGAAGATCTGCTGCACGATGATCGGCGCCAGACCCATCGAGGGCTCGTCCAGCAACAGGCAGGACGGCCGACCCATCAGCGCCCGCGCCATGGCCAGCATCTGCTGTTGCCCGCCCGACAGGCCGCCCGCCGCCAGATTGCGCTTTTGCTTGAGGATCGGGAACATCTGGAAGGCGTCTTCCATGTCCTTTTCCACCCGCTCGTCCGAGAACAGAAACGCCCCCAGCCGCAGGTTTTCCTCAACCGTCAGGTTGGTGAAGATCTGCCGCCCCTCGGGCGATTGCGCCAGGCCGCGCTGCAGCCGTTTATAGGCCGGCACCGGGGCCAGCACCTCGCCGCGGAAGGTGATCGAGCCGCCGGTGACAGGTTGCACCCCCGACAGACAGCGCAGAAGCGTGGTCTTGCCGGCGCCATTGGCGCCCACCACGGTGACGATCTCGCCCGAGTCGACCTGCAGGTCGATGCCGTGCAAAACCTCGATGCGCCCATAGCGCGAACGCAGTCCCTCAACCGTCAGCATTCTCGGCCCCCAGATAGGCGGCGATCACCGCCGGATTGCGGCTGACCGTGGCCGGATCACCCTCGGCGATCTTTTCCCCGTGATCCAGCACCACGATGTGATTGGAGATCCGCATGACCATCTTCATGTCATGCTCGACCAGCAGGATCGCCACGCCCGCGGCGGCCACTTCGGCGATCAGGTGGTCGATCTCTTCGGTTTCGACGGCGTTGCAGCCGGCGGCCGGTTCGTCCAGCAGCAGGATCTTCGGGTTCAGCGCCAGCGCCCGCGCGATTTCCAGCCGCTTGAGCGAGCCGTAGGAAAGATTGCCCGCTTCACGCTCGGCCGCGCGGTCCAGACCGACCCGCTTCAGCAGCGCGCGCGCACCCTCTTCCGAGGCTTTCGCCCGCTTGCGCGACGAGGGCAGGCCCAGCATGTCCGCCAGCACATGGCCGCGCTCTTGCAGGTGATAGCCGGTCACGGCGTTTTCCAGCACCGTCATCGACTGGAAGATCTGCAGGTTCTGGAAGGTCCGGCTCATGCCGCGACGGGCCAGCAGATGCGGCTCCATCCCCGTCACATCCTCGCCCAGCAACGTCACGCGGCCCGCGCCGGGCAGATAGACGCCCGAGATCATGTTGAACAGCGTGGTCTTGCCCGCGCCATTCGGGCCGATCACCGAGACGATCTCGCCCGGCTTGACCGAAAAGCTCACGTCATGCACGGCCTTCACGCCACCGAACGAGATGCCGAGGCCCTCGACCGACAGCAGGGTATCCTGTCCCTCGCGGCTCATTCGCCCGCCCCCCTCAGCTTGCGCAGGATCGAGGGCAACAGCCCCTCGCGCAGGAAGATCATCACCAGCACCATCACCAGACCCAGCACCAGTTGTTCATATTCGGCAAAGACCGTCAGCACCTGCGGCAGCAGCGTCAGCAGGCCCGCGCCGAGGATCGCGCCCAGCACCGAGCCCACGCCACCCAGAACCGCCATCGTCACCATCTCGATCGAGTGCATGAAGCCCGCGACATCCGGGGTGATGAACTTGTTCTGCAGCGCCAGGAGCGAGCCCGAGACCGAGGCATAGACCGACGAGATCACGAAGGCCTGCAGCTTCATCCGGGCCACGTCCACACCCACGGTGCGGGCCGCTACCTCGGATCCGTGCAGCGCGCGCAGCGCCCGGCCGGTCGGGCTGCCATACAGGTTCAGCGCCAGCCATGCTCCGATCAGCAGCACGATCCCGCAGAAGAAATACCAGAACTCGCCATTCGACAGTTTCAGGCCCATGTCGCCCAACAGGTCGCGCAGGCCCAGATCGGGCACGTCGATGCCGTCGGGGCCGCGGGTCAGGTCACGCTCGTTGTTCAGGACCATCGACACGAGGATGCCGAAGCCCAGCGTGGCCACGCCCAGATAATAGCCCTTGAGCCGCAGGATCGGCCGGCCGACCAGATAGGCCAGCACTGCCGAAATCACCGCGCCCAGCACCACGGCAAAGGCCGGATGCAGGCCAAGATGCACCGGGGCAAGCGCGCAGGCATAGGCGCCGATCCCGGCAAAGCCCGCATGGCCAAGGCTGATCTGTCCGGCATAGCCGGTCAGGATCACGATCCCGGTCACGGCAAGGCCGTTGACGAAGATCAGCGCGCCCACGCGGTAGTAATAGCCGGAGGGAAAGAAGAACGGTGTCAGGCCGATCAGCAGCGCCAGCACCAGAAGGGTCGCCTGTTTCGGTGTCAGTCGCATCATCACACCCGATCCGTCGATTTGCGGCCAAACAGACCCTGCGGCATCAGGAACAGCACCGCCAGGATGACAACAAAGGCCGCCGCGTCCTTGTATTGCGAGGAGATATAGCCGGCGGTCAGCGCCTCGATCAGCCCGATCGCAAAGCCGCCGACCAGCGCCCCTTTGGGGTTGCCCATGCCACCAAGCATCGCACCGGCAAAGCCCTTCAGCGCAAAGCCGATACCGACGCTATAGGCGGTCAGCGTGATCGGCGTGGCCAGCACACCCGCCAGCGCGCCAATGGCGGCCGACAGGGCGAAGGACAGCGTCATCACGAAATTGGTGTTGATCCCCACAAGTTGGGCGGCAAACCGGTTGTTCGAGGTCGCCAGCACCGCACGGCCCAGCAGCGTGCGGGTGAAGAACACCCACAATCCCGCAAACACCACCAGCGCGCCGCCAATCACCCAAAGGCTTTGTGGCAGGATCGTCGCGCCACCGATGCTGATCGGCGCATCGCCCGAAAAGGCCGGAAAGCTGTGGATCTGCTTGTCGAACACCAGCTGCGCCGCGCCCTGGATCAGGATCGACATGCCGATGGTGATGATGATCAACGACACGACCGGCGCGCCGCGGGCGGGTTCGATCGCCAGCTTGTTGATCGCCACGCCCAGCGCCGCGGTCGCCGCGATGGCGATCAGCGCCGCCAGCGGCAGGGGCAGGCCCGCCTGATGGGCGAACCACGTCACCATGCCGCCCAGCATGACAAACTCGCCTTGCGCGAAGTTCACCACGTCGGAGGCGTTGTAGATGATCGTGAAACCGAGGGCGACCAGCGCATAGACTGCGCCAACCGTTATCCCCGAGAACAGGAATTGCAGAAGTTCCGACATGATTGTCTCCGGCCGCAAAAGGGGTCGGCGCCCGGCACGAGGCCAGGCGCCGGATGGGTCACGAGATCACTCGACCAGCGTCCACTTGCCGCCCTTGATTTCCAGCATGCGGAAGGCCGACAGGTCGAGGCCCAGGTGGTCCTCGGCGGTGAAGGTATAGACGCCGGTGGTGCCGGCCAGACCCGAGGTCGCCTCGATCGCGTCGCGGATCGCGGCCGGTTCGGCGGAACCCGCGCGGGTGATGGCGTCGGTCATGATCATGAACGCGTCATGGGCATAGCCGCCAAAGGTGCTGACCGGGGTGTTGAACTTGCCCTCGAAGGCCGCCTTGTAGGCGGTGACGGGGGCTTTTTGCACGTCACCCTCGGCCAGCAGGTCGGCCACCAGCAGCGCGGTGCCCGGCAGGCGCACGCCTTCGGCGGCATCGGCACCGGCCAGTTCGATGAAGCCGTCCGAGGCCACGCCGTGCGACTGGTAGAAGGGCAGGTCGATCGCCAGCTGCTTGTAGTTGCGGGTCACGATCGAGGGGCCCTGACCGAAGCCGGGGTTGACGATGGCCTGCACGCCCTCGGCGCCCTTGATCTTGGTCAGCTGGGCGGTCATGTCGGCGTCTTTGGGCTCGTAGGTCTCGTCGGCGACGATCTCGATGCCATAGTCGCCCACCACGGCCTTGCACTGGGCCTGCATCGAGGCGCCAAAGCCGTCGGTGCCCGAGATCATGCCGATCTTGGTGAAGCCGCGCTTCTGCATGTCCTCGAAGATCTTCTGGCAGGCCATGCGGTCGGTGTGCGGGGTCTTGAAGGTGAAGGGCTTCACCGGGTCGATGATGTCGATGGCGCCGGCCAGCGAGATGAACGGGATCTCGGCATCTTCGGCCACGGCCAGGATCGACATCGAGGTGCCCGTGGTGGTGCCGCCGATGATGGCCGCCACTTCGTCATCCTCGACCAGACGGGTGGCAAAGGTGCGCGCCTTGTTCGGGTCGCCGCCGTCGTCATACAGCACCAGCGTGATCTCTTCGCCGTTGATGCCGCCCTTGGCGTTCAACTCTTCCACCAGCATTTCCAGGGTCTTGGCTTCGGGGTCGCCCAGAAACGCGGCGGGGCCGGTGGCCGAGATGCTGGCACCGAGCTTGATTTCAGCCGCAGCGCCGCCGGCGAGGCCGAGGACGGCCAGCAGGCTCAGCGCGGTGGTGGTGGTCACAGTCTTCTTCATTCTTGTCTCCTCCCTGAGAACCGGATGAATAGTTAAGGGGTCATGCAACCGGCCGCCGCCACATCACGCGGCGGAAACGGCTGGCAACAAAGGCGGTGTCGGTCAGGCTGGCATTGCCGGCCGGATTGGCGCCGGTGACGTGGAAGTCACTGAAGGCCGCCGACTGATTGACGAAGATATTGCCGGTCAGGTTGATCGACAGGTTCACGCCGGCGCGGGCAAAGGCGGCGATGGCGCGGCCGATCCGGGCTTCGTCAGTGTCATAAAGGGCGGCGGTGATCGCGCCCTGTTCAGCGGCCAGACCTGCCGCCGCCGCGATCCCCGCATCCGCGTCGGCGGTGGGGATCACAAAGGCGGTGGGGCCGAAACATTCAGCCCGCGCGGCGGCATTGCCGGCGTCAAGCCCGACGATCAGCGGCGAGGCGGTGCGGCCTTCGCCCGCAGTGGCACTGGCGCGAATCACCCGGCCAAAGCCTGCCGCGCCTTCGGTGCGCGCCAGTGTTGCCGGATTGGCGATCGCGCCACAGATGCCGGCGGCCCGGGCCGGATCGTCCAGCAGCCCGTCCACGGCGGCGGCGAGGGCCTGCGCCACGTCATCGGCCGATTTGTGGCCCTGATCCGTGTCGATCCCGCCCTGCGGCACATAGATGTTCTGCGGCGAGGTGCACATCTGCCCGGAATAGAGCGACAGCGAGAAGGCCAGGTTGGCGCACATCCCGGCGAAATCGTCGGTGGCGGCGATCACGACGCTGTTGACGCCGGTTTCTTCGGTGAACAATTGCGCCTGGCGCGCGTTTTCCCGCAGCCAGTCGCCGAAGGTGCGCGAGCCGGTATAGTCGATCAGTCGCACCGCGGGATCGGTGGCCAATTGCTTGGTGACTTCGGCCCCGGGCGCGTCGACCGCCAGCAGCACCGAATCGGCGGGCAGACCGGCCTCGACCAGCACTTCGCGCGCCACGCGCACGGTCAGCGCCAGCGGCAGCACCGCCGCAGGATGCGGCTTGACGATCACCGGGTTGCCGGTGGCGAGGCTGGCGAACAGGCCGGGATAGCTGTTCCAGGTGGGGAAGGTATTGCAGCCGATGGTCAGCGCCACGCCCGCCGGCACCAGCGACCAGTGCTTTTCCAGCACGATCGGCGCGGCCTTGCCCTGCGGTTTTTCCCAGCGGGCCGAGGTGGGGAAGCGGGTCATCTCGTCCCAGGCCATGGCCACGGCCTCAAGCCCGCGGTCCTGTGCATGGGGGCCGCCGGCCTGAAACGCCATGGCAAAGGCCTGACCGGTGGTGTGCTGCGTCGCATAGCCCAGCAGGAAGCTGATCTTGTTGAGACGGGTCAGGATTTCCAGACAGGCGCCCACGCGCGCCTCGGCGCCGGCAGCGGCCAGCGCGGGGGCAGCAGCCGCAGCGGCTGCCGTCAGCGCAGCCGGGTTGGCCGCAGGATAGGTGATCGCCAGATCGGGGCCAAAGGGCGAAACCTCGGTGCCGACGCGGGCCGATTCGGGGTGGCCGGGCAGATCAAACGGCTTGCCCTGCAGCGCGGCAAAGGCGGCCTCGCCATCGGCGCGGGCGGTCTCGCCGTAGATCTTGCCGCTGGGAACCTCGGGGAAAGGTGACCAGAATCCGCGGTCTTTCAGTGCCGTAAGCGCATCATCCAGAAGCGCGCGGTGGCGCGAGAACATCTCGGACATTCATTCCTCCCGTCGGGCTCCACCCCCGATGGCTTTAATATTGACCGACCGGTCGGTCTATGCAACAAGAATCTTGAGGGCCGCATCAGAGCGCGGCGAGGGAGATTTGACATGGACAACCAGACGGTCTTGTCGGCGCAGGCCGACGGTGTGCTGACGATCACGCTCAACCGCCCCGACAAGCTTAACTCCTTCAACGAGGAAATGCACCACGCCTTCCGTGCGGCGCTGCAGCGTGCCCATGATGATGCGGCGGTGCGCGCGGTGCTGCTGACGGGATCGGGGCGCGGCTTTTGCGCGGGCCAGGATCTGGGCGACCGCGATCCGCGCAAGGGCGGGCCCGCGCCCGATCTGGGACATACGCTGGAAACCTATTACAACCCCAGCCTGCGGTTGATCCGCGCGCTGGAAAAGCCGGTGATCTGCGCCGTGAACGGTGTGGCCGCAGGCGCCGGGGCCAATATCGCCCTGGCCTGCGACATCGTGCTGGCCGCGCGCTCGGCCAAGTTCATCCAGGCCTTTGCCAAGGTGGGGCTTGTGCCCGATGCCGGCGGCACCTGGAGCCTGACGCATATTCTGGGCGAGCCGCGCGCCAAGGCGCTGGCCATGACCGCCGAGCCGCTTTCGGCCGAAAAGGCCGCCGACTGGGGCCTGATCTGGAAAGCGGTCGAGGATGCGGCGCTGCTGGACGAAGCCGGGGCCATGGCCCGCAATCTTGCGGCCGGGGCCACGCTGGGTCTGGGCATGACCAAGCGGCTGATCCAGGCCGCCGCCGCCAATACGCTGGACCAGCAACTGGACATGGAGCGCGACTGCCAGCGCATCGCCGGCCGCAGCGCCGACTATGCCGAAGGCGTCTCGGCCTTCCTCGACAAGCGCAAACCGGAGTTCAAGGGGAAATGAAGGCGCTGTCTTCCATGACCCCGCAAGAGATCGCCGAAGCCTCGGCCAAGGCGATGTGGAACGGCGATTCTGCCAGCCAGCGTCTTGGCATGTCGCTGGATCACGTCGCCCCCGGCGAGGCCACGCTGTCGATGACCATGACCGAGGCGATGTCGAATGGTCATGGCAATTGCCATGGCGGATATATCTTCACGCTGGCTGACAGCGCCTTTGCCTTTGCCTGCAACAGCCATAACGATGTGGTGGTCGGGCAGCATTGCTCGATCAGCTATCTCAATCCGGTGCGGATCGGCGACCGCCTGACCGCCGCCGCGCGGGAAGTGTCGCGCCGGGGCCGCTCGGGCATCTACGACATCCGCATCACCAATCAGGATGGCGTGCATGTGGCCGAGTTTCGCGGCCATTCGCGGACCGTCAAGGGCACCCACATTCCGGTCGAAGCCTGACCGCAGCGTCGTTTACGAGGGAGGATACCATGCTGGACCTGACGCCGAACCCCAAGGACCTGGACCCCATTGAAATCGCGGCGCGCGACGAGATCGAGGCCCTGCAATTCCACCGCATGAAACGCTCGCTGCGCCATGCCTATGAAAATTCGCCCTTCTACCGCAAACGCTTCATCGAACATGACGTTCACCCGGAAGAGCTGAAGTCGCTGGCCGACATCTCCAAGTTTCCCTTCACCACCAAGCAGGACCTGCGCGACACCTATCCCTTCGGGATGTTTGCCGTGCCGCAGTCGAAACTGGTCCGCATCCACGGCTCGTCGGGCACCACCGGCAAGCCGACCGTGGTGGGCTATACCGCTGGCGATATCGACAACTGGGCCAACCTGATCGCACGCTCGATCCGCGCGGCCGGCGGTCGCCCCGGTGACATGCTGCACAACGCCTATGGCTATGGCCTGTTTACCGGCGGTCTGGGCGCCCATTACGGGGCCGAGCGGCTGGGCTGCACCGTGGTGCCGATCTCGGGCGGGATGACCGAGCGTCAGGTCACGCTGATGCATGACTTCAAGCCGCAGATCATCATGGTCACCCCCAGCTACATGCTGTCGATCCTCGACGAGTTCCGCCGTCAGGGTCTGGACCCGCGTCAGTCCTCGCTGAAAGTGGGCATCTTCGGCGCCGAGCCCTGGACCAACTCTATGCGCAAGGAAATCGAAGACGCATTCGACATGCATGCCGTGGACATTTATGGCCTGTCGGAAGTGATGGGTCCGGGCGTCGCGCAGGAATGCGTCGAGACCAAGGACGGCCTGCATATCTGGGAAGACCACTTCTACCCCGAGATCATCGACCCGGTGACCGGCGAAGTGCTGCCCGACGGTCAACTGGGCGAGCTGGTGTTCACCACGCTGACCAAGGAAGGTCTGCCGATGGTGCGGTATCGCACCCGCGACCTCACCCGCCTGCTGCCCGGCACCGCGCGGTCGATGCGGCGGATGGAAAAGATCACCGGCCGCAGCGATGACATGATCATCCTGCGCGGCGTGAACGTGTTCCCGACCCAGATCGAAGAGCAGATCCTGAAATGCAAGGGCCTCGCCCCGCATTTCCAGATCGAGCTGTCGCGCAGCGGCCGCATGGACAACATGACCGTCAATGTCGAATGCACCACCGACATGGCCACCGAAGACGCGCGCGCCTTCTCGGCCAAGGAACTGGCGCATCACATCAAGTCGGTCGTGGGCGTGACAACCCGCGTCACCGTCTGCGACCCGAACACGGTCGCGCGGTCGGAAGGCAAGGCCAAGCGGGTCGTCGACAACCGGCCGAAAGAGTAACCGCTCTGCGGCGATTAGACCCGTGACAGGCCGAAACTTGGCCTTTAAGAACTGGCCCCGGCGCGCGTCTGGCGCGCCGGACTGACGGAAAGACAAGGAAAGACCTTTTCAGGATGGCGCGGACCCGGGCAGTCGATTTCGAAGAGAAGCAGCGGGTGATCCTCGATCATGCCGCGGCGGTTTTTGCCGAGCAGGGGATGGACAAGGCATCCATGGCGGCTGTGGCCAGCCAGGCGCAGGTCTCCAAGGCCCTGCTGTATCACTACTATCCCAGCAAGGACGCGCTGATCTTTGCGATCATCCAGACCCATCTGGAAGAGGTAGATGCGGCCGTCGAAGCGGCGGACGATCCGTCGCTGCCGCTGGAAAAACGCCTGCGCAAACTGGTGGGCGCGGTGCTTGAGGCTTATCGGGGGGCGGATAATCAGCACAAGGTGCAGCTGAACGCCGCGCTGGCGCTGTCAGACGCGCAGAAGGCCGAGATCATGGCGCTGGAGCGCGGCATCGTGAAACGCTTTGCCGTTGTGCTGGACCAGATCAACCCCGGTCTGAACACCAAGGAGCGCCCGCTTCTGACCCCGGTCACCATGTCGCTTTTTGGCATGATGAACTGGATGTACATGTGGTTCAAGGACGGGGGCCGGATCAGCCGCCAGGACTATGCCGATGTGGCCACCACGCTGATCCTCGAGGGGATCAAGGCGGTCAGATAAGGGGCAGGGCGCCGGACGAACACCCCGCGCGCGTTTTCCCGTCCCGTTCAGCCCTCGCCAATGCCGGCGCGAGCAATGACCAGCGGATCATAGGCGGGCGCCTCGGCGCGCCTGCGGTCTGGTTCAGCCGTCGTCAACGCCTCGGCTGGCGTGATCTTGGCCAGGCCCTCCAGCGCCAGACGCTGATAGACGCCGGTTCCCTGCCGTTTCCAGGCGATTTCTTCCGCCGACAATTCCCGGATGACCTTGGCGGGCGAGCCGACCGCCAGCGCGTTGGCCGGTATCCTTGCGCCCGCCTTCACGAAGGCCATGGCGGCGATGATGGTGTTTTCGCCCACCACCGCCTCATCCATCACCACGGCATTCATGCCGACCATGGCATTGCGGCCGATATGGCAGCCGTGCAGCACCGCACCATGCCCGATATGGCCGGCCTCCTCGATCACCACGTCCTTTCCGGGGAAAGAGTGGATCACGCAGGTTTCCTGCACATTGCAGCCGGGATGCAGGATGATCCGGCCGAAATCCCCGCGCAGCACGGCGCAGGGACCGACATAGACGCCGGCGCCCACGATCACGTCGCCGATCACCACCGCCTCGGGATGCACGAAGGCGGCGGGATCGATGACCGGGACAATCCCGTCATAGGCGTAGACGCGGGCCATCACTCGGCCGCTTGCGTTGCGGCAGGCCATTGCTTGGCGACCATGGTCAGCACGTCATATTGTGCCACGACCGCGCCGTTCTGGTTGGTGACCTGGCAATCCCAGCGCACTTCGCCATGTTCGGCGCTGGCGCGCGGGTTGATCTCCTTGCAGGTCAGGCGCACTTGCAGCGTGTCGCCGAAATAGACCGGAGTCATGAAGCGCAGGTTGTCCACGCCGTAGTTTGCCAGAACCGGACCGGGATTGGGTTCGACAAACAGGCCGGCCGCGAAGGACGCGATCAGATAGCCATGGGCCACGCGGTCGTCGAAGAACGGGTTGGCCTTGGCCGCCGCGCTGTCCATGTGGGCATAGAAGGTGTCGCCGGTGAAATGGGCAAAATGCTCTACATCCTCCAGCGTGACCTGACGCGAGGCGGTGATCAACTGATCGCCGATCTTCAACTCGGCCAGCGACTTGCGGAACGGGTGGATGTCATGCTGGACCGGGGCGCCGGCGATCCAGCGGCCGGTCACGGCCGACAGCAGGCGCGGGCTGCCCTGCACGGCGGTGCGCTGCATGTAATGCTTGACGCCGCGCATGCCGCCCATCTCTTCGCCACCACCCGCACGGCCGGGGCCGCCATGGACCAGCGGCGCCAGCGGCGAGCCGTGCCCGGTCGAGGATTTGGCCATCTCGCGGTTGCCGACCAGCATCCGGCCATGGAAGGCGGCGGCGCCCAGAACCATCTCACGCGCGACCTCGGGGTCATTGGTAAAGACCGAAGACACCAGCGAGCCGCGGCCCATCTGCGCCAGTTCGATCGCTTCGGCGGGCGCATCATAGGGCATCACGGTCGCCACGGGGCCAAACGCCTCGACCGAATGCACGGCCTCGGCGGCAAAGGGCTTGTCGGCATACATCAGCACCGGGTTCAGGAAGGCGCCGCGCGCGGCATCGCCCGAGGCCACGCGGACCTCATCGGGGTTGCCGGCGACGATCTCGGCCACGGCCTGCAGGTCGCGGATCCGGTCGCGGACCTCGTCGCGCTGATCGAGGCTGGCCAGCGGCCCCATGCGGGTGCCTTCGGCATCCGGCAGACCCAGCGCGGTCTTGCCCAGACGCTCGCCCAGCGCCGCCACCAGCGCGTCCACATGGGCGCGCGGCGCGATCACGCGGCGGATGGCGGTGCATTTCTGCCCGGCCTTGGTGGTCATCTCGCGCGCGACTTCCTTGACGAACAGGTCGAACTCCTCGGTGCCGGGGCCGGCATCGGGGCCAAGGATCGAGGCGTTGAGGCTGTCGGCCTCCATGGTGAAGCGCACCGAATTGGCGATCACCGCCGGGTGGGTCTTCAGCTTGCGCCCCGTCGCGGCCGAGCCGGTGAAGGTCACGGCGTCCTGTTCGGTCACATGGTCCAGCAAGTTGCCGACCGAGCCGCAGATCAGTTGCAGCGCGCCCTCGGGCAGGATGCCGGTCTCGATGATGCGGCGGGTGACCAGCTCGGTCAGATAGGCGGTCTGGCTGGCAGGTTTGACGATGCAGGGCACGCCCGCCAACAGGGTGGGGGCGATCTTTTCCAGCATCCCCCAGACGGGGAAGTTGAAGGCGTTGATATGCACCGCCACGCCTTGCAGCGGCGTCAGGATGTGCTGGGCCACAAAGCTGCCGTCCCGCGACAGGACCTCGACCTCACCGTCGGTCAGGACGCGGGTATTGGGCAGCTCGCGCCGACCCTTGGAGGCAAAGGTCAGCATGGTGCCGATGCCGCCCTCGATATCCACCCAGCCATCGGGGCGGGTGGCGCCGGTGCGGAAACTTTCGGCGTAAAATTCTTCCTTGCGCTCCATCAGCGCCAGACCCAGCGCCTTCAGCATCCCGGCGCGGTCATGGAAGGACATCGCCCGCAGCTTGGGGCTGGCCACCTTGCGGCCATGGTCCAGCACGGCGGCGAAATCAATGCCGGTCGAGTCGATCTGGGCCACCGGCTCGCCGGTGGCGGCGTCCAGCAGGGTTTGACCCTCTTTCTGGCCGCGGACCCATTCGCCGCAGACATAGCTTTCAAGACGGCGCGGAGAAGAGGCCGGAGCGTTCATGGGGGCGTTTCCTTGATGTTCGTTCACGCAGAAATAGGCGCGCAGGCCCGATGGCCCGCGCGCCCTTGTGGCAGTGTCAGAGGCCGAGTTCGGCCAGGTTTTCCTTCACCTGCGCCTCCCAACGGGCCAGCAACTGCTCGTTGGGGGTGTGGCGCAGGCCAAAGCGGGCCAGCGTGTCATAGCGTTGCGACCCGGCGACGCCGAAACCGGCGGCGACACGCGGCTGCCAATAGGCGATGGCGGCGCGCGCCTCGGCCTTGTCGAGCTGGGCAAGCCCTTCCAGACCCAGGGCCGCGTGACGGGCCTCGCGCGGGGCGATCTCGCGGAAGACCTCGGCCAGCGGGGCATAGGAGACGCGGGTCAACTCGGTCATCTGCACGCCGGTTGCCAGGCCCTGCAGCACGTTCATCACTACCGCATCGGCCCAGCCGGTGATCGGATAATGGAACACCGACAGTCGCATGTCGCCCCCGGTGCGGGTGGCGCCCAGATCGGCATCGCGGGCCACGCGGGCGGCCCAGTCATGCTGACGCTGATAGCGGTCGCCATCGGTGCCGAAGGTCTCCATCACACCCAGCACCCGCTCGGCGTGATCGGCCTTTTCCAGGGTGATCCGGCTGGCGGCGATCCGCTCCTTGATCCCCGGCGCGAAGTTGATCGAGGCCGCGAAACCGGCGCTAGCCGCCAGTTCGCTGTCCACGAACGAGGACATCAGCCGCATCAACTCGCCGCGATAGCGGGCCGGCACGTTGCCCGGCGCGGTGAGAACACCGCCCTGGGCCAGATACTCTTCAATATTCATCGTATCGCTCATGGCTGTGCCCTCATTCGTCAAAAGTCACGACCACACGGTCGGTCAGCGGCGTCGACTGGCAGGACAGCACATAGCCCGCGCGGACCTCGTAGTCTTCCAGCGCATGGTTGATCGCCATCTCGACCTCGCCCTCCAGCACCTTGCAGCGGCAGGTCGAGCAGACGCCGGCCTTGCAGGAATAGGGGGCGTCCATCTGCGCGGCGATGGCCGCGTCCAGAATGGTCTGACCGCTGCGTGGCATCTCGAAGCTGCGGGTCGCGCCGTCCAGCGTCACCGTCGTCTGCACGCCGGTTCCCGGCGCCACGGCAACGGCCGAGACCGCCTTGGCCTTCGCGCGGCCCGGCTGACCGGAGGCGAACAGCTCGAACTTGATCTGCGCGTCCGACAGGCCGTGTTCACGCAGGGATGCCGCGATCGCCAGCATCATCGGCTCGGGTCCGCAGATGAAGGCAGTGTCGACGGTCTTGGCATCCAGCCAATGGCTGAACAGCGCCTTCATCTTTTCGGCGTCGATACGGCCGGTGAACAGGTCGATTTCCTGGCCTTCCTGCTCCAGCACATGGATCACCGAGAACCGGCCCAGATAGGTGTTCTTGAGATCCTCAAGCTCCTCGCGGAACATGATCGAGCTGATGGCGCGGTTGGCGTAGACCAGCGTGAAGCGCGAGGCGGGCTCGTCCGCCAGCACGGTCTTGATGATCGACAGCACCGGCGTGATGCCCGAACCGCCGGCAAAGCCCAGATATTCCTTCTTGGCGTCCGGCTCGATAGGGGTGAAAAACTTGCCCATCGGCGGCATGGCGTCGATCTCGTCGCCGGGGCGCAGGTTTTCATTGGCCCAGGTCGAGAAGGTGCCGCCGTCGACGCGCTTGATGCCGACCTTCAGCACGCCCTCACCGCGGCCTGCGCAGATCGAGTAGCTGCGGCGCAGTTCTTCGCCGTCGAAGTCGCGGCGGAAGGTCAGGTATTGGCCTTGGGTGAAATCGAACAGCGCCTTGTCCTCGTCACGGGGGGCAAGGGTCACAACGACGGCATCGCGGGTCTCGCGCTGCACGTCGGTTACTTTCAGGGGATGGAAGCGTGCCATTTGGGTGTCCTCGGCATCCTCAGATGCACTTGAAATAGTCGAAAGGTTCCAGACAGTCCTTGCAACGGTAGCTGGCCTTGCAGGGGGTCGAGCCGAACTGGCTGACCTTCTGGGTATGGGTCGATCCGCAGCGCGGGCAGGCGATCACCAGATTGGAGGTGCCTGCCAGTCTCGCGGCGCGCCCCGCCAGCCGCCCGTCAGCGGCGGTGCCGTCAATCGGAGGGGCGATGCCATAGGCGCGCAGCTTTTCGCGCGCCTCAGCCGTGATCCAGTCGCTGGTCCAGGGCGGAGAAAGCTGCCGCTCCATCCGCACCTTTTGCACGCCGTGGCCATGCAGCGCCGTCTCGATGTCGAGGTTGATGATGCTGGTCGCGGGGCAGCCCGAATAGGTGGGCGTCACCGTCACGACCAGCGTGTCGTCATCCCAGGCAACGTCGCGGACGATGCCGAGGTCGGTCACGCTGATGACCGGGATCTCGGGGTCAGGCACTTCGCCAAGCCAGCGCCAGACCGTTTCCAGATCGGGGCGGGTCGCGCTGTCCATGGCGTTACCAGACCGCGCCGGGATAGGCGCGTTGCAGGAACTGCATCTCGGCCAGAATGAAGCCCAGATATTCCGAATGGACGCCCTTCTTGCCACCCTTGTGCTGATAGACCTCGCCCGGATGGGTCAGGGTCGCCTCGGCCAGAACGTCTGCGACCGTGCGGTCCCAGGCGGCTTTCAGCGACGAGGGCAGGGGGGCAATGCCGGCCTCGGCAATCGCCTGATCCACGGCATCGTCCATGAACAGCTCACCCGTATAGCCGAACAGCGCGTTCAGCGCCTTCTGCATGCGGTCATGGCTTTCCTCGGTGCCATCACCCAGCGCGATGACCATGTCGGCCGACCGTTCCAGATGGTAGGAGACCTCTTTTTCGGCCTTGGCGGCGATCTCGGCCACGCGCTTGTCGGACGAGCCTTTCAGCGCGCGCAGCAACTCGATGTGCCAGGCGTCAAACAGGAACTGGCGCATCAGCGTCTGGCCGAAATCGCCATTGGGCCGCTCGACCAGCAGGGCGTTGCGGAACTGGGCCGCGTCGCGCAGATAGGCCATCTTGTCGGCATTGCCGCCCTTGCCCTCGACTTCGGCGGCATACTCCAGCCAAAGCTGGCACTGGCCGATCAGGTCAAGCGCCTGGTTGGCCAGCGCGATGTCCTCTTCCAGCACGGGCGAGTGCCCGCACCATTCCGACACGCGGTGGCCAAGGATCAGCGCGCTGTCGCCAACCCGCTGCAGCCAGTCCACGAGCACGGTCCGATCGACCGCCTGAACCTCAGCGGCAGCCATCACATATGCCCCACTTCGGCCGGGATGTCGAAGAAGGTCGGGTGACGATAGACCTTGGCGTTCGACGGCTCGAACAGCGGGCCTTTGTCGCTGGGCGCCGAGGCGGTGATCTCGTTCGACTTCACGACCCAGATCGAGACGCCTTCATTGCGGCGGGTGTAGACGTCGCGGGCGTTGCGGATCGCCATGTCGGCGTCGGGCGCATGCAGGCTGCCCACGTGACGATGGTTCAGGCCGTGCTGGCCGCGGATGAAGACCTCCCAGAGGGGCCATTCGCTGGACATGTCAGTATCCTCCCAAGGATAACGGAAAAAGGGGGGCGGGCGGCGGGCCTGCCGCCCGTCAAGTCACAGGATCACTCGGCGGCCATGCGGGCGGCGCGGCGGCGGTCTTCGGTCTTTTCGGCATGCGCCATCAGACCTTCGCGGAACCAGGCACCGTCGTCCCAGGCCTTCACGCGGGCGCCCAGACGCTCGGTGTTGCAGGGGCCGTTGCCGGCGATCACATCGAAGAACTCGGACCAATCGGGTTCGGAATAGTCATAGCCACCCTTTTCCTCGTTCCATTTCAGGTTCGGGTCGGGGATGGTCAGGCCCAGATACTCGGCCTGCGGCACGGTCTGGTCGACGAACTTCTGACGCAGCTCGTCATTGGTGTTGATCTTGATCTTCCACTGCATCGACTGGGCCGAGTGGACCGAGTCCTTGTCCGACGGGCCGAACATCATCAGCGCCGGATACCAGAAGCGGTTCATCGCGTCCTGCGCCATGTCCTTCTGGGCCTGCGTGCCCTGCAGGCACATCTTCATCAGGATGTCATAGCCCTGACGCTGGTGGAACGACTCTTCCTTGCAGATGCGGACCATCGCGCGGCTGTAGGGACCGTAGGAGGTCTTTTGCAGCTGCACCTGGTTCATGATCGCGGCACCGTCAACCAGCCAGCCCACCGCGCCGATATCCGCCCAGTTCAGGGTCGGGTAGTTGAAGATCGACGAATACTTCATCTTGCCCTGATGCAGCAGGTCCAGCAGCTCGTCGCGCGATACGCCCAGCGTTTCGGCGGCCGAGTAGAGGTAGAGGCCGTGGCCCGCCTCGTCCTGCACCTTGGCCAGCAGGATCGCCTTGCGCTCCAGCGTGGGGGCGCGGGTGATCCAGTTGCCTTCCGGCAGCTGACCCACGATTTCGCTGTGGGCGTGCTGGCCGATCTGGCGGATCAGGGTCTTGCGATAGCCTTCCGGCATCCATTCCTTGGGCTCGATCTTCTCGCCCCGGTCGATGCGATCCTGAAACGCCGCCTCTTCGGGCGACATCTCTGCGCGGGATTTGGCGCCTTCGGCCTTGACCATCTGTGCATACATGGTGGGTTCCTCCCTCAGACTCGTTCGATGATGATGGCGATGCCCTGACCCACGCCGATGCACATGGTGCAAAGGGCGTAGCGGCCACCGGTGCGGTGGAGTTGATACATGGCGGTGGCGATCAGGCGGGCGCCCGACATGCCCAGCGGGTGACCCAGCGCGATGGCGCCGCCATTGGCGTTCACATGGGGCGCATCGTCTGGCAGGCCCAGATCGCGCAGCACGGCCAGCGCCTGCGCGGCGAAAGCCTCGTTCAACTCGATCACGTCCATCTGGTCCAGCGTCATGCCGGCACGGGCCAGCACCTTGCGCACGGCGGGGGCGGGGCCCACACCCATGATCCGCGGCTCGACGCCGGCGGCGGCCATTGCGACGATGCGCGCCTTCGGGGTCAGGCCCTGGGCCTTGGCGGCCTCGGCCGACAGCACGGCAAGGGCCGCCGCGCCGTCATTCACGCCCGAGGCGTTACCGGCAGTGACCGTGAGGTCCGGCCCGTTCACGCCGCGCAGCTTGGCCAGCTGTTCGATGGTCGTGGCCGGGCGGGGATGCTCATCGGTGTCGATGACCAGCGGGTCGCCCTTCTTCTGCGGGATCACGACCGGCACGATCTCGTCGCGGAAGATGCCCGCAGCCTGCGCCGCGGCCCAGCGTTGCTGGCTGCGCAGCGCGAAGGCATCCTGATCGGCGCGGCTGACATTATAATCCGCGGCGACGTTGTCGGCGGTTTCCGGCATCGAATGGGTGCCGTAGATCTTTTTCATCGCCGGGTTGGGGAAGCGCCAGCCGATGGTGGTGTCATAGACCGCATTCGCGCGCGAGAAGGCGGTTTCCGCCTTGGGCATCACGAAGGGCGCGCGGCTCATGCTTTCGACGCCGCCGGCGATGACGAAATCGCAATCGCCCGCCTTGATCGCGCGGGCAGCCATGCCCACCGCATCCATGCCCGACCCGCAGAGGCGGTTGACCGTGGTGCCCGGCACGCCGATCGGCATGCCCGACAGCAGCACCGCCATGCGGCCGACGTTACGGTTGTCTTCGCCCGCCTGGTTGGCACAGCCGAAGATCAGGTCATCTACCGCCGACCAGTCAACCTGAGGATTGCGCTCCATGAGCGCCTTGAGCGGCAGCGCCGCCAGATCGTCGGCACGCACTTGGGCCAGTGCGCCGCCGTAGCGTCCGACCGGGGTTCTGACTGCGTCACAGATGAAGGCGTCGCGCACTTCAATCCTCCCTGAATGTTTCAGATGAGGCCGGCGATTCTCCCAATTCACCGACCGATCGGTTAATCTATAGGCGGGATTGCATCACAGGAAAAGCGATTTTTTGCGCCTTTTCGTGATGTTTTGTTCTTCTTGTCATGAAGCTCTGTCGAAAGAGTAGAAGATCAAGGGCAGGGATGCATCAAAAATGCGGTAGCCGCCGTTGGCTCAGGTCGGTGCGGGCGGGCAGAAGGCCGTCTTCGCCCTCGCAGTGGGCGGCAATATGCGCCTCGGCGGCAGGGGTCAGCGCGGTGTAGAGTGTCACAAACAGCGTGCGGGACTGCGGGCCGGGCCAATCCTGCGGCAGGCAGGCGGCGGGCAGGCGCGGGTCGCGCAGCAGCACGTCGCGCCAGGCATGGACCAGTAGCAGCCGGGCGATCAGCGCGGGTTCGGGCGAGAAATTTGCCGCCATGGCCCGCAGAGGCGCAAACAGGGCCAGAAACCGGTCGTAACGTGCTTGCAGCGCGGTCATGTCCCAGAACTGCGCCAGTTGCTCCAGACTGGCAGGAGGGGCTTCGCCGTGAAGGACCAGCGCACCGGGCGGGGCCTCCTGGTCGCGGTCCGGGCGGATGAAGACCGGCCCGCCCAGATGACCCATGCGCTGCCGGCGGGCATCCTCGGGGCGCAGGTCCGGGGCGTGGATGATCTGCCAGCCATGCGGCTCGGCCTTGGGGCCGAACAACAGCCGGGCGGCATGTTCAAATTCGGCCCGCGCGGCGCTCGCCAGCCGGTAAAAGCTGCGCCGCCCGATCCTTTCGCCGCGCAACTGCCCGGCAGCCACCAGCCGCGACACGGCGGTGCGCACCAGCGACTCGTTGATGCCCACAGGGGCACACAGGTCGATCAGCGTGCCGGTCCACAGCACGCCGCCGCGCGGCACGACGATATCGCCATAAATGGTGACGATGAAAGCCGCCGCGTTCAGCCGCAGCTCTTGCGCCAGTGCGGCGATCTGGGGAGGCGTTTCGTTCAGCACGGAAAAGGTCGGGTCCGGTGGTTGTTTGCGCCCTCGCTAAGCCGAACGGCGGCGAACGGCAAGCGCCAGATGCCGCGGCTTACTTCAGGGTGCGGTCGGGTTTGCCCAGAAACCAGCGCAGCGTCAGCCGGTGAGGCAAGGTGCCATAGGGCGGCTGGAACAGACGCGAGGGAAACCACGGCTGCCGGTGAAACACGGTGCGGGCGTGGGACAACTCTCGAAAGCCCTCGATCCCGTGATAGCTGCCCATGCCGGATGGGCCGATCCCGCCAAAGGGGGCGGCATGATTGACCACATGCCAGCCCCAGTCGTCGAGCGTGACGCCGCCGGAATGGGTGCGCCTCAGCACATCATCGCGCATCGCCGCATCGGCCCCGAACAGATACAGCGCCAGCGGGCGCGGCCCGGCGGTGACATGGGCGATGGCCTGCTCTGGTGTGTCATAGCCGACCACGGGCAGCAGCGGGCCGAAGATCTCGTGCTGCATCACCTCCATCTCCGGCGTCGGGTCAAGGATCAGGTGCAGCGCCATCTGGCGCGAGGCGGCGTCCGTTCCCGGCGCGCAGGAGCGGATGGTGGCGCCCTTGGCGCGGGCATCCTCAAGCATCGCGGTCAGGCGGGAAAACTGGCGGTCATTGATGATCCGGGTGGTTTTGGCGTCAGGAAACAGCTTTTGCCAGGCGCGCTCGGCCGCGGCGGCAAAACCTGCGACCTCGGCGCGCGGGACCAGCGCATAGTCGGGCGCCACGCAGATCTGCCCGCAGTTGGAACCCTTGCCATGCACGATCCGCCGCGCCGCATCGACCATATCGCTGCCGGGGGCGACAATCGCCGGCGACTTGCCGCCCAGTTCCAGCGTGACCGGCACAAGGTTCTGCGCCGCCGCCGCCATCACCTTGCGCCCCACGGCGGAAGAGCCGGTAAAGACCATATGATCGAAGGGCAGCGCGGTGAAGGCCTCGTTGATCCCCTGATCCGCCGGGATCACCGCCACCTCGCTTTCGTCAAAGATCTCGGCCAGCATCCGCACCATGACACGGGCGGTATGACGGCTGTCCTCGGCCATCTTGACCATGACCCGGTTGCCCGCGGCCAGCGCCGCCGCAAGCGGGCCGATGGTCAGATAGACCGGAAAGTTCCACGGCGCGAACACCCCCACCACGCCCTTGGGCTGATAGGTGACGCGCAGGGTGTTGGTCTTGAAGATCAACTCGGTCGGGCGGCGGCGGGCGCGCATCCAGCGGCCAAGATGGCGGATCAGGTGGTTGATCTCCATCACGGATCCCAGAAGGTCGAACATCTTGGATTCATGCGCGGATCGGTGGCCGAAATCGGCGTTCATCGCTTGCGCCAGCAGGTCCTGATACCGCTGGATCTGGGTTTTCAGCCGCCGCAACTGCGCCCGTCGCTGATCGGCGGACGGATAGGGGGCTGCGGCAAATCCGGCTTTCTGGGCCTGAAAAATCCGCTCAAGGCGCGGCAAGGGGGCGTTGCTTGTGGTATCCGTCACCCCGTTATCGTCCTGCATCGCCCGCACCTTTCCCAGCCACCTGAGCGAGATGAAGGGCGGCCCGTCGCGGTGTCAAGCGTGACGCCCCGTCCGGGCGCCGCTGACGGAACGGGCGCCTGGCAGGCGGGCCTTACCGCCCGGCGTCCTCGCCGCGGGACAGCGCGCGCCGCCATTCTGACGGGGACATGCCGAACCGCGCCTTGAACAGCCGCGAAAACTGCGCCTGATCGCAAAAGCCGTAGCGATAGGCGATCTCGGCCATCGACAGCCCAGGTGATGAGCGGATCAGGTCGCGCGCCGCCATCAGCCGCTCTTCGCGGATGAACTGCGAAACGGTCTGGTTGGTATCGCCGAACAGCTCGTGCAGATAGCGTTTCGAGATGCCGCAGGCATCGGCCACCAGATCGGGCGACAGGGCCGGGTTGGACAGGTGCTTGCGGATCACCTGCTCGGCCCGGCGCAAATGGCCCGCGCGCACCGCGGTTCGGACCTGCTGGTCGTCGCCCGCGGTTTCGTCCAGCGTCAGGGCCAGAACCTCGATCATCTGCCGTCCCAGCACCTCGGCGGCGCGGCCCTCGGTGGTGGGCAAGGCCTGCACCTGCTGCATCATCGCGGTGAACAGGGCGGGCAGGCCGCTGCGGGCATCGATCACCTTCGCGCAGAAACGGTCGGGGTCGCGCAGCTTTTCGGACAAAGCCTTCTTGCTGACCTTCAGCACACTCAGCTCATTCGCGCTGCTGTAGGAAAAGCGATAGGGCTCGTCGCCGCGTTCAAGGATGAAGCCGCCCGGATCGCAGCGCACCTCGCGGCCGATCTGGCGAAACTCCACCGGGCTCAGACGCGGGACGGTGATCAGATATTCTTCCTCGGTGGTATAGGCGATGTGGGTGGGGCGGCGTTCATATTGCAGCGCCTCGGTCTGCAAGCGCGACAGCGAGACATCGCCCATCTGCCGCCGCTCCAGCAGGCCGGAAAACCCGGCCGCATCGCGAAAGCTGAGGTGCAGCGGAAAATAGGTTTCGGCAATCACCTTGCTCCAATGCGCCGACCGCTGGCTCGGCGCAATCTGGTCGGTGCTATGCGCGGTGACGTGCATGTGGTGCGCCCTCTCCCCAAAGCGCCTGTTACAAATAGCCCTAGGATCGAATCGCCGGCACGGCAAGAAATTTCACGTCCCTTGCCGCGACCCTGCACCCCACGACAAGGCTTTGTGCGCCCTGTGACAAACGCACGGGCGCGGCTGCACGGATCGGCAAAACGTCACGCACTGATCTGCAAGATCGAACTCCGGGTTTGCGTCAGTCTTTTCCCATGACGAGAGGCCGGAAAACGGCCCGGTCGCCTAGGGAGGCACGATCAAGATCCAGCCCGACCGCGCCCGCGGACCGTTTTCCCATCGGCGGAGGACCGAGGGATGACGAAACGAAATGTGGACCCGATCACGCTGTCTGTGGTGCGGGGGGTGCTGGAAACCACCCAGCGCGAGATGACGCTGACGCTGGAGCAGACCGCGCGCTCTTCGGTGTTCAACCTGGCGCATGACTATTCGACCGCGCTGTTCAACCACACGCCCGAGATGATCCTGCAGGGTCAGGATATCCCGATCCACCTCGGCTCGCTGATCCCGGCGATGAAGTCGGTCGCGCGGTTCTTCGAGGGGGACATCCACGAGGGCGACCTGATCCTGCACAACGATCCGGCCTATGGCGGCAGCCACATCATCGACACCTGCATGTATTACCCGGTGTTCTACAAGGGCGAGCTGGTGTTCTGGACGGTCTGCAAGGGGCACCTGACCGATATCGGCGGCCCGGTGCCGGCAGGCTATAATCCCAACGCCACCGAGATCTTCGCCGAAGGGCTGCGCATCCCGCCGGTCAAGCTGTGGGACAAGGGCAAGCCGCGCCACGACGTGATGAACCTGCTGCTGACCAACATGCGCGCCCGCCGCGACCAGGAAGGCGATTTCAATGCGTTGATCGGCGCCTGCCAGGTCGGCGCGCGCAACCTGATCAACCTGATGGACAAATACGGCAAGCAGGTCGTGCAGGACTGCATCGCCGAGCTGTTGGACATGGCCGAGCGCCACATGCGCAAGCTGATCGCCGAGGTGCCGGACGGCACCTATACCGGCACCGCGATCCTCGAGGATGCCGGCCACGGCTATGGCGATTTCGAGATCACCGCCACCGTGACGATCAAGGGCGACGGCTGCCATATCGTCATCAACAGCCCGCCGCAGATCCCCTATTTCATCAACAGCTACGAGGGCAACAGCCACTCGGGCGTCTATCTGGGCCTGATGATGTTCGCCCAGCTGCCACCGCCCTATAACGAGGGTTTGTATCGCTGCGTGACGACCGACATGGGGCCGAAAGGCACGCTGTGCAACGCCAAGTCGCCCGCCCCGCACATGAACTGCACCACCACGCCGATGGAGACGCTGACCGATGCGGTGCGTCTGGCGTTCGAGCAGGCCGCGCCGCACAAGGTTTCGGCCAGCTGGGGCCATGCCAATGGCTGCAACATCGCCGGCTGGGACAAGCGTCACGATGAGGAATATGTGACGATGGTGCTGGCCTCGATCATCTCGGGCGCCGGCGCCACGGCGCAGGCCGATGGCTGGCACGCGGTCGGGCCGGAGTGCTGCTTTGGCGCGCTGACCTCGGGCGATATCGAGATGCTGGAACACAGCTATCCGATCATCATCCATCGCTATTCGTTGATGGAAGACAGTGGCGGAGCGGGGCGCAATCGCGGCGGCTCGGGCACCTGCTGGGAGGTCGAGCCCCTCGACAGCCCGATGACGCTGATCACCTTTGGCGAGGGGCGTCGCATCCCGGCGATGGGTGCGGCTGGCGCGAAATCGACCATGGTCTCGACCAAGGTCGGCAGGCTTGAGGTCACCCGCGGCGGCGAGACCCGGATCATCACCGACAACGTGATCGAGACGATCCACCCCGGCGAGCGCGCCGCCAACAAGAACCCCGGCGGCGGCGGCTATGGCAACCCGTTCGAGCGTGACGTGCAGCGGGTGGTCGAGGATGTGCGCAACGGTCTGGTGTCGCTGGAAGGCGCGCGTCTCGACTATGGCGTGGTCATCACCGACCGGGACAGCCTGTCCGTCGATCACGACGCCACCGCTGCCCTGCGCGCGGCAGCCGCCTGATCCCTTCACCCTTCCCAAGATAGCCCGCGGGGGCGGGGGCATGCGCCCCCAATCCCCCGCACCGCCCGAAAGGACCTATCCCATGCAGAACCAGTATCGTCTCGGCATCGACGCCGGCGGCACCTTCACCGACTTCATCCTGGCCGACCGCAAGGGGGGCGTGCGCATCTTCAAGGCGCTGTCCACCCCCAACGATCCCACCGCCGCGATCCGCAACGGCCTGAAGGTGATCGAAGAGGAAACCGGGCTCACGCCCCAGCAGATCGTCTCGAATGCCGACCTGTGCATCAACGGCACCACCGTGGGCCTCAACGCGCTGATCACCCATAACGGCGCGAAAACCGGCCTGATCGCCACCGCCGGCCACGAGGACAGCATCGAGATCCGCCTTGGCCACAAGGAAGACGGCTATCGCTATGACCCGGAATATCCGCCGGCCACCATGCTGGTGCCGCGCTATCTGCGCCGCGGCGTGCGCGAGCGGGTGATTTCGACCGGGGCCGTCCACACGCCCCTGCACGAAGAGGACGTGCGCGAGGCCTGCCGGCATTTCATCCGCGAAGGTGTTGAATCGGTTGCGATTTCCTTCGTCTGGTCGGTGCTGCACCCCGAGCATGAAGCCCGCGCCGCCGAGATCGTGCGCGAGATGATGCCCCATGTCCGCCTGACCGTGGGCAGCCAGCTTTACCCGCAGGTGCGCGAATATACCCGCACCTCGACCGCGATCGTGAACGCCTATCTGGCGCCGATCCTGCAACGCTATGTCGAGGCGGTGGACAAGTATTTCCAGTCGCTGGGGGCGCGGCACCCGGTGCGCTATTTCCAGTCGAACGGCGGTCTGGCGCTGGGCCATGTGGTCTCGGACCAGTCGGTCTATGCGATCAACTCCGGCCCCGCCTCGGCGCCGCAGGCGGCGCTGTGGCTGGGCGAGCCCTGGGGGATGAAGAACATCATCACCGTCGACATGGGCGGCACCTCGTTCGACATCACGCTGACCCGCGACGGGCGGGCCAATGTGTCGAAGAACATCGACTTCCTGCGCTATCGCATCGGCATCCCGATGATCCAGGTGGAAACGCTGGGTGCAGGCGGCGGCTCGATCGGCTGGATCGACAGCATGGGCCTGATGCAGATGGGCCCGCAATCGGCCGGGTCCGAGCCGGGGCCGGCCTGCTATGACCAGGGTGGCGAGAAACCCACCACCACTGACGCCAACCTGGTGCTGGGCTATCTGAACCCCGATGGTCTGGTGGGCGGCCGCCTGCCGCTGAACGTCGAAAATGCCCGTCGGGCGATCAAGACCCATCTGGCCGACCCGCTGGGCATCAGCGTCGAGAAGGCCGCCTTCGGCATGTTCACCATCGTCAACAACAACATGGTCAACGCGATCCGCCGCGTCTCGGTCGAGCGGGGCTATGATCCACGCGACTTCGTGCTGAACTGCGCGGGCGGCGCCACGGCGGCCCATATCACCGCGCTGGCGCGTGAAATGGGCATCCGCAAGGTGCTGATCTCGAAGCTGGCTTCGGGGCTTTGTGCCTTTGGTCAGATCCTGTCGGACGTAAAATACAACTACATGGCCCCGGTGGCCGCCCGTCTGGAGGGCGCCGAGGCCGCCGCCCGCCTAAACACGCTGTTCAACAGCCTCGAGGCGCGCGGCCGCGGCGATCTGCAGGCCGACGGTTTCACCGAAGATCGCATCTCGGTGCGCCGCAGCCTCGACATGCGCTATGTGGGGCAGGTGCATGAATGCACGGTCGATATCGAACCCTTCGATGTCACCGAGGAGGCGCTGGAACGTCTGAAGGCCGCCTTCCACGCCCGCCACGAAGAGCTTTACACCTATGCCGAGCCCCACAGCGCGGTCGAGGTGGTGAACGTCGAAAGCGCCATCACCGGCGCGGTCGACAAGCCCGGCCGCATGACCGTGGCCCGTGGCAATGGCGCCCATGCCGCGCTGAAGGGCACGCGCGAGATGTTCTTCTCGGCCGATGGCATCGCCCATGAGACCCCGGTCTATGACGGCGCGCTGTTGGGCGCAGGTGATCGCATCTCGGGCCCGGCGGTCATCCAGGAAGTGACGACCACCATCGTGATCGAGCCCGGCTGGGTGGCCGAGCTGGACCCGACCGCGGTCTATGTCCTGACCCTCGCGGGCGATGCGATCCACAGCCAGGGCGAGGCCCGCGTGGCCGAGATGGCCTGACCCATTTGCAAACCGGGGCGCGGCGCGCATCGCACCGTGCCCCCGCAACGACATAAGCCAAATCCACAACAGGGAGAAAAAAACATGGCTGGATCCATCGACTCCACCGCCGATAACGGCGCGGAGCTTGCCTTCGCCTACCGACCCGTTCCTTTTGACAAGCGCATAGGACGCATGCCGCTGACCATGGCCTGGTGGTCGGTCTGCTCGGCGATGTTCTATCTGTTCGTATCGGCCTCGCTGGCGCTGGCCTATGGATCGTGGAACGCTATCATCGGCATGGCGCTGGCGGTGGCCTCTTACGCCGCCGTCAACGCCATCCTTGTGCGCCACTCGATCCGCACCGGCCTGTCGGTGTCGCTGTTCTCGCGCATCCTGC
>CAYTMV010000010.1:0-52229 GCA_964439015.1 uncultured Gemmobacter sp.
GCGGTCAGGCGGGCGATTTCCTCTTTGGGCGGGAAGGTGGCGGCGATCATCGGGGTCTCCTTGGCATGCGCGATTTCATCATGATGAAAATACCCCCCGCGGAGCGTCCGGCCTTGGCCACATGTGCCGCCGGTTGGGATAATTCACAGATCCTTGCCCCGCTCAATGCACCGCAAAACCGCGGGTTTCAAGGCATTGCGCCGCGCTGGATGCCGCAAGACGGGCCGAGAGGCGCGGATGCCCATGCTCTGCCAAGGCGTCGCACGCGTTTGCCGAAACGCTAGGCTTTTCCTGGCGGTCACTGCAGGCGGAAGGTTGCGGTCTCACCCGCGCCCTTATCCACCGTAAATCGCAGCCGCTCGCGCGCCTTGGCCTCGACCAATTGACAGTTGAAGGGGATTTCGGTGCCGCTCCACTCCATCTCGCGGCAGAAATAGCCGTCCTGCCATTCCCATCTTCCCGTGACCGGCAAGCCCATCGCGCGGCCGGTGATCTGACCGTCCGGCGTGACGACAAGACGGATGCCCATCGGGTGGCGCAGTTCGCGCGCGTTGACCAGTTCGACAAAGATCTCCCGCTGAGTGACAGGCGAAAACCCATCGGCAAAAGCGGCGATCGGGGTTGCCAGAAGGCTGGCGATGGCAAGGCGCAGGGTCAGCATGGCTTCTCCGAACAAGGCGGAAGGGTGTTGCTCAATGTTACGCTCTACGCGGCGGCGGGCGGATCGGATCACCTTCACGCCTCATCGCGCCAACCTCTCGGGGCAGCCGCCAGACCAGCACCGTTCCCAGGACTTTCAGCCCGCAGGGCAGGACGGCATAGAGGAAGGTCAGCATGGCAAGGGCCGCGGCATCGTTCGGCTGGTTCGGGACATAGCCTTGCCAGGCCAGCATCGGCATGACGATAAAGGCCGCGACCGACAGGCCCAGCTTGCCCGCCAGCGCCCAGATCCCGAAGGCCAGCGACGCCTGCAACCCCGACCGCGCCAGCGCGATCGAAAACATGGCGGGCAATAACAGCGTCTCGGCCCCCAAGGCCGCGCCCGACACGAGGCAAATGGCCGCAAACAGCCAAAGATCGCCGGGCTGCAGCAGGGCTGAGCCCGCAAAGGACAGGATGGCCAGCGGCATCGCGATCCCGAGGGTGGTCCTTGCGCCGATGGCCCGGGCCACGCGGCTCCAGACCGGGATGCTGAGGCCGGCCCCCAGAAAGAACAGGATCAGAAGAGGACCCGCCGCGCCCGCCAGCGCCAGACGATCCTCGACAAAGAACAGGAACAGGGTCGAGGTGATGGCCAGCGGCAGGCCATTGACCAGCCCCAGCACCAGCAGCCGCAGCGCCCCGGATTCGGCCAGCCCTGCGGAGGACAGGGCGCGCCCTGCGGGGGGCGGGCGCCGCCAGATCGGCCGGCTCAGGATGCCGGTCGCCACGGCGAGAAGCCCGAGGGCGATCCCGAAGGCGGGGTAGCCCGCGGCACTGGCGCCAAGGGCCACAAGGGCCGAGGGCGCGATGGCCGCCAGCACGACCCCCGCCAGCGATCCGACCTCGCGGTAGGTGGCGACGGTCACCAGCTCGGCCGGGCCGGGCCTGCGGGCAAGGCTGGCGCTGCGGCTGTAGAGCAGGATGCTGCCCAGGCTGTAAGAGGTGTAAAGCAGCAGCAGGCAGGCAACCAGCTGCATCACCACCTGATCCCCGCGCTCCAGCCCGAACAGCAGGGGAAAGCCCGCGGCAAGGCCAAGCGCCGCCACAAACCCGAATATCCCCTGGGCGCGCGGCCAGCGATCTATGATCCAGCCGATAACCGGGTCCTGCACCAGATCGAACAGGCGGACCACCAGCAGGATCACCCCCAGGGCCGCAAGATTGATCCCCAATTGCACCGAGGCGAATTGCGGCAGGTGGATGTAAAGCGGCAGCCCGGCGGCAGCTAGCATCAGCGCATAGAGGCTGACCAGCGGATAGGTCATCGCCCCGCCATCGGGCTGTGCTTCCGCCGCGTGCGGGCCCTCATGCTCCATTCTCGTGTGCCTTTCGCTGATCGCGTTTGCGCGGGCTCGGTCGAACCCTGCTCGATCTTTACGCAAGGCATACCCTGCCGGATCAGCGACCCGTCAGGCGGTTGGCAAGACACGCGGTGGCGCGCCCGCCGCTTGTTGCCGCGCGCCGGTCGGCCAGAGGGTACAGCCGATATATGCCAGACACGCCCAGACGGCGGAACGGCTCGGCCTTGGGCGGGCTGTGCCCGGTCAGACCATTCGTGCAATGCTCAAATACTGCGGAGGGCGCAGGCGGCAGAAAGCCCTGGCTACGCAGGCGCAACAGGCTCGAAACCGCATGAAGGGGAACAAGGCAGGATCGAGAACGTTGAGAAACATGTCGTGAGCGCGGCGGCTCGATCAGCGAAACCTTGGAGGCGGGTACCGGAATCGAACCGGTCTTCACGGATTTGCAATCCGCTGCGTAACCTCTCCGCCAACCCGCCTCACTGTTGCGTTCATTAGGTTTTTCCTCGGAGGGCGTCAAGCGGTTATCAATCCAGTTATCACGTTCTTGTTTCGGTTCCGTTCCGTTCACTGGCGCTTCTCCCGTGCTTGACGTGCCCGCATGGCCTGACGCGCCTCACCCGCATACTTGCGAACCATCTCCTTGGTGGAATGGCCCGAGTAGCTCATGATTTCGTCGTCGTCGCAGCCAGCCGAAGCCAGCTCCATGACGCCGCGATAGCGCATCGCGTGTAGATCATAGGCTTCCAGCCCCAGCCGCTTGCGCTCGACCAACATAACTTCGGCCATGCGCCGGTAGGTCATACGGTTGCCGTCTCTGGTGGTCAGGATCGGGCGGTTGGGCATAGGCGTGAAGGGCAGGGCGGCCCTGGCCTTGTCCAGTTCTGCCTTGAGGGCGATGGTGCAAGGCAAGATCAGGGGCACATCTGTCTTGTTCTGCCGCAGACGCAACGTGCCCGTGCCGCTGGGGTCATAGTCGCCCCAGTCGAAGCCGACCCAATCGCCGGGACGCTGGACGCTGCCGACGCCAATCTCGAAGATCAGCCGCTCCAGAGGTCCGGCCTCAGCCCTGAATTTCTCCACAGCACTATCCGGCCACGGCACATGCTCTTTTTTCCGGCCTTTCGGAACATTGAGGTATTCCATGCCAAGGGCCGGGTTGGTGGTGATCCACTTCCTGCGGATCAACTCCTTGCTGATCATGGAAATGGCGGTGGGGATGTAGTTTGCGAACCGGACGCGGTGCTTGTTCTTGTCCATCGCGGCATAGATGTCAGCGGTGGTCAGCTTGCGCACATCGTGGTTGCCGATCTTGTCCTCCAGATAGGCTAGAACCGGCTCCAGATCCTGCCGGTAGCGCGGCGATTTCTCGGCCCAGCGATCCGACTGGCGCAGCATTGCGATTGCCACGCTCCAAGACCGCTTGGCCTCGGCCTTCCTGCCGGTCATGACCTCCCAATACTGGCGGTCAAATTCTTCGGTGCCCTCGGGTGCCGTGAAGCGGTGCAGGTATTTGCCGCCGCGACGGAAGTAGAGGAAACCCGGCTTGGCCTCGAAGACGTAGGGCTTGCGGCCCGGCTTTCTCACCATGTGATGCCTCCGTCGATTGCATCGCCGCGCGCAATCTGGCGCAACATGTCTGTCTCCCAGCGGATGCAGCCAGGCGCGATTTCACGGCCTCGCGGCAAGTGGCCTGCCGCGACTGCCGAACGAAACTCGGCCACCGGCAAATCAAGCAGCGCGGCGGCAGTCTTTTCGTTGGCGAAGATCGGGGTCAGGCGTGACATTCGGTCAGGCGTCCTTGCTATAGGCTTCGTCCAGCACTTCGCGGTAATCCAGCGCCATGCGATGACAGACGCGGGCGAAGATTTCCGAGACGTTCACGGCGATGATGCCGGTGGTGCGGCTGTAAAGCGGGGGGAATTGCAGCAGGTTCACATTGCCTTCAGGGTCGGCCAATTGAACATCGCTGCGACCTTTCCAGATCAGCAGGAAGGTGACGCCGTGTTCATGATGAAAGGGCAGGCCCGGCCAGCGGTGCGGCTTGTCATCGTCTTCGGAAATGCCGTCATCACCAGCCCAGCCAGTTGCCCCGCTAGAGGCATGGGCGAAAAGCTGCGCTGCGCTGAAGGCGTCATGCACAGACGTCATGCCCATATCCATCAGTTCGGCGGCAATTGCGATTTCCATCACGTTGAACCAAGAAAACTGGCGGCTTTTGCCGCGACCGACCGGCTCACGCTGGCCAACAACGCGGCCCATGTTGCACCAGTCTGTGATCTGCTTTGCGGGGGAGCCGGTCGCCAGAGCGACCGACTGGGCGGTGAAAGTGCGATTGAGAAGTTTCATGTTCATCATCCTCTAGGTGTTGGAGAAGTGATAAACGATTTCTTCGTTCATTGCAACAATCACGTTTTCACAGGTTTCATGCCGCGACGTTCTCGATACCATTTTTCAAAGGCGCGGAGATGCCGGGTCTTCCATCCTTTCGACTTCGCTTTCTCGATGTATTTCATCGTCAGCAGGAAAAAGTCGCTTTCGACCTGATCCAGCTGAGAGACGAAGGCCATGAAGTTAGCGTAACGGTCATCGGTCACGGCGGTCATGCTGCACCGCCGATCTCGGCACGGTGATAGGCCATCACAAGACCACGCTCATCGCCCAGCAGGAACCAGTCCAGATTGAGGCCGAAGCGGTTTGCGTAGGTCAGCAGGTCGTCGGAAAAGGTCAGGTCTTCGCCCTTGCCTTCGGTCAGGCAGGCGGGCGGGGTGGTGCCGGTCCACTCAGCAAACAGCGCCAGACGTTCCATCGCGTCAGCAGGCAAGCCGGTGGCGTTCCCCGGCGAAGGGGTTTTGTCAATCATCGGTATCTCCATCGCTCAGTTGGTGGTGGTCAGGTCTTCGGCCCGCGCCATCGCGGCGCGCAGGCAGGCCACGACTTCAGCGCCCTGCGACCGGATATTCTGCTTTGCCTGTGCTTCCAGCCACGACTTCACATCGGCAGGAAGGTTGAGTTTGAATTGGATCGCTTGTTGCATCGCGCGCATCCTTGGACATTTCATGTCCGTCACTATGGACAATAAATGTCCGTAGCGTCAAGGACAAAAACTGTCCATATTTCGGCCATGCAGGAAAAAGCACTTGTCCAGTTCAAATTGATGCTGCCCGCCGGCCTGAAGGCGCGGGTTGAAGCCGCTGCGAAAGAAAACCGCCGCAGTTTATCGCAAGAAATTGTCGATACTCTGGAGAGGGAGTACCCAGCGCCAGACCCCGTCGAGACCATTGAACTAACAGAGGAAGCAATAGCTTCGATCCGCTCCCAACTGCAGGCAGCAGACATGCCAGAAGACGAACGGCAAAAGGGTGAGCGGATGATTTCAAGCATGCAAAACCTCATTTCCGTGCTTAGAAAATACCCCCCCAAGATCAATTAGATAGCCCAGCCAGCGCATGAAAAGGGCCGGTGCGCAGATCCCCTGCACCCCCGGCCCTGTTGCCTGCCAGCGTCCCGCGTGACAGGCCCGTGCTTCGTCCGAAGCCTTGACGCCGCGCCACCAGAAAGGGAGGCATGGAAGCCGCGTCTTGACGGGGTTGTGACCCCCATGGGTCGGGCACTCACCGTCTAACCCCGGATGCTTCGCGCTCAGGAAAACGCCGGGCGCATCCCGCCCGATCTCTTAGGCCAGACCGTCACCTCCGCCGAAGTTCACCGACGTAAAGGCCGCGCCAATCTCTGCCGGTGACAGGCCCAGCTCTTTCGCCCGGCCCATCGCCTCGATAAGTGCCGACAGCGCCCGCGCCCGCCCGCCCGCGTCGAAGGCTTGCAGCGGTCGGCCCACGTCGATCATGACCGAGGTGCCCAGCTTGGCCGAGGCTTCTTCGGCCAGTAGCTCGGCCATCGGCTGCAACATCCACCCGGCCAGATGCCGTTGCGCCTCGCGCACAAGCGGCCCCTGCGCCTGCGGGGTGAACAGGGCAGGCAACACGCCGAAGGCCGCGTAGATCGCCCCACGCGCCGCCTCCAGCGTCTCGCCGGTCATCGCCCGCGACAGGTCAGGCGACAGGTCATCTGGCGCTTTGCCCAGGTTGGGGTTCATGCCCGCCGCCGTGGCCTGCGCCGCGCCCTCGATGATCAACGTGGATCCGCGACGGCCCCGGAAGGTGCGCCGCATGGTTTCCATGTCTTCGGCGCTGCCCTCCGGCACATGGGCGATTTTGCTGCCCAGCGGTGAATCTCGATAGACGTCGCGCAAAGCGGTCTCGACCTCTTGCAACAGCGATGCCGACAGCGCAGACCGGCGCAAGGGTGCGGTGCCGGTCCAAGGTGCCACGGTATCGACGCCGATCCGCAGATGCAGCACCTCAGCAGCCAGAACCGTTTCGGATCGCGGCCCGGCCACGTCCGACACGCTCACCCGATAGGCTCGGGGAATCCCGTCGCGGGTGGACAAATCCCAGTCAGCACATGGCAACAGCCGGTCGCGGATCAGGAACAACGCCTCGCCGCGCAATGCAGCCGATCGGCCAATCATAGCCATGGTGCGACGGTCCAGCATATCGGTGCCGGTCACGTCTGCCAGCGACAGCGCCGATTCCCAAAGTGTCACGCAGCTTTGGACAGTCGCGGTCAATTCACCGATGCCAGACCGCCCGGCGATGTAGCTTTCCCGCGCCCCGAGGATTTCCGCCGTGTAGCCCGCCGCCATGGCGTTGCGCTTTTCGGTGACGGGCTTTTCGCGCTTGAACAGTTTCGCCAGCATTACAGCCTCCAGCGGTTAAGGGTGCGTTGCAGGCCCGCGTCGATCTGCTCCACGCCCGCCTGCCAAGCCCGCGCCTCGATCTGCGCTTGCTCATAGGCCGGGCGGGTGACAGCCGAGACCTCGAACAGCGATGCCCGCGTGACGGTGCGCAGAAGGTTAGGCCCGCGCCGCTCCACCAGCTCGCCGCCATCGTCAACGCGGAAGCCCGGCGATAGGCCCCGGATCAGGCCGCTTGCATGGGCGGCAAGAAAGTCCCGCGCCCAGGTGGTGCCGGAATCGACTTGCGCCTCCACGATCAACGCAGACGCCGTGTCGGTCAATTTGAGGGTGCCCGCCGCCCGAGAGGCGAGGGGCTTGTCATAGTCATGGCCGAACAGCAGGTGGATTTCGTCGCCCGCCTCGATACGCGCCGCAAAGGCCCGAGAGGCGATAATCTCGCGCCGCCCCGGTGCCAGCTCAGTTTCGGCCCCATAGGGGAAGCTCGCCCGAAGGCGGGTTGCCCCGCCCTCGTTGCGAACCTCCAGAGCGCCAAGATTACCGCCCCAGAGCATGTTACACCTGCAAGCCGGTCAGGACGCGCAGCTGCGATGCCCGTGCCACGGTCACATCCGCCGTTGTCAAAGCAGTCAGACGCAGGCCACCCGATTGCGCATCGGAATACGGATCGCGGATCAGATCGACCGCGCCCCACAGGCCCACGAAGATCGGCGCCACGCCGCCCGCGTTGGTTGTCAGCAGCGCCGAACATGCCGAAGGGGTGCCGGTCGGTGCCGCGAGCGCGTTGGTGGTCATCGTCACGTTGCCGAGGTTCTCGCGCAGACGGTCGTATTCAAACTTGAACCCGCCGTCTCCCACCAGGACCGCATCCATCGCAGACCAGACCTCCGGGCGGATCAGTGCGCGAACGCCGCTCGGGCCGGTCGCCGTGTTCGCCGCCATGAAGGCCACGACAGCCGCGCGGAAGGCCGCCCAAGACGGTGCCGCGTCAACTGCGGTTGAGGTGATGCCGTAGGTCGCAGCCCCGGCAATGACGCCGAGGGGCTGGCCATTCGCGCCAGTGCCCCGGAAGATCGCCTTATCCAGCTCCGCCGCCATCGTGCCCGACATGTCGCGGCGGATCGCCTGTTCCAGCGCGTCACCAGATTGCAGCAAGGCTTTGCGGGTGATCCGCATATGGATGCCGAGGGTCTGTTCCGGTTTCAGCGCCTTGTCGGTGGTCGCGTAGGCAGTCGGCCCCGCGACATTGGCGGTTTCGCCATCGGCCCAGCCAGCGGCAATGCTGGACGTGCAGACCGGCCATTCAACCGCGCCCGTGCCGATCTGGATCATCTGCGCACCCATCTGGCCAGCGACCGAACCGGGGAACAGGCGGTCGATGATCGGGCGGGTTTGCAGCGGATCCGGGACGCCAGAGGCGACCGTTTCGCCAGCGCGTTGTTCCAGCGCCAGCAGCGGAACCGGGGTGCCACGATAGCCGCCCGCATTGCGCAGCTCGGCAACCACTTCGGCGGTGCGGCCCGACAGCGCCCGGCCCTCATCCAGATGCAGCACGACTTGGCGCATCTCGAAACCATGCACCAGATCGGCCCATTCCTTGCCAGAACGGGTTTCCAGATCGGCCCCGGCCTCGCGCCGTTCGGTGTCTTCGCTGATCAGCGCGGCCCGATAGCGGGTTTCGTTCTGGCGATACTCGGTATCGAGTTGCTCCATCTGGCGCAGCTCGGTTTCGGTCGCGTCGGCCTTACCGGCCAGACCGGACAGGGCTTGACGGATTTCCGACTGACGCCGGGCGATTTTGACGGATTCCAACATGGTTTTACCTCGCAATGTTGGGTTGGGTGTTTGCTGCCAGATCGGCAACAGCTTGGCCCCAAGCGTCACGCTCGGGGGTGGTCTTGGGTGCAGGGTGTCCGCACTCAATTCTGGTTTTCCTGGTGTGACAGGATGCGCAGCGCGCCGCGCAATTCGCCGGATCAAAGGCCAGCTCGGGGTTGGTCCGAACCGGCTTGACGTGGTCGATCTCCAGACGGCCCCGCGCGCCGCAATCGACACAGGCCCATCCGTCACGTTCCAGCACAGCCGCGCGTAGAACCTGCCAGCGCCGGGTTGCAGTCACGCGCTTGGAATGGCGGATGTAATCGCGCTTCATGCCCATGCCAGCCTCGCCTTGCGGGCCGGTGCGGCCTTCCTGCGCTGCCCCTCAGCCACGGCCAGAACCACAGCCGCCGCCGCGTCGATACGGCCCAGCGACCGGGCTTTCGCCAGCTTGTGATTGCCTGCCGGATCCACCAGCGTGATTGCGTCCGAAAAAGCGGATCGCAACAGCAGCGACGGCGCGACATTCACCTCGCCATCGAAAAGGGCACGGCGGAAACGCTCAATGTCTTCGCTGCCATCCTTCCAGCCGAAGCCGCGCCAGACGAAGGGGACACGCAGGCCCGCGCCGTTCATCGCCTCGACAAACTCAGCATGACGGAACCTGTCGCCGACGATGCAGGCAACCGACTGCCCTTCGGCCAGTTGCGCCAGCGATGCCAGCCACGGGCCGGGCGGAACCGTGTTCTCGCCCATCGTCGACAGCTCGCCACGTTCCTGCATCTCGACATAGCGACCAGAGACGCCATCAGCGGCCCCACGGTCGGCCAGAGAGGGCACGGCGGGGAATGTGCCCACAGCCTCAAGCCTGCCCGTCTCCGGCCAGTAGAAGGCCGCTGCCGACATGCTGCGACTGCCGCCGAGGTCAACGCCGAGGATGCAAGGGCCGGATCTCGGCGGCAAAGCGTCAGGTGCCACCTCTGCCGACAGCCATTCATCAACCGTCACCAGAACAGAACGGTCTTCGGTCGAGACGCGCTCATTGCGGTTGAGGTTACGGAAGCTCGACAGCGCCGAACCGCCGCGCGCAATCGCCCGCCGCGCCTGCGCCACCAGCCATTCCGGGCTTGCGCCGATGCCCTCAGCCGCGCCGGGGTTGGCAATCAACAGGCTGTCCAGATCGTCAGCAGGCAGACCGAAGGGCGGGCGATGTTCCTGCACATAGGTGCCGGGCGGTGCATCATCCAGCCAGCGCGAAAAAGTGTTCGCGTCATCGGGTGCCGAGGTCGAGATGATCAGCGCCCGACCGTTGCGCTTGCCGAGGCCCGAGAGGATCGCGTTCTCCAGCGCATCGTCCTTGTCGCGCTCCCACGCAGCCCGCTCGTCCAGAATGGCCATGGTCGGCGCGCCGCCGAGGATGCTCTTGCCGTCTGCCGGGATAACCCGCAGCAGGCCGCCGCCATTGGCGCTATACTCCACCTCCAGCTTGTAACCGCGCCGGATGGTGAACAGCTCCTGTTCCGCCTCTGGCAAGCCCTGCACGAAGCCCACGACAAAGCCAAAGGCGGTCCTGGCCTGATCACGGTTTCGGGCTGCGATGATGATTTCCCGCTTGGGCTGTTCATCCCAAACGCCCATCAATGCGCCCAGGGCGATGCCCGCCGCCGTCGCGGTCTTCGCGTTGCCGCGTCCGATGGACAACACGCCGACCATGACGCCATCGGCCAGCGCGCCCCGGATGAACGTCTTCTGATACTCGGCCAGCTTCACCGGCTGGCCCGCAAGCTGGCCCTCCGGGATGATCAGGGTTTGCAGAAACTCGATTGCGGTCTCTGCAATTTCCCCCCCGGATTTTTTCGTGAGAGAGAAAGGAACACTCACCACCCGATCCTGCGCCGAAACGGTTTCCGAGGCATTGGGACCATTTTTGCGGGGTCTGCCGCGCGGTCGCTTGGTCTCGGTCATGCCCGCACCCTCCGATGCCGTGCGATGATCCGCGCCGCCGCAGGTGAGACGCCGGGAACGGGGTCTGCGCCTCTGGTCTCGAACAGTCGCAGCGCCTGGTCACAGATCGCGGTCAGCAGGTCAGCTGGGATGCTGGCTGCGCTATCGCCAAAGCCTGCCGGATAGGTGATGCGCAGGGGTGCGCCGGGGATGGTCGTGAAGTGCAGCCGAGGATAGCGGCCAGCCTCCAGCCACCAGCCCGAGGTGACGGGCGTAAGGCTGCCGTCTGCCTCGACGACAGCGACAGTCACGGTCGCGCCCTCTGCCACCGGCCCGACAGGCAGGTCGATGATGCAGCCCGGCCAGCGGTCGGTTGTGCAGGTGATGGTTTGCGACAGCAGCGCCAGACCGCAGGCGGCCTCGATCTCAGCCGCCGCCGTGGTGGCCATCGCGGCGATAGTGCTGTCTTCGTCGTCGTGGTCGATGCGCAGATACTCCTTCACGCTGATCAGCACGAAGGGCGTTGCGGTCGAAGTTGCGGTGCGGGTGAAGTTCATTTTGATGCCTCCGAACAAGCGTGCATCCAGCCGCCAAGGGCGGATGCAACGCTCGGGGGTATGGGGGTATATATGGCTAGGGGGGATGAATGGGGGTTGAAGGGGGGGATGAAGCCACTTCGGTATGGGGGGTGAACAAGGGGATGAAGGGGGGATGAAGGGGGATGAATGTGCATCACTGGCCAGCCTCCACGATGTGCGTTGTCGGGCGTGACGGCGGCCCACTCTTGGCAACCACAATCTTTTCGGCGGCAAGCAGACCTTCCATCGCCAGCTTAAGCGCCCGCTTGGTCACGCCCTCTGAATCTGGATGTTCAGCAAACAGCTTGGGCGCATAGTTCGGCCCGCCCGCATGGTTCACTGGGCGGCCCTGCGAGGTGAGCAGGCGCAGCAGCTTGATGAATACGCGCTCGGCCTTGGCGGTGGCTGCCATGCGGTCTAGGCTCGTTTCCACGCCGTCTGGCACGAAGACGCCCTGTTGCCACGTCATGCCTATTTCGGTGCCCGTCTCGCCGTAGTTGTTCTTCATCACGGTCAAAACGCGCTTGCGGGTATCCGGCTCATAGCCGTCCTGAATGATGCGCTGCATGTAGAGGCGCGACCGGACGCTGTTATTCCATGCGGTGCTGCCAGAGGTGCCGGTGCCGCTGTTGATGCCGGTCAGCGACGGGTGGCCCAGCAACACGACTGCGCATTTTTGCCGGATCGCCAGACCGCGCAGGATGCCGATAAACTGCCGGACCTTGGCGCGGTCGTTCTCGTTGGCAGGATAGACGTCTGCCAGCGTGTCAATCACGATCAACACCGGGGTCTCATGCGCCGCGCGTTTTTCCAGATCCTTGAACAGCTCGGTTTCGATCAGTGCCAGTTGGTTATCTATGGCAAGCAAGGCGTCTTCGCCCGCAAGGCTCCGCAGGGTCAGGCCGGTCACATCGTCATAGGTGCGGCCCTCGGCCCTCAGAATGTCGTCGAGACGGCGGTGCAGCTCGTCGTCGTCGTCTTCTGCCGAGATGAACAGCGCGCGGCCCTGCCGTGCAGATTTTCCGATCCAGCCCGCCCCAGCGACAGCGGCAACAGCCAGTTGCATCGCCAGCAAGGATTTTCCGGTGCCGCCGTCGCCAGAGAACAGCGTGACAGTGCGCGAGGGGATCATGCCGTGAACCAGCCACTCTCGCTCAGGGACAGGTTTGCCCTTCAAGGTGGCTGCCGAGTAGAAGCGGGATCTGCCCAGGCTGTCATCGTGGTGATCGGGCTGCGCCGCGTCGTTGTGCGGGATCTTGGCCTTTATCTTCGCAAAGGTGTTCATGCGCTGGCCTCCAGTTCGGCGACCAGCTTCGCTTGGTAGCGCACCGCCGCAGCGATAGCCTCGGCCCAATCGCGGAAGGTGCCGACGCAAAAGCCGCTGTCGCCGTGACGGTCCCAGTGCATCAAGCAGACCTCATCCTCAGAGGGGTAGAAGGCGAGTTCTCCACCCGAGGGCATGGACATCGTGAAGTTGTTGGGGAAGGTGAGGATCTTCGGTTTCATGCGCATTCCCCTTGTGCAAATTCGATGAAGTCCAGTTGTTCGCGGCGGGGCATGGCGACGAAGGCCGCGAGGCAATAGGCCCGCAGCTCGGGCAGGCTTGCCATGCCCGCCCAAAAGGTCGCGTCGTCTATCGGATCAAGGAATGGCGGCAGGGGGTCGCCCGCGCTGTCAAAGACGTTCTCAGCCACGACATAGGCGTCAGCCGGATCCAGAGACAGCAACGCAGCGGTCGCCAGCGCCTGCCGCTCGGAGGCGTCCAGACGTGCAGACCATACCGCCGAGGCCACGTTCCAAGTGGCCCGGTCGCCCGTAATCAGCGCATAGCCGAGGATGCGCGCGGCGCGCTTGTGGCGGCCCTCGATGCTCTTGGAAATGATGGAATGACGGGTAAGGGGCCGGTTATCACGTTCACCGGAAGTTCCGGCTTTGTCCTGATAACTATTTTCGGCTAGTGCGCTGTTTTCGCAGGATAACAGCGGGGCTTTGCAATCCGCTGCGTAACCTCTCCGCCAACCCGCCGCCGAAAGGTGTGGGAGGGATAGACGATCGCCGGGCCGGGCGCAAGGGGCAAAGGCGGGGGGGCGGAAAGGCCGATGGACGGGTGGTGCAACCGCCGCCGCCATAACAGAAAAGGGCGGCCACGCTGGCCGCCCCTCGCAATCCACCCTTCGCAATCCGTCAAAGGCGCGGTTCAGTCCTTGGCGCGCTCGACATAGGAGTTGTCGTCGGTGTTGATGATGATCCGGGTGCCCGCGCCGATATGCGGCGGCACCATCACGCGCAGGCCACGATCGGTCATCGCCGGCTTGTAGGACGAGGAGGCGGTCTGACCCTTGACCACCGGCTCGGTGTCGGTGATCTCGACGGTGATCTTTTGCGGATATTCGATGGCGATCGCCACGCCCTCGAAGGTCTTCAGATAGACGCGCATGCCTTCATTCAGATAGACCTTGCCGTCGCCCACCACGTCCCCGGACACCGCCAACTGCTCGTAGTTTTCGGGGTTCATGAAGTGGAAGCCTTCGCCATCCTCGTAGAGGAAGTCGTATTCGCGCTCGTCCACGGTGGCTTTTTCCACCTGTTCGGTGGTGCGCCAGCGTTCCGACACCTTCACCCCGTCCGAGATGCGGCGCATCTCGACGTTGGTCACGGGCGTGCCCTTGCCGGGGTGGAAGTTGGAGGCGGACAGCACGACATAGAGCCGGCCGTCCATATCGACGACATTGCCCTTGCGCAGGCTGGAGGCGATGACTTTGACCACGGTATCTTTCCTTGCGGCTGTTCAATAAGCTATCAGGGCGCGCAAGCCTGCCGCCCGGAATCTGGCTCGCAATAGCCGGTTTGCCGGGTTCGCGCCAGTGTTTCTGGAGGATTTTCGATGGCTACCCTGTCCGAAACCCCGTGGTGGATGCCTGACCGCCATGCCGACCGGCGCGCGGCCTTGCTGGCGCGCGGGCGAATCCAGTCCGCGATCCGCGGCTGGCTGGCCGAGGAGGGGATCATCGAGGTCGATCCCGCGGCCCTGGCGATCAGCCCCGGCAATGAGGCGCATCTGCATGCCTTTGCCACCGACGCACTGGGCCAGGACGGGCAGGGGCGGCGGATGTATCTGCACACCTCGCCCGAGTTCGCGATGAAAAAGCTGCTGGCGGCGGGCGAGCGGCAGATCGCCGCCTTTGCCCATGTCTGGCGCAACCGCGAGCGCGGGCCGCTGCACAGCCCCGAATTCACCATGCTGGAATGGTATCGGGTAGGGGCCGATTATACCCGGCTGATGGCCGATTGCGCGGCGCTGCTGCGGCTGGCCGCCTTGGCCGCGGGGGCCAAGACCCTGCGCTTTGGCAAGGCCGAATGTGACCCCTTCGCTCTGCCGGAACGGCTGTCGGTGGCTGATGCCTTCCAGCGTCATGCCGGGATCGACCTGACCGCCAGCCTGCGCGCCGATGGCACCACCGACCGCACGACGCTTGCCGCTCAGGCCGGGGGCGCCGGCCTGCGGGTGGCGCCGGATGACACCTGGTCCGACATCTTCTCGAAGCTGCTGGTCGAGTTTGTCGAGCCGCATCTGGGCCATGGCCGCGCCACCATCCTGGACCGCTATCCGGTGGCCGAGGCGGCGCTGGCCCGCCCCGCGCCCGATGATCCCCGCTTTGCGGAACGGTTCGAGCTTTACGCCTGCGGGGTAGAGCTGGCCAATGGCTTTGGCGAGTTGACCAATGCCCCTGAACAGCGCCGCCGGTTTGAGGCCGAGATGGCCGAAAAGTCCCGCATCTACGGCGAGTCCTACCCGATCGACGAAGATTTTCTGGCGGCTCTTGCCCTGATGCCCGATGCCGCCGGGATCGCGCTGGGGTTTGACCGGTTGGTGATGCTGGCCACCGGCGCGCCGCGCATCGATACGGTGATCTGGGCTCCGGTGCCTTAGGCGGCTGCGGGCTTGCCCCTGCCGCGCGATGCTCTAGCCTGAGGGCAAAGGAGACCGCGATGCAGACCCAAGCCGCCGATGCCGTCAAATATCTGGCCGATTACCGCCCCTATTCCCATCTGATCGACGGGGTGCGGCTGACCTTTCGCCTGCATCCCACGGCGACCCAGGTCGTGGCCGTCACGCGCTTTCGGCCCAATCCCGCGGCCGAGGCGGGGCAGGACCTGCGGCTGGATGGCGAGGGGGTGCGGCTGATCCGCCTCACGCTCGACGGGCAGGCACTCGACCTGGCCCCCGATGCCACCGGCCTGACCATCCCGGCGGCGGGGCTTCCCCCCGGCCCCTTCACGCTGGAAACCGAGGTCGAGATCGCGCCCGAGGGCAACACGGCGCTGGAGGGGCTCTATCTCTCCGGCGGGATCTTCTGCACTCAATGCGAGGCCGAGGGCTTTCGCAAGATCACCTTCTGGCCCGACCGCCCGGATGTGATGACCCGCTTTCAGGTGCGGATCGAAAGCGATCTGCCGGTGCTGCTGTCCAATGGCAACCTGGTGGCCTCCGGCCCTGGCTGGGCCGAATGGGACGACCCCTGGCCCAAACCCAGCTATCTGTTCGCGCTGGTGGCGGGCGATCTGGTGGCTTATCGCGACCGTTTCACCACCGCCTCGGGCCGCGCAGTGGATCTGGCAATCTGGGTGCGCCCGGCGGACCTCGCGCGCTGCGCCTACGCGATGGACAGCCTGATCCGGTCGATGCGCTGGGACGAGCAGGTCTATGGCCGCGAATACGATCTGGATGTCTTCAACATCGTCGCGGTGGACGATTTCAACATGGGTGCGATGGAGAACAAGGGGTTGAACATCTTCAACTCCAAACTGGTTCTGGCCAGCCCCGAGACCGCCACCGACACCGATTACGAGCGGATCGAGGCGGTGATCGCGCATGAATATTTCCACAACTGGACCGGCAACCGCATCACCTGCCGCGACTGGTTCCAGCTGTGTCTGAAAGAGGGGCTGACGGTGTTCCGCGACCAGCAGTTCACCGGCGACATGCGCAGCCACGCGGTGAAGCGGATCGAGGATGTGCTGACGCTGCGCGCCCGCCAGTTCCGCGAGGATCAGGGGCCGCTGGCCCATCCGGTGCGGCCCGACAGCTTTGTCGAGATCAACAACTTCTACACCGCGACCGTCTACGAAAAAGGCGCCGAGGTGATCGGCATGCTGAAAAATCTCGTTGGAGAAACGGGTTACAAGGCGGCTTTGAAGCTTTACTTCAACCGCCATGACGGGCAAGCGGCCACCATCGAGGATTGGCTGAGGGTTTTCGAGGAAGCCACGGGTCGCAACCTGTCGCAGTTCAAACGCTGGTATGAACAGGCCGGCACGCCGCGGGTGGCGGTGCAGGAGGCATGGGATGGCAGGGGCACCTACACGCTCACCCTGACCCAGACCAACCCGCCCACGCCCGGCCAGCCGGACAAGGACCCAAAGCTGATCCCGGTGGCATTGGGCCTGCTGAACCCGAACGGCGACGAAGTGCTGCCCACCGCCATTCTGGAACTGGATCAGCCGGTGCAAACCTTCCGCTTCGAAGGCCTGGCCGCGCGGCCGATCCCCTCGATCCTGCGCGGCTTTTCGGCGCCCGTGGTGCTGGACCATGACCAGACCCCCGAGACCCGCGCCTTCCTGCTGGCCCATGACACCGATCCCTTCAACCGCTGGGAGGCCGGACGCGCATTGGCCAAGGAGGTGCTGGCGCGCATGGCCACACAAGGCGCGCCAGCCTCGACGCTCTGGCTTGAGGCGCTGACGCGGCTTTTGCTGGATGAGGGGCAGGATGCCGCCTTCCGCGCGCTGTGCCTGCGCCTGCCGTCCGAGGATGACATGGCCGCCACGCTGGCGGCCTCGGGCGTGGTGCCGGACCCCGACCGCATCCACACCGCGCGGCGTCAGATGGCGCAAGCCCTGGCGGAACGCCTCGCCCCGTCGCTGCCGACCCTGATCGCCAGCCTGCAACCGCGCGGCCCGTTTTCACCCGATGCCGTGCAGGCGGGGCGGCGGGCGCTGGCGGGCGGGCTGCTGGCCTTGCAGACCCGGTTGGATGGGGGCACGGCCGCCCGCGCCGCCTTTGCAGCGGCCGACAATATGACCGACAGTCTGGCCGCGCTGGTGGCGCTGCTCGAGATCGGCGCTGGGGCTGACGCGTTGAGCGCCTTCGAAACCCGCTGGCACGCGGATCGTCTGGTGATGGACAAGTGGTTCATGGTGCAAGCCCTGCACGCGCCCCCTGAACGGTTGGCCGAAACCGTCACACGCCTTGCCGCGCGCCCGGATTTCGACTGGCTGAACCCCAACCGCTTCCGCGCCCTGATCGGGGCGCTATCGGCCAATCATGCCGGTTTTCATCGTGCCGACGGCTCGGGCTACAGGCTGCTGGCCGATTGGCTGATCCGCCTTGACACCCGCAACCCGCAAACGGCAGCCCGCATGTCCACCGGTTTCGAGACCTGGCGGCGCTATGACGCCGACCGTCAGCAACTGATCCGTCAGGAACTGGAGCGTATTCTCGCGACGCCCGGCCTCAGCCGCGATCTGACCGAGATGGCCAGCCGGATGCGCGGCGTCTGACCGGGTGGAGGGGGGCGCTGCCCCCCGTCGCGTGCCGCGACTCCCCCCGGGATATTTGGGCCTGAATGATGAACATGGTCCGGCCACATCATTCAGGCAGCAATATCCCGGGGGGTGAGGCCGCAGGCCGAGGGGGGCAGCGCCCCCCAACGCCGTATCAGGATTGGCAATAGGGTTGCGCCGAGATCCACGCCCGCATCGCGGCGCGCTTCTCGCCATTGCGGAACGGCATCCAGTCGCGGCCGATGCCCTGACGGCCGGAACCGACCGCCACACCGTCCGTGGCCACTGATTTCGAGACCATTTGCACCGCACATTCCAGATTGGCGGCGCCGTCCTTCAACTCGCTGGCGCTGTCTGCGGCGCAGCCGTGATGCGCCGCCGAGCGCGGCGAGATCTGCATGATGCCGATGTATTTTCCGCCGCCGCCCGCCGCCTTGGGGTTCCAGCTGCTTTCGTATTTGCCGACCACCGAGATCAGGCCGGCCCAGAAGGCGCGGCGCTGTTCGACAGTGGCGGTGTCATAGGCCGGGCACCAGCTTTCGATGTCTGCCGGGATGCGGTTTGCCAGGACCGGGTCCTTGGAGGCCACGGCGGCCAGCGTGCGCTGCGTCCAGACCGTTGCTTCAGGGCGATGATCCCAGCCCATTGACGGCGCCTCGTCCTGAAGCGCCGGAGCCGCCACGCCTGGCGCCTTGCAGGCGGTCAGCAGGAGGGCAAGCATCAGCATGGATTTCCGCATCTGGTCATTCCGAACCGTTGATCTTACGGTCGCGGTTTTGCCAAGGTGAGGGTGGCTCTGTCCAGTCTGCTGCCGGCCGGCCCCCGGATTTCGGCGAGATTCCGCCCGAAAGGCCTGCAAACGCCACCCTTGCCCGCCGCCCGCCTGCCGCCTAAAAGGGGCGCAACAGCCTGAGGATGCCGCAATGCTCGACCTGACCTATGAAGCCCCGAAGCCCAAGGTGATTGCCGGGGCCAAGCATGACTGGGAACTGGTGATCGGGATGGAAATCCACGCCCAGGTCGCCTCGAACGCCAAGCTGTTCTCGGGCGCCTCGACCGCGGTCGGCGCCGAGCCCAATGCCAATGTCAGCTTTGTCGATTGCGCGATGCCGGGCATGCTGCCGGTCATCAACGAGTTCTGCGTCGAGCAGGCGGTGCGCACCGGGCTGGGGCTGAAAGCGCAGATCAATCTGGTCTCGGCCTTCGACCGCAAGAATTATTTCTACCCCGACCTGCCGCAGGGTTATCAGATCAGCCAGCTTTACCACCCGATCGTGGGCGAGGGCGAGGTGATCGTCGAGATGGCCCCCGGCGTCGCCCGCCGTGTGCGGATCGAGCGGATCCATCTGGAGCAGGACGCCGGCAAGTCGATTCATGACATGGACCCGGCGATGTCCTTCGTCGATTTCAACCGCACCGGCGTGGCCCTGATGGAGATCGTCAGCCGCCCCGACATCCGCGGCCCCGAAGAGGCCGCCGCCTATGTCGCCAAGCTGCGCCAGATCCTGCGCTATCTGGGCACCTGCGATGGCGACATGCAGCACGGCAACCTGCGCGCCGATGTGAACGTCTCGGTCTGCCGGCCCGGCGCTTATGAGCGGTATCAGGAAACCCAGGATTTCAGCCATCTCGGCACCCGCTGCGAGATCAAGAACATGAACTCGCTGCGCTTCATCCAGGCGGCGATCGACTTTGAGGCCCGCCGCCAGATCGCGATCCTCGAGGATGGCGGCGCGGTGGTGCAGGAGACCCGGCTCTATGACCCGGACCGCGGCGAGACCCGCTCGATGCGCTCGAAGGAAGAGGCGCATGACTACCGCTATTTCCCCGATCCCGACCTGCTGCCGCTGGAGATCGAGCAGGCTTGGGTCGATGACATCGCCGCCCGCATGCCCGAGCTGCCGGATGCCAAGAAGGCGCGGTTCATGGCCGATTTCGGCTTGACCGATTATGACGCCAACGTGCTGACCGCCGAACTGGACGCCGCCGCCTATTTCGAGGCCGTGGCACAGGGCCGGGACGGCAAGCAGACCGCCAACTGGGTCATCAACGAATTGTTCGGCCGGCTGAACAAGGAAGGCCATGCGATCAGCGAAAGCCCGGTGTCCGCGGCGCAGCTGGGCGGTCTGATCGACCTGCTGGCCAAGGGTGAGATCACCGGCAAGATGGCCAAGGACCTGTTCGAGATTCTCTGGACCGAGGGGGGCGATCCGGCCGAAGTGGCGGCCGCCCGCGGCATGAAGGCCGTGACCGATACCGGCGCCATCGAAAAGGCACTGGACGAGCTGATCGCGGCCAACCCGGCGCAGGTCGAGAAGGCCAAGGTCAATGCCAAACTGGCAGGCTGGTTTACCGGTCAGGTTCTGAAGGCCACGGGCGGCAAGGCCGACCCGGCAGTCGTCAATGCCATGGTGGCGCAGAAACTGGGGATCTGATCCGCTGGGGGTCGGCCTGTGCCGGCCCTGACACGCGGCCCGCGCGGCCCGGATCGGGACGGCCCGATCCGCCTTTCCATCCGGGACGGCCCGGCCCAAGAAAGGAGTGCCGTCATGGCCTGGATCTATCTGCTCGTCGCCGGTTTGCTGGAGGTGGTCTGGGCCTACGGCATGAAACTGTCCGAGGGCTTTACCCGCCCGCTGGCCTCGGCGGTCACGGTGGCGGCAATGCTGGGCAGCGTGGTGCTGCTGGCGCTGGCGATGCGCAGCCTGCCGCTGGGCACCGCCTATGCCATCTGGACAGGGATCGGCGCGGTGGGGGCCTTTGCCCTCGGCATCTTCATGCTGGGCGAGGCTGCAAGCCCGCAGCGCCTGCTGGCGGCGGGGCTGATCGTGCTGGGCCTGATCCTGATGAAAACCGCGCAGTAACCCCATCGGCGCGCTCACGCTGATGGGATCGGCGCGGGCCTTGGCGGGGCAGGCAGCTTTGGCTATGGTCCCGGCAAAATCGAGATGAGAGGCAGCATGCAGCGCTACGAATACAAGGTCATCCCCGCCCCGAAACGGGGCGAGAAGGCGCGCGGCGTCAAGTCCACCGAAGACCGCTTTGCGCTGGCGCTGACCGGCATGATGAACCAGCTGGGCGCCGAGGGCTGGGATTATGTGCGCGCCGACACCCTGCCATGCGAGGAACGCAGCGGGCTGACCGGCACCAAGACCAGCTATCAGACCGTGATGGTGTTCCGCCGTGCGCTGGCCGCGAGTGCTGCCGCCGGTTCCGGGGCAGAGCCTGTCACGCCCGTGCGTGCCGAAGGTCCGCGTCTGGGCTCGCCGGTCGCGATGCCGGCCGGCCCCGCCCCGGCGCTGGGACCCGCCGCTGCCCCCGCCGGCGCCCCGCCGGCAGTTGCGCCCTCACGCGAAGCGACCGCGCCCTGATCAGGGCGTTTCGGCTGCCCGCAGGGCCGCAGGCAGCACCTCGGCCACCACGCTCGCGGCTGTGGCTTCGCCCAGACTGATGCGGATGCAGCGGTCCAGCGGCGCCACGCCCGGCATGCGGATGAACAGCCCGCCTGCCTGCGCCGCGGCCAGAACCCGACGCGCAAACACACCGTCGCGGCCACAATCCACGGTCAGGAAATTGGTTGCCGAGGGCAGGGGGTGCAGGCCGTTGTCGCGGGCAATGGCGGCAAACCGCGCGCGCGCCTCTGCCACTTTGGCCTGCACCCCGGTCAGCCAGTCCTGATCCGCCAGCGCCGCCAGCGCCCCCGCCTGCGCCAGCCGCCCCAGCCCGAAATGGTTGCGCACCCGGTCAAAAGCAGCGATCAAACCCGGCTCGGCCAGGGCATAGCCCACCCGCAGCCCGGCCAAGCCATAGGCCTTGGAAAAGGTGCGCAGCCGTATCACCCGCGGATCATCCGCCGCGATCGGCGCGGCGGTGCCTTCGGGGGCCAGATCGACATAGGCCTCATCCAGCACCAGCAGCGTGCCCTCGGGCAACTGCTGCAAGAACGCCGCTACAGCCGCGCCGGAATGGTGGCTGCCCATCGGGTTATCCGGGTTGGCCAGATAGACCAGCTTGGGCCGCAGCCGCTGTGCGGTGTCGGCGAGGGCGGCAAGGTCTTCGTGGTCGTCCCGGTAAGGCACCTTGTGCAGCACCCCGCCATGACCCAGCACATGGAAATTGAAAGTCGGATAGGCCCCGTCCGAGGTCACCACCAGATCCCCCGGCGCGACCGTCAGCCGGACCAGCAGGCCCAGCAACCCGTCGATGCCTTCGCCCACCATGACATGCGCGGGGCTGACACCGTGCCGGGCCGCAATCGCCGCCCGCAGATCATGCGCCTCAGGGTCGCCGTACATCCAGACATCGCCCGCCGCCTGCGCCAGCGCGGCGATCACGCGGGGCGAGGGGCCAAAGCCCGATTCATTCGCCCCCAACCGGGCGCGAAAGGCGCGCCCCGCGGCGCGCTCCAGCGCCTCCGGGCCGGTGAAGGGAATGGTGGCGGGCAGGCTGGCAGCCAAAGGGGTCAGGAACTGTGACATGCCAAAGTGATGGCAGGCAGATTTCTCAATCGCAAGCCGTTCTGCATCCTTTCCCGTCATCATGACCCAAATACCCCGGGGGGCTTCGGGGGGCAGCGCCCCCCGTTCCTCCGTCTCAGCCCAGCTCTGCCAGCCGGGCATGGGCGGCGCGCAGCTTGGCGGCCTCGTCCTCGCGCTCGGCCAGATTGGCGCGGGCTTCCTCGACCACCTCCTCGGGGGCAGAGACCGCGAATTTCGGATTGTTCAGCCGGCCGGCCAAACCCGAGATCTCTTTCTCCAGCTTTTCCAGCGTCTTCGCCAGGCGCGCCTTTTCAGCCGCAATGTCGATGATGCCTTCCAGCGGGATCGCGAAGACCGCGCCCTCGGCTGCGACCGTGATCGCCCCCTTGGGGGCGGCCGCGGCATCCGTCAGGCTTTCGACCCGCGCCATGCGCTGGATCAGCGCCGCGTTGCGGGTCCAGGCCGCGCGGGCGGCCTCTGACATGTCCAGCGCCAGCATGTTCAGCTTGAGGCTGACCGGCACATGGACCTGCGCGCGGGCCGAGCGGATCTCGTCGATCAGGCCGATCACCCAGCCCATCTCGGCGGCGGCCGCCTCATCGACCAGCCCAGCCGGATAGTCCGGCCAGTCGGACAGCGCCAGCAGGCCCGCGCGTTTGCCGGTGGTGGCCCACAAATCCTCGGTGACAAACGGCATGAAGGGGTGCAGCAGGATCATGCACTGATCCAGCACCCAGGCCATCACCGCGCGCGTCTCGGCGGCCTGATCGCCGTCAAACAGGGGCTTGGCAAACTCGACATACCAGTCGCAGACCTTGCCCCAGACAAAGCCGTAAAGCGCCTGCGCCGCGTAATCGAAGCGGAACTCGGCCAGCGCCGCGTTCACCTCGGCCAGCGCCTTGGCGGTTTCGCCGATGATCCAGCGGTTGGCGGTGGCTTGCGCCGCGGGCGGGGCGGACTGGGTGGCATGGCCTTCCCAGACGCCGTTCATCTCGGCAAAGCGGCAGGCATTCCACAGCTTGGTGCCGAAGTTGCGATAGCCGGCGATCCGCTGGGTGTCGAGCTTCAGCACCCCGCCGAGGCTGGCCATGGCCGCATTGGCAAAGCGCAGCGCGTCGGCGCCATATTCGTCAATGATCTCAAGAGGATCGACGACATTGCCCAGCGACTTGGACATTTTCTTGCCCTTGGCGTCGCGCACCAGCCCATGCAGATAGACCTCGTGGAAGGGCACTTCGCCCACCACGGCCAGCTGCATCATCATCATCCGCGCCACCCAGAAGAACAGGATGTCCGAGCCCGTGACCAACACCGAGGTCGGGAAATAGCGCGCCAGTTCCGGCGTCTGTTCCGGCCAGCCCAGCGTGCCGATCGGCCAGAGCCCCGAGCTGAACCAGGTGTCCAGCACATCCGGGTCGCGCCAGATCGGGTAGAGCAGATGGGTCGGGTCCTGGCTGATGGCATAATCGGCCAGCGATTGCGCCAGCACCGTGACGGCGGCGCCGCGATCCTCGACCTCGACCACGCGGGCCATGTGCAGCGGATGGGGCAGGGCTGCCAGATCGTCGCGGAAATGCTCGGTCACCGCGGCCAGATCGGCAGCGCAGTGATGGCGCGCCTCGCGCTGATGGTGACCACCATCGCCGAGGATTCGCAGGATCTCGACCTCGTCCAGGGCTTCGTCGCCCTCGTCATCGTGGAAATCGGCGGCATCCAGCGCCAGGCCATACCAGACCGGGATCTGGTGGCCCCACCACAGCTGGCGCGAGATGCACCAGGGCTCGATATTCTCCAGCCAGTGGTAATAGGTCTTTTCGCCGGACTCGGGCATGATCCTGACCTTGCCCGAGCGCACGGCCTCCAGCGCCGGGCCTACGATCTGCGCGGTGTCGACGAACCACTGGTCGGTCAGCATCGGCTCGATCACGACCTTGGAGCGGTCGCCGAAGGGCTGCATGATCGGCTTGGCCTCGACCAGCGGGATCAGGTTTTCTTCCGGGATGTCGGTCGTCTGGTCGGGGATCATCACCGCGAGACCGGCGGCGTTGATATCCTCGACCACTTGCTTGCGCGCTTCGAACCGGTCGAGGCCGCGGTATTTTTCGGGAACGAGGTTCAGGCTGTCGACCTCGACCTCATCGGTGGGCGAACCGGCGGCAATCTCGCGCGCGCGGGCCACGCAGGTCGCGTAATCGTCGCCGTCATCGCGCATCCGGCCTTGGCGGTCCATCAGCCGATACATCGGCAGGTTGTTGCGCCGGGCCACCTGATAGTCGTTGAAATCATGCGCGCCGGTGATCTTGACCGCACCCGAGCCAAAGGTCGGGTCGGGATATTCATCGGTGATGATCGGGATCACACGATCGCAGAGCGGCAGTTGCACCATCTTGCCGACGATCGGAGCGTAACGCTCATCCGAGGGATGCACCGCCACCGCGCCGTCGCCCAGCATGGTTTCAGGCCGGGTGGTGGCGATCGAAATATAGTCGCGGGTCTCGCGCAGGGTTACGTTGCCGTCTGCGTCCCGCTCGACATATTCATAGGTTTCGCCGCCCGCGAGCTTGTATTTGAAGTGCCACATATGGCCCTTCACCTCGATATTTTCGACCTCGAGGTCGGAGATCGCGGTTTCGAAATGCGGGTCCCAGTTAACCAGCCGCTTGCCGCGATAGATGAAGCCCTTGGCGTGCATGTCCACGAAGACCTTGATCACGGCATCGTGGAAGTTGCCCTCTTCGCCTGCGGGCGCGCCGGGGGCGCCGGACATGGTGAAGGCCTCGCGGTCCCAGTCGCAGCTGGCGCCCAGACGTTGCAGCTGGCCGATGATCGTGCCGCGGGACTTCTGCTTTTGCTGCCAGACGCGCGCCAGAAACACCTCGCGGCCCATCTCGCTGCGCGAGGGTTCGCCATTCGCGGCCATCTCGCGCTCGGTTACCATCTGCGTGGCGATGCCGGCGTGATCGGTGCCAGGTTGCCACAGAACGTCATGGCCCTGCATCCGCCGCCAGCGCACCAGGATGTCCTGCAGCGTGTTGTTGAAGGCATGGCCCATATGCAGGCTGCCGGTGACATTGGGCGGCGGGATCATCACCGAGAAGGCGGGCTTGCCCGGCCTGGCATTGGCGCCGGCGCGGCCAATCTTTGCGGCAAGCCATGCGGCGGAAATGCGGGCCTCGGCCTCGGCGGGGGTGAAGGTCTTTTCCATCGGCATGATCAGGCCCGTTCCTGTTGGTCTTGTTGCGGACGTGTTTAGCGAAAGCCCCGCCAAAGGGGAAGGGCGTCAGGCCGGGCCGGGGGGGCGCTGCCCCCCGTCGCGTGCCGCGACTCCCCCCGGGATATTTGGACCTGAATGATGAGGTCAGGCGGTGGTGACGTCAGGCGGTGCGGTCGAGGCGGGTGGCCAGATGCACCAGCGTCTCGGCCTGCGTGATGCCGGGCAGGGCGGCGATCTGCCCCAGGGCATGGTCAAGCGCGGCGGGGTCGGCGGCGGCCAGTTGCACCATCACATCAAAGCGGCCGGCGCAGGTCAGCACCCGCTCGACCTCGGGCGTGGTCTTGAGGCGGGAGAGCAGGGCGGGCAGGCTGCGCTGCTCGGTGGAGATCAGCATGGTGGCGCGCAGCCGGATGCCGCGCGCGGATTCGCCCAGGCGCAAGGTGTAGCCGGCGATCACGCCGCTGGTCTCGAGCCGCTCCAGCCTGGCCTGCAGTGTGGAGCGCGCGACCTTCAGCCGGCGCGCCAGGGTGGCCACCGAAAGCCGCGCATCGGCCCCCAGCAGGGCGAGAATGTTTCGATCCAGATCATCCATGAAATATGCCCGCCTTTTTCGTCATTCTGTCGCATCATATCAGCATTTTTGCGGTTTTCATCGATCAGGATGTGTCCCATATGCGCATTCCGTTTTCAGGAAAAGGGCGGCTCATACGCACCTGGCCTGGTTGTGATGACCGCGCAGGTGCCGAGACCCCGCATATTGCGGGACGTCCGCTTGCGTCTTGTTGGCAAGAAAGGACACGCCGATGGGACTCTCGAAAACGATCTGGCTGGACCCGGCCGAATTCATCCGGACCGTGCAGCCGGAAAATCCGGTGATCTTCTTTTCGCCGGCGGTCCTGCAGGCTGCGGCGCGGCGGTTCATTGACGGATTCCCGGGGATTGTGACCTATGCCGTCAAGACCAACCCGTCGGATGTGGTGATCGAGAACCTGTCGGCAGCGGGCATCCGTGGCTTCGACGTGGCCTCGCCCGCCGAGATGCGGCTGATCCGGCGCATCGCCCCGGATGCGGTCATGCATTACAACAACCCGGTGCGCGCGCGGGCTGAGATCGCGGTAGCGGTCGAGTTGGGGGTGAAGAGCTATTCAGTCGATTCGGCCTCGGAGCTGGAAAAGCTGATCGAGATGGTGCCGGCCGATGGCTGTGAGATCTCGGTCCGTTTCAAGCTGCCGGTGGCGGGGGCGGCCTATAACTTCGGCGCCAAGTTCGGGGCCACGGTCGAGCTGTCGGCGCAGCTGCTGGCACGCGTGCAGGCGGCGGGCTTCATCCCCTCGCTGACCTTCCATCCCGGCACCCAATGCACCGATCCGCATGCCTGGGAGGCCTATATCCGCGCCGCGGCCGAGATCGGTCAGGCGGCGGGCGTCACGGTCGCGCGGCTGAACGTGGGCGGCGGCTTTCCGAACCACCGGCTGCGGGGTGTGGTGCCGCATGTCGAGGACATCTTTGCCCTGATCGACCGGGTGGCGACCGAGGCTTTCGGCGATGCGCGCCCGCAGCTGGTCTGCGAGCCGGGTCGCGGGATCGTGGGCGATGCCTTTGCCCATGGCGCCAAGGTCAAGGCGGTGCGTGACGGTCAGCATGTGTTCCTGAATGATGGCGTCTATGGCGCGCTGGCCGAGTTGCCGCTGGTGGGCAATATCGACCGGATCGAGGTGCTGGACCCGCAGGGCGTCAAGCGGCGCGGGGCTGAGGCGCCACGCATCATCTTTGGTCCCACCTGCGATTCGGTGGACCGGCTGCCGGGCGAGCTGGAGATCGACGAAGGCGTGTCGGAGGGCGATTATCTGCTGTTCCAGGGCATGGGCGCCTACTCGATCGCAACCAATACCCGCTTCAACGGCTTTGGCGACCTGACGATTGCCACGGTCCTGAACCTCGACGTTCGCTGATCCGGGCCCGGTCCTGCGACCGGGCCTTTATATTGCCATCACTGGCCGCTAACCTTTACCCAATACCTGCGGGTGATCCTGCAGGGACGCGTGCTGCGGAGGGCGGGCATGGGCAGGCACAGGGGAAGGCAGCGGGGGGCAAGGCAGCGGGGCGCGGGCGGTGAAGCGGCTGTTTGAGCGTCTGCGCAGCTGGCTGCGGCCCCATCCTGTCGTCACGACCGAAACGTCGGACGTGCCGCCCGGCCCACGCCGCGGCCCTATGGACCTGGTGGTGGTGCTGGATGGCACGATGGGGCATCTGCGCGATCCTCTGGGCCATACCAATGCCGGACGCGCCTTCCTGCTGCTGCGTGAACAGGTGCCGGGGCGTCGCCGCGCCCTCTATTACGAGCCTGGCCTGCAATGGGAAGGATGGCGCAAGACCCTCGACGTGATGCAGGGGCGCGGCATCAATCGGCAGATCCGCCGCGCCTATGGCTGGTTGGCCTGCCATTACCGGCCCGGTGACCGGATCTATCTGCTGGGCTATTCGCGCGGGGCCTTTGCGGTCCGCAGTCTGGCGGGGGTGATTGACCGCGTGGGGCTGCTGCGCGCCGATGCCGCGACCGAGCGGCATGTCCAGCTGGCCTATCGGCATTACGAGCGCGACCCCGAGCGACCGGCCGCGCGTGCCTTCGCCCGCCGCCATTGCCATGCCAACACGCCGATCGAAATGGTCGGGGTCTGGGACACGGTCAAGGCGCTGGGGCTGCGGCTGCCGCTGCTGTGGATGCTGACCGAGGGCCGCCACGCCTTCCACAATCATCAACTGGGCAAGCATATTCGCCACGGCTTTCACGCGCTTGCGCTGGATGAGACCCGTAGCGTCTTTGCACCGGTCCTGTGGGAATGCGGGGCCGAGGATGACGGCTGCTGGAAGGGCAATGTGGAACAGGTCTGGTTCCGCGGCAGCCATGGCGATGTGGGCGGGCAATTGACTGGATATGAGGCAGCCCGCCCGTTGGCCAATATCCCGCTGGTCTGGATGCTGGAGCGCGCCGAGGCCACGGGCCTGACGCTTCCAACCGGATGGCCCGCGCGCTTTCCCTGCGACCCCGAGGCGCCGGCCCTGGGCAATTGGCATGGCTGGGGCGCGCTTTTCGTGCTGCGCCGTCGCCGCATCGTTGGCCGCGACCGGTCCGAGCGGCTGCATCCGACGGCGATCCGCCCCGATCCGACCGGCTGGCGGGCGCGGCTGCCTTTCGGGCGCCCGCAACGGCTCTGATGACCCGACGGGACCGAGGTTCCGATGGGGCGAAGGGTCTCGCCCGATCATGCAAAGGGTGCCCTGCAGGTGTCACCATGACCCAAATACCCATTCGGGCAGGGCGAGGGCGACACCGTCTTAAACAAAAAGGCGGGCAGAAAGAATAAGGCGGGACCACCGGCCCCGCCTTCTGTCAGATTTGTCGCGCCGACTCAGCGGTGGCGCACGTCCAGATAATCGCGCTTGGTTGCGCCCACATAAAGCTGGCGCGGACGGCCGATCTTCTGGGTGGGGTCGCCGATCATCTCTTTCCACTGGGCGATCCAGCCGACCGTGCGCGACAGCGCGAAGATCGGGGTGAACATCGAGGTGGGGAAGCCCATCGCCTCGAAGATGATGCCCGAGTAGAAGTCGACATTGGGGTAGAGCTTCTTCTCGATGAAGTAGGAGTCGGTCAGCGCGATGCGCTCCAGTTCCTTGGCGACCTGCAACAGCGGATTGTTTTCGATGCCCAGCAGCGCCAGCACCTCATCCGCCGATTCCTTCATCACCTTGGCGCGCGGGTCGAAGTTCTTGTAGACGCGGTGGCCAAAGCCCATCAGGCGGAACGGATCGTTCTTGTCCTTGGCGCGGGCGATGAATTCGGGGATGCGCTCGACCGTGCCGATCTCGCGCAGCATCTCGAGGCAGGCCTGATTGGCGCCGCCATGGGCCGGCCCCCAGAGGCAGGCGATGCCGGCGGCGATGCAGGCAAACGGGTTGGCCCCGGACGAGCCCGCCAGACGCACCGTCGAGGTCGAGGCGTTCTGCTCGTGATCGGCATGCAGCATCATGATCCGGTCCATCGCCTTTTCGAGGACCGGGTTCACCACATACTCCTCGCAGGGAACCGAGAAGCACATGTGCAGGAAGTTGCCGGCATAGCTCAGCGAGTTTTTCGGATACACGAAGGGCTGGCCGATCGAGTATTTATAGGCCATGGCAGCGATGGTCGGCACCTTGGCGATCAGACGGATCGCAGCAACCTCGCGCTGCCAGGGATCGTTCACGTCGGTCGAATCGTCATAGAAGGCCGACATCGCGCCGACCACGCCAACCATGGTCGCCATCGGGTGGCTGTCACGACGGAAGCCGCGGAAGAAATAGTGCATCTGTTCATGCACCATCGTGTGACGGGTCACGCGGTTTTCGAAATCCGCCAGCTGCGCGGCATTCGGCAGCTCTCCGTAGAGCAGCAGGTAGCAGACTTCGAGGTGGTGCGAATGTTCGGCCAGCTGCTCGATCGGGTAGCCGCGATACGTCAGTTCGCCCTTGTCACCGTCGATGAAGGTGATGGTGCTGTCGGTCGAGGCGGTGGAGGTGAAGCCCGGGTCGAAGGTGAACACGTCCGCTTCGGCATAGAGCTTGCGGATGTCGATCACGTCCGGGCCCATGGTGCCCGAATGGATTGGCAGTTCGATCGTCTTGTCGTCGAATGTCAGCGTGGCCTTGCGGTTGGTGTCCACCATCTTCCGTCCCTCATGCATGGGCCCTGCTGGCATCCGCCGCAGGGCGTCTCGTGTCCCGGAGGCCGGCGTTTCAGCCGGCCGCCTCCGTCAGCCGCGCAATCGTCTCGTCCTGACCGATGACGAGCATCATGTCATAGACGCTGGGAGTCACCGTCCGCCCGGCCAGCGCCGCGCGCAACGGCGCTGCCAGCTTGCCAAAACCCATGCCATGTTCGGCTGCGGTTTCGGTCAGGATGACCTCCAGATCATGCTTTTGCCAGCTAGCATTTTGCAGGCGCGGCGTCAACGATTTCAGTATACCACGGGATACCGCATCCAGCGCCTTCGCCGCGGCGTCATCGGGCACGATCGGACGGGCCGACAGGATAAAAGCAGCCTTTTCAATCAGTTCCGGGAAGGTCTTTGCGCGTTCCTTCAGGCAGTACATGCCCCGCACCATCAGCGCGGCTTGCGCCTCGGTCAGCGCCGGTCGGCCTGCGGCCGCCAGATAGGCCTGAATTTCCGCCAGCAAGGCTGTATCTTCCGCAGCGGCAATGTGCTGACCGCATAGGTTTTCCAGCTTCTTGAAATCGAGTCGCGCCGGCGCCCGGCCGATTCCCCCGAGATCGAACCACTCCTTGGCCTGATCCGAGGTGAAAAATTCGGCATCCCCATGCGCCCAACCCAGCCGGGTCAGATAGTTGCGCATCCCGGCGGCGGGGTAGCCCATCGCCTGATACTCCTCCAGCCCCACCGCACCGTGGCGCTTGCTGAGTTTTTTCCCGTCTGGTCCATGGATCAGCGGGATATGCGCCCAGACCGGGATTTCCCAGCCCATCGCGTCATAGATCATCTGCTGGCGTGCGGCATTGTTCAGGTGATCGTCCCCCCGGATGACATGCGTGACGGCCATGTCGTGATCATCCACGACCACGGCCAGCATGTAGGTGGGGGTACCATCAGACCGTAAACAAATCATATCATCCAAGGTGGAATTCTGGATCACCACGCGGCCCTGCACCTGATCCTCGATCACCGTCTCGCCGGTGCGTGGGGCCTTCATGCGGATCGCATAGGGCGCGTCAGGATGGGTCGACGGATCGGCATCGCGCCACGGGCTTTGAAACACAGCATAGCTGCCGCGGGCCTCGGCCTCGGCGCGGAAGGCCTCGATTTCTTCCTTTGTCGAAAAGCACTTGTAGGCCGTGCCGCGCGCCAGCATTTCATGCGCAACCTCGGCATGGCGATGGGCGCGGGCAAACTGGCTGACCACGTCGCCGTCCCAGTCCAGCCCCAGCCAGGTCAGCCCGCGCAGGATCGCCTCGGTGGCGGCCGGGGTCGAGCGTTCGCGGTCGGTATCTTCGATGCGCAGCAAGAACCTGCCCCCGCGCCCGCGCGCGTAAAGCCAGTTGAACAGCGCCGTGCGCGCGCCGCCGATATGCAGATAGCCGGTGGGCGAGGGGGCAAAGCGGGTGACGATCGGGCGGGCGGCGCTCATGGGATCAACCTTGTCTAACCAGTCGGTGGGCGTTCGGCGTTAACCATTCGGAAACCAGTTTTCTGCAAGCTGGCGCGGGCGGTTTTGCCCGCTGGGCATAGGCGAAAGGGGCTGGCAGGGCAAGGTGCGCGGGCAGGCGGCATGGATCGGCAGGCTGGGGGCGGGCCTCGGCGGGGCGGCGCTGGCCACGCTGGCGGCGATGCGCGGATTGCTGTTCCCCTGGGTGCCGGTGTTTCTGGGCTTTGGCATCGCGCTGTGGTTCGCCTTGCCGTCAGAGCCGGGCCTGGCGGTCTATCTTGCGGCCGGGTCGGCGGGGGCAATCGCGCTTCTGATCGCCCGCGTGACGCCGGAACATGCCCGGCCCTTCCTGATGGCGCTGGCCTGCGTGGCGATCGGGTTTCTGGCCACCGGTCTGCGGGCGGCGACGGTGGCTGCTCCCAAGCTCGAGTTCCGGTATTACGGCGCGGTCACCGGCCGGGTGGTCGAGATCGACCGAAGCCAGTCCGACGCCTTGCGCCTGACGCTGGACCGGGTGCTGCTGGACCGGGTGGCACCGGTCGAGACGCCCGGCCGGGTGCGGGTCTCGATCCATGGCACGCGCCTGTGGCACCAACCCCAGCCGGGCGAGGTGGTGACGATGACCGCCCACCTTTCCGCCCCAGAAGGCGCGGTTGAGCCGGGCGGGTTCGACTTCGCAAGAATGGCCTATTTTCAAGGCCTTGGTGCCGTCGGTTATACCCGGAGTCCGGTGCTGTTGGCAGCCCCCGCCGCACCGAACGAGGCCTGGGTCAACCGCACCCGCCGCCATCTGGCGCAGGCGATCATGGCGGCCATTCCCGGTGATCCGGGGGCCTATGCGGCCGGCGCGATGACGGGCGACCGCTCGGGCCTGTCGCGACAGGCGACCGAAGACCTGCGCGACTCATCTCTGGCGCATCTTCTGGCGATCTCGGGGATGAACATGGCCTTTCTGACCGGTTTCGTCTTCGCGCTGATCCGCCATGGCACGGCGCTGGTGCCGTGGCTGGCGCTGCGGATCAACAGCAAGAAACTCGCGGCGGTTGCGGCGCTGGGGGTGGCGGGCTTCTACCTTCTGCTCTCGGGCGCCAATGTCGCGACCGAGCGCGCCTTCATCATGGTTGCGGTCATGCTGGGGGCGGTGCTTCTGGACCGGCGCGCGCTGTCCCTGCGCAGCGTTTCCATTGCGGCGGTGCTGCTGCTGCTCTGGAAGCCCGAGGTGCTGCTGGAGCCGGGCTTCCAGATGTCTTTTGCCGCCACGGTGGCGCTGATCGCCGGCTTCGGCGTGCTGGAAGGGGGATGGTTGCGGCGGCGCATGCCGCGCTGGATGCTGCCAGTCTTCACGCTCATCGCCAGCTCGTTCATCGCCGGGCTTGCCACGGCGCCCTATGCGGCGGCGCATTTCAACCGTTTCGCCGATCTCGGTTTCTTCGCCAATCTGCTGACCGTGCCAGTGATGGGGGCGGTGGTGATGCCCGCCGGGGCGGTCGCGGCATTGCTGGCGCCGCTGGGTCTGGCGCAGCCGGCGCTGTGGGTGATGGGCCAGGGCTCGGCCTGGATCCTCTGGGTGGCGCATCGTGTCGCCGCGATCGAGGGCGCCGTGACGGCGATCCCCGCGCCGCCTCCTTGGGCGCTAGCGGTCATCACCTTGGGCGGCATCTGGGCGGTTGCATGGCGCGGCTGGGCACGGGGCCTCGGCGCCGTGCCGATCCTGGTGGGTCTGGCGCTATGGTCCCATCCGGCACGCCCCATGCTCCTGATCGCGCCCGACGCCTCCCTCGTCGGGCTGATGGGGCCAGATGGACGTGCGCTGTCGGTGGCCAAGGGTGCGGGCTTTACGGCGCAAAGCTGGCTGGAGAATGACGGTGATCTGGCGACCCAGGCAGAGGCCGCCGCGCGACCGGGCTTCACCGGCCCGCTTCAGGCCCGAAGTTTCACCTTGGCAGACTGGCGGGGCATCGTTCTCAAGGGAAAATCCGCAGCAGAGGCGCTGCCCGACGCCTGCAAGGCAAAGGATCTGGTCATTCTTGCCGCGCGGATCGAGGCGCTTCCGGAAGGCTGTCGGATCATCGACCAATCCGTGCTGGCGCGCACCGGCGGCCTCGCGATCACGCCGGCCGAGGACGGCACGCTGCGTGTGACCCCCAGCCGCTCTGGCCGGCGACAATGGCATCCGCAAGGCCGCGCGGCCCTGATCGACCCGAAACTGGAAAAGGCGGGACCAACCGCCCCGCCTTCATCATGACCCCAATACCCCGGGGGTGAATTGGCCGCAGGCCAAAAGGGGGCAGAGCCCCCTCAATAGGACCGGATCAGCCCGACCAGACGCCCTTGCACCTTGACCAGATGGTCGGGGAAGACGCGGGTTTCATAGGCAGGATTTGCGGCCTCAAGCGCGATCATGTTGCCGCGGCGGCGGAACCGCTTCAGCGTCGCCTCGCTGTCCTCGACCAGCGCGACGACGATGTCGCCATTCTCGGCGGTCGATTGCTCGCGGATCACCACCACGTCGCCATCGTTGATCCCGGCCTCGATCATCGAGTCGCCCTTGACCTCCAGCGCGTAATGGTTGCCGCGGCCGGACAGCATCGAGCCGGGGACCGCAACCGTGTGCGAGGCATGCGAGATCGCCTCGATCGGCACACCGGCGGCGATCCGGCCCATGACCGGCAGTTCCATGGCATGCACGGCCTCGACCGGCAGGGCGGCGTGCGGCGGGTCGATCCGGTCACCCGCGATCACACGCGGGCTGAAGCCCGATCTCTCCATTGCCTCCGGCAGCTTCAGGATTTCGAGCGCGCGGGCGCGGTGGGGCAGGCGGCGGATGAAGCCACGCTCTTCCAATGCGGTGATCAGCCGATGGATCCCGGACTTGGACCGCAGATCCAACGCCTCCTTCATCTCGTCAAACGAAGGCGGCACGCCATCAAGATCCATGCGAGTCTTGATGAAGTCCAGAAGTTCCAGCTGTTTGCGTGTCAGCATCTTGTCACCCCGCCTTGCCAGCGATCCCCGTTCACCCATGTTCTGCCTGTGTTCCGCTTGCAGGTCAAGAACATTTGCGAAACAAACGCAACGCCCGCACGAGTGGCGGCGTGTGCAACGCCCTAAAGGGGCAGGTAGGGCACGATCTCGCCGGCGCGGCGCGGCCCATCCCCTGCCGGGCGCACCAGCAAGGCCTGTGCCTCAGCCAACACTGTCAGCAGGGCTGAATCCTGCCGGCTGCAGGGGGTGATAAGCGGCAGGCCGGGGCCGTCGGCCAATGTGGCGCGCATGAAATGCGTGCGCGGACCGGCCGGCCCGTCATCCACCGCCAGTTCCGCCCGCAGATAGCGCGGCGCGGGCGCGGGATCGCCCTGCATCGCCCGCAGCAGCGGCAGCAGGAACAACTGGGCACAGACGATGGCCGAGACCGGATTGCCCGGCATCCCCAGCATCGACACGCCAAAAATCCGCCCGGCAATCAAGGGTTTGCCGGGACGCATGGCAATCTTCCAGAAGCGGCGCTCAAGGCCCAGACCTTCGGCGGCCTTGGCCACGACGTCATGCTCGCCGACCGAGGCACCCCCCACGGTCACCACCACATCCGCGCCGCGCGCCAGCTCGAACACCGCGCCCAGGCTTTCGACCCGGTCTTGGGCGATCGGCAGCATCCGCGCCACGCCGCCGGCCTGTTCGACCATCGCCGCCAGCGCAAATCCGTTGGAGGCGATGATCTGATCCGGCCCGGGCTCTTCGCCGGGCATCACCAGCTCGTCCCCGGTGCAGATGATCGCCACTTCGGGCCGCTTGCGAACCGGTACGCGGTCGATATTCATCGCGGCCAGCAGCGCCAGATCTGCGGGTGACAGCAACCGCGGGCGCAACTGCCAGCCAGTGCCGAAATCATCGCCCGCCGCCCGGATATTGGCCGAGCCCTCGCGGGTGACGGTGATGCGGTCGCCTTCGCGCGTCACATCCTCTTGCGGGATCACCCAGACCCCGCCCGAGGGCACCGGCGCGCCGGTAAAGATCCGCAGCGCCTGACCATCGGCCAGCCTTCCGGCCCAGCCGTGGCCCGCGCCTGCCTCACCCACCACGGCAAAGCTGGCGCCGATCCGGGCCGCGCAGGGCAGGGCATAGCCATCCATGGCCGAGGCCGCGAAGGGCGGCTGCGTGCGCCGGGCCGCGACCGGCTGGGCCAGCCAGCGCCCGGCAGCTTGCCGCAGCGGCACCTCCTCCATGTCCATCGGGCGCGCCAAGTCCAGAACCTGCGCGAGGGCCTCGTCCACGGTCAGCATGGGATTACTCCGCCTCAAAGCGGCCAGACTTGCCGCCATCTTTCAGAACCAGCCGGATACCGTCGATTTCCATCGCTTTTTCAACGGCTTTCAGCATGTCATAAATCGTCAGACAGGCGACCGAAACCGCCGTCAATGCCTCCATCTCGACCCCGGTCTGACCGGTGGTCTTGACGGTTGCCTCCACCCGCACACCCGGCAGAGCCGGATCGGGCGTCAGCTCCAGCGCGACCTTGGTGACGGGCAGCGGGTGGCAAAGGGGGATCAGATCGGCGGTGCGCTTGGCACCCATGATGCCCGCCAGTCGCGCCACGCCCAGCACGTCGCCCTTGTGGGCGCGGCCTTCGGTCACCAGGGCCAGCGTGGCCGCAGTCATCTTCACATGGCCGCGGGCCACCGCCAGACGCGCGGTTACGGCCTTGTCCGAGACATCGACCATATGCGCCCGGCCGGCTGCGTCGAAATGGGTCAGCCCCCCCGACATCACGCGGCCCCGCCGGCGGTCAGCGGCTTGGCCAGCAGCGCGCGGGTGGCCGCGGCCACATCGGGCTGGCGCATCAGGCTTTCGCCGATCAGGAAGCAGCGCGCGCCATATTGCGCCATGTCGGCCAGATCGCCGGGGGTGAACAGGCCGGATTCGGACACGATCAACCGGTCCTCCGGCACCCGCCGCGCCAGGTGGCGGGTGGTGTCCAGCGTCACCTCGAAGGTGTGCAGGTTGCGGTTGTTGATGCCGATCAGCGGCGATTTCAGCCTTGCGGCCCGCTCCAGTTCCGGGGCGTCATGCACCTCGATCAGCACATCCATGCCCAGATCGAAGGCCGCCTGTTCCAGATCCTCGGCCAGCGCATCGTCGACACCGGCCATGATGATCAGGACCGCATCGGCCCCCCAGGCGCGGGCCTCCAGCACCTGCCAGGTGTCATAGAGAAAATCCTTGCGCAGTGCGGGCAGGGCGGTGGCGTCGCGGGCCTGGGTCAGAAACTCGGGCGCGCCCTGAAAGGACGGACCGTCGGTCAGCACCGAAAGACAGGTGGCGCCGCCCTCTTCATAGGCCCGTGCCAGCGCCGGCGGGTCGAAATCGGCCCGGATCAGGCCCTTGGACGGGCTGGCCTTCTTGATTTCGGCAATCAGCCCATAGCCCTGGGTCGCGGCCTGGGCCAGCGCGCGGGCAAAGCCGCGCGGGGCACTGGCGGCATCGGCCTGCCTGCGCAGATCGGCATCGGTGGTCCGGGCCTTGGCGGCGGCGATTTCTTCCAGCTTGTAGGCGCGGATACGGTCGAGGATCGTGGTCATGGGCTTTCCTTGCCTTGGGGGCAGACTGGGGCGCGCGGCTTCAGCCGGGCTGGGGGGCGTTGGTCAGCAGCACCAGCTGTTCCAGCCGTTGCAACGCCGCCCCGTCATCGAGGCTTTCGCGGGCGATTTCAGCCCCTTCGGGCAGGCTGGCAGCGCGGCCGGCCACCATCAGCGCGGCCGACGCATTGAACAGCACCGCGTCTCGATAGGCGCCCGGCTCGCCCTCCAGAAGGCGACCCAGGGCGGCGGCGTTTTCGGCTGGCGTGCCACCCAGAATGGACTCGAATGGGTGCGACGGCAGGCCCGCATCCTCGGGGCGCACGACAAACTCGCGCAACTGCCCATCTTGCAGCGCCACCACCTGCGAGGGGGCGGCAATCGACAGCTCATCGGTGCCGTCGCCGCCATGCACCAGCCAGGCGGCCTCGGCCCCCAGCATCCGCAAGGTCTCGGCCATCGGTCGCAGCAGATCGGCCGAGAACGCCCCGGTCAACTGCCGCTTTACCCCGGCGGGGTTGGTCAGCGGACCGATGATGTTGAAGATCGTGCGGGTGCCCAGCTCGGCCCGCACCGGCCCGACATGGCGCATCGCCGGATGGTGCATCGGCGCCATCATGAAGCCGATCCCGGCCTGGTCCAGACAGCGTTCCACCACCTCGGGGCCGATCATCACGTTCAGCCCCAATTCGGTCAGCGCATCCGCTGCGCCGGATTTGGACGACAGGTTGCGGTTGCCGTGCTTGGCGACCGGCACCCCGGCGCCCGCCACCACCAGCGCCGTCGCGGTCGAGATGTTCAGCGTGCCCTTGCCATCGCCGCCAGTGCCGACGATGTCGATGGCGCCCGCGGGCGCGCGCACCTTGTGGCATTTGTCCCGCATCACCTGCGCCGCAGCGGCATATTCTTCCACCACCTCGCCGCGGGTGCGCAGCGCCATCAGAAAGCCGCCCATCTGCGCGGGCGTGGCCTCGCCCTCGAACAGCGCGGCAAAGGCGGTCTCGGCCTCGGCGCGGGTCAGCGGGCGCTGGCAGGCGATGCCGATCAGCGGTTTCAGGCCATCGCTCATGCTGCGGCTCCCAGTTTCACACCGGCATCCTCAAGAAAATTGCGCAGGATCTGGTGGCCATGCTCGCTGGCGATGCTTTCCGGGTGGAACTGCACGCCCTCGATCGGCATGGCGCGATGGCGCAGGCCCATGATCGTGCCATCCTCCAGCCAGGCGGTGACCTCGAGGCAATCGGGCAGGCTTTCGCGCTCGACCACCAGCGAGTGATAGCGAGTGGCGAGGAAGGGCGAGGGCAGGCCGCGGAACACGCCTTTGCCTTCGTGATACATCTTGCCCATCTTGCCATGCACGATCTCGTGGCAGCGCACGACCCTGCCGCCGAAGGCTTCGCCGATGGTCTGGTGGCCAAGGCAGACCCCCAACAGCGGGATGCCCGCCTCTGCCGCGGCGGCGGTCAGCGGCAGGCAGATGCCCGCCTGCGCCGGATCACAGGGGCCGGGCGACAGAACAATGGCCTCGGGCCGCAGGCCCATCGCCTGCTGCACATCCAGCGCGTCGTTGCGGACCACCTTGGTCTCCGCCCCCAACTCGCCCAGGTAATGCACGAGGTTCCAGGTGAAACTGTCGTAATTGTCGATCAGAAGCAGCATGGGCGGGGCCTTTGCATCTTGGGGCGGATAGGGGGGTGAACCCCGCGCCGCGTCGCGCTATACATGTCCAAAGCCTGAAAGGGGCGTCAAGTCAAACCCGTCTTTGCGACGGGACAGGTGCGAGGGCAAGGGCAGATGCGCGGGTTTTTGGTTGGAGTCGTCTGGGGCGGGATCGTGACCGGCGGGGGGCTGGCAGTGTTGTCGCTGCTGATGCCGCTGCCACAGCGGGCGGCTAATGATCCGGGGCCGGTCACAGCGGTGCCGCCTGCCGCTGAAATCCTGACGGAAGCCACGCCGTCCGTCCTGCCGGAGGCAGCGTCTGAACCGGTGCCAGAAGTGGCCGCCGAAGCGCCACCCGCCCCGCCGCCGGAAACAGAGCCGCTGCCTGACGCCGATGCCCCCGTGGAAACTGCGACCAGCGAAACCGAACCGCCACCCGCGATGCCCGCGCCCGAGGCCCCCGTAGTCGCGGCGGCGCCCGTAACCCCGCCCGTCGCCGAGGCCGTGTCGCCGCCTGTCGTCGCCCCGGAACCCGTTGCCGTCCCCGCCGAGGCCGAACCGGTGCTGCCATTGCCGCCCGAGGATCAGGCCCTGCTCGATGCCGAGGCCGAGGAAGAGGGGGGCGCGATGTTCGACCCGACCGCTCTGCCGCAGCCTGCCCCGATAGCCGAGGCTGATTCCGGCTCAGCCGCCGCAGCGGCGCCCGAGCCTTCGCCTGAGCCCCCGTATGAGCCGCCGTCTGAGACCGCGCCTGAGGCGGAAGATGCAACGCCGTCTGAACCCGAACCCGAACCCGCGCTGCAGCCCACACCCGCCGAGCCGCTGCTGGACAAGCCTGAACCGGGCCTCAATGGCAATGTAGCCGGTGTCACGACCGATCGCTTGCCAAGCATCGCCGCCGCACCCACCCCGACCGAAGAGCCGGTCGAGGCCCTGCTGGATCCTGCTGCAGCCCCCGCCTGGCAACGCTTTGCCGCGCCGTTCGAGGGGGCCGGCGGCAAGCCGCTTTATGCGGTGATCCTGATCGACGACGGGGAGCCGGGGCTTGACCGCGCGGCGCTGGCCGCGCTGCCGCTGCCGGTTTCGATCGCCTTGGACCCGACGGCGGCTGATGCCGCCGGGACCGCCGCACTGTATCGTGCTGCCGGCAAAGAGGTGCTGATGCTGGCAACCGCGATCCCGCAGGGCGCCACCGCACAGGATCTGGCCGTGACATTCGAGTCCCACGCCCGCGCGCTGTCCGAGGCGGTGGCGGTGCTTGATCCCGGCACGGGCGGCTTTCAGAACAACCGGCCTTTGGCAACAGAAGCGGTGCCGATCATCAAGGATCAGGGACGAGGTCTCATCACCTGGGCCGAGGGCCTGAATGCCGGCGATCAGGTCGCCCGGCGCGAAGGCGTGCCGTCAGCCGTGATCTTCCGCCGCCTCGACGCAGATGGCGAAAGCCCGGCCGTCATGCGCCGCTACCTGGACCGCGCTGCCTTCAAGGCCGCGCAGGACGGGCGTGTGATTGTGGCCGCCAAAGCCTCGGCCGACACCATGGCCGCGCTGCTGGAATGGACGGTCGAAGGCCGCGCCGGCACTGTTGCCCTGGCCCCGGCCTCGGCCTTGCTGAAGGCGGAATGACCGGCTGAACCCGTGCAGGGGGGCGCAGCCCCCCTCGGCCTGCGGCCTCACCCCCCGGGATATTTCCACCTGAATGATGACAGCGGGATGGACCATCATTCAGGTCCAAATATCCTGGGGGGAGTCGCGGTACGCGACGGGGGGCAAAGCCCCCCATGCGCTGGTTCAGGAGTTGCCCTGCCGCACAAACAGGCCCGCGTCTTCGGCCGCGCGGCGCAGGGCGCGGGATTTGTTGACGGTTTCCATATATTCGGCCTCGGGGTCGCTGTCATAGACCACGCCGCCGCCCGACTGGATGAAAAGCTGGCCTTCCTTCAGTACCGCCGTGCGCAGGGCGATGCAGAAATCCATTTCGCCATTGGCGGCGAAATAGCCCAGACCACCGCCATAGACGCCGCGTTTCTCGGGTTCCAGCTCGTCGATGATCTCCATCGCCCGCACCTTCGGCGCGCCCGAGACGGTGCCGGCGGGCAGGCCTGCCAGCAGGGCGGACAGTGCATCCTCGCCCTCGCGCAATTCGCCCACCACGTTGGAGACGATATGCATGACGTGGGAATAGCGTTCGATCACGAATTTCTCGGTCGGATGCACGCTGCCAACCTTGGCAACCCGGCCCACGTCGTTGCGGCCCAGATCCAGCAGCATCAGATGTTCGGCCAGCTCTTTCTGATCGGCCAGCAGGTCGGCCTCCAGCGCCTTGTCCTCTTCGGGGGTGGCGCCGCGGGGGCGGGTGCCGGCGATCGGACGGATGGTCACCTCGCCCTCACGCAGACGCACCAGGATCTCGGGGCTGGCGCCGACGACCTGGAAGCCGCCGAAGTTGAAGAAGAACATGAAGGGCGACGGATTGGTCCGCCGCAGCGAGCGGTAGAAGGCAAAGGGCGGCAGGGTAAAGCTTTGCGTCCAGCGTTGGCTGGGCACCACCTGGAAGATGTCGCCGGCGCGGATATATTCCTTCGCGCGTTCGACCGCCTGCTTGTAACCTTCATGCGTGAAGTTCGACACTGCCTCGCCGACCGGGGCGGCCACGCCCATCTCGCGCGGGGTGGCGGGGCTGCGGTCCAGATCGCGCAGCGCATCCATTACCCGCTCGGCCGCCTGCGCATAAGCCGCGCGCGCCGAAAGGCCCGAATTGGCCCAGGCAGGTGCCACCAGCGTCACCTCGCCCTTTACCCCGTCCAGCACGGCCACCACCGAGGGCCGCATCAGCACCGCATCAGGCAGGCCCAGCGGGTCGGGGTTCACGTCCGGCAGATGCTCGACCAGCCGGATCATGTCATAACCCAGGTAGCCGAACAGACCCGCGGCGATGGCGGGCATGCCCTCGGGCAGCTCGATCCGGCTTTCGGCGATCAGTGCGCGCAGCGTCGTCAGAGGGTGGCCCTCTTGCGGCTGGAAGGCGGTGGCGTCAAACCGTGCCTCGCGGTTGATCTCGGACTGGGTGCCGCGGCAGCGCCAGATCAGGTCGGGCTTCATGCCCACGACCGAGTAGCGGCCCCGCACCTCGCCGCCGGTCACCGATTCCAGCATGAAGGTGTCGGGCCGCGCCTCGGCCAGTTTCAGCATCAGGCTGACCGGCGTGTCGAGATCAGCGGCCAGACGCACATGGACAAGCTGGTTCTGGCCGGCATTGAACCCTGCCTCGAAAGCGTCGAAATCGGGAGAAAGTTTCATCGCCCTCGCCTCAGCGCATGCCGGCATGGACAGCGTCGATCGCCGCCTGATCGAGGCTGAGCCCTGCCTTCTGGCCCTGAGCAACCGCGAACAGCGAGAAGGCATCCTGCGCCAGCGCCTGTTCGATCTGTGCTGCAATTGCGCCTTTCAGGGCAGCCGCATCCTCGCCAGCCTCTGCAGGGATCACCGTGTCCAGTCGCAGGATGCCGACCAGTTCGGGGCTGGCGATCACCTGCATCGCGCCCGCATCCATGGCAAACAGAGTGGACATGAAATCAGCCGGCACCTGCTCGACGAAACCATCACGGGTGATGCCGGGATTGGTCGAAACGATGCCGAAGGCGCTCAGCGACTCGCCTGCCGTGACCTTGGTCAGGATCTCCTCGGCACGCGCCTTCAGCGCATCGCGCAGGGCGGCGCTGCGGGCGGCCTCGGCCACCAGCGGTTGCACCTTGTCGAAGGGGATCGGTGCGGCCGGCACCCGTTCGACAAATTCCAGCGCGGCGATGCCGCCATCATCCAGCAGGAACACCTCGGGGAAATCGCCGGCCTGCAGCTTCTCCGCAGCGGTGCGGAAAGCAGGGTAGGCGGCCATCGGCCCCTCGGTCTTTGCCGAGAAATCGACGGTGCCGGGCTTCATCCCGAATTCCTTTTCCAGCTCGGACAAGGTGGCCCCGCCGGCCAGCGCATCCTCGACCTGCTCGACCTTGTCGCCGATCGCACGACGGGCGGCGTCGCGCTGATACTCGACCGTCAGGTCGGGCCTGGCCTCGTCAAAGGTGACTTCCTGGGCTGCCAGAACTGCGTTCACCCGAAACAGCGCCGGGCCGAGATCGGTCATCAGCGGGGCCGAGACCGCGCCCTCATCCAGCGCGAAGACTGCATCGGCGGCCGCGCCCAGCTCTTCGCGCGAGACGTCGCCCAAATCGATATCCATCAGCTTCAGCTGCCGCTCGGCCACGATGGTCTCGAAGGTTTCTCCGCCGTCGATCCGGGCCTTGGCGGCTTGCGCCTCGGCTTCGGAGGGGAAGACCAGACGCTCGATCAACCGGCGCTCGGGCTGGACATATTCCTTGATCCGCTCGTCATAGAGCGTGCGGATGGCAGCCTCGTCGGCGGGCATGGTGGCGGCCAGATCCTCGGGCGTCAGCGCGACATAGTTGATGCGCTTGGCCTCAGGTGCGGTGAACTGGTCGATATTGGCGTCGTAATAGGCCCGCAGCGCGGCATCGTCCGGCGTGGCCGGCGGGGTGGCCAGATCGGCCTCGGACAGGCGCAGCAGGCTGAAGCCGCGTTTTTCCGCGATATGCGCATGCAGCGTGTCGGTCATCGCCGCAGGGGCGACAAAACCGCCCGCAACGGCACCCGACATCAGGTTGCGAGCCAGTTCGTCGCGCATGCGCGCCTCGAACTGGGCAGGTTTAAGGCCGGCGTTCCTCAGCTGGAAGTCGTAGGTGTCCTTGTCGAAGGCGCCGCCTGCGCCCTGAAAGGCCGGCATGGTCTGGATTTCGGCCGCCAGAGTGGCATCGCCCACTGAAAGCGGGATGCGGTCAGTGGTGTCGTCCAGCGCCGCGCCGGTCAGCAGTTGCTGACGCACCCGCGCGTCCAGCCCCAGTGCCGTCGCCTCCTGCAGGGTGATCGGCTGGCCAATCTGCGCCGAAAACGCGTCCATCTCGGATTTCAACGCGCGGGCGTAATCGTTCACGTCGATGTTCCTGCCGCCAACCGTGCCGATGCTGGTGATCGAGCCGCCAAAATTGGTGACCCCAAAGCCGCCCAGACCCGCGATCAGCATGATCATCAGCACCCAGACCATGACCGAGGTGCCGCGGCGCTTGCGCTTGGGTTGGGTATCCTGATCGTGCTGCGACATGGCTGGTCCTCGGATGGTTTGCGTCTGTCTAGCTGCGGGCGCCGGGGGCGTAAAGGGATCAGGCACCAAAGGCCGTCAGACGAGCGAACAGCGCGGCAATGCCGGCGCGGTCGATATTGGCGAAAGCGATCCGCAAATGTCGGCTGCCACGTGCAGGATCGGGGTCGAACATCGTGCCGGGCAGGGTCAGCACATGGGCCTCTCGCACCAGCCGGCGCGCCAGCTCGTCCGAGGCCTCGGGGAAAGGATGTTCGACATAGGCGAAATAGGCGCCGCAGCCTTTCAACCGCCAGCCGGGCAGGGCGGCAAAACCCTCAATCATCGCTGCACGACGTGACAGGATCTCGGCCCGCTCGCCCTCAAGCCAGGAGCCCAGGTTCTGCATCCCCCAATGTGCCGCGATCTGCCCCAGCTGGCCGGGGCAGATCGCCACGGTGTCTAGAAACTTCTCGACCTGCGCCAGCCGCGCCGCTGAGGCGACAATGGCCCCCACCCGATGCCCGGTCAGCCGATAGGCCTTGGAGAAGGAATAGAGCTGGATCACCGTTTCCGTCCAATCGGGATCGACAAACAGATCGTGCGGCCGCCCGCCGGTGGCCGGCGAATGGCGGCTGTCGAAATCGCGATAGGTCTCGTCGATCACCAGCGCCAGCCCGTGCGCATGTGCCATATCCCGGAAGGCCGTGACCAGCGCCGCCGGATATTCGACCCCACCGGGATTGTTTGGCGTGACCAGCACGATCGCGCGGCTGCGGGGGCCGATCAGCGTTGCTGCCAGCTCGGGATCGGGCAACAGATCGTCGCCGGTGGGCAGCGGCACCGCCACCACACCCGCCATGTCGCACCACATTTTATGGTTGAAATACCACGGCGTCGGCAGGATTACCTCGTCGCCGGCGCCGGCAAGACTGTTGATCGCCGCTGAAAAGGCCTGATTGCACCCCTGCGTGATCGCGACCTGATCGGCACGGATCGTGCCACCATAGAGACGCGACCACTGCCCGGCGATCTCGGCGCGCAAGGCGGGCAGGCCCAGCACAGGACCGTAGAGATGCGCCGCATCATCCGTCAGGGCCGCAGCGGCAATCGCCTCGCGCAAGCCGCGTGGCGGTGGCTCCACCGGGGCTGCCTGACTGACATTGATCAACGGATGATCGGGCGGAAACACCATCCCCTGCAACCAGCGCCGCGCCTCCATCACCGGGGGTGGAAAAGTGGCGGCGAGGGCGGGATTGAGCGGTTGGATCACGGCAGCCTCCGATCACATGCGGGCAAAAAGCAGGGGGCTCCGCCCCCCTCGGCGCGTTGCGCCTCACCCCCCGCGATACTTGGACCTGAATGATGAACCAAAGCCCTGATATCATTCAGGCCGAAATATCCCGGGGGAGTCCCGAAGGGACGGGGGCAGCGCCCCCGTCTTGCGCGCTCAGTCCTTGCCGCGGAACGGCTGGACATATTGCAGCGCCATGTCCCAGGGGAAGAAGATCCAGGTGTCCTGGCTGACCTCGGTCACATAGGTGTCGACCTGTGGCTTGCCAGCGGGTTTGGCATAGACCGTGGCGAAATGGGCGCGGGGATAGAGGCGGCGCACCAGCTCCAGCGTCTTGCCGCTGTCCACAAGATCGTCGACGATCAGGATGCCATGGCCATCGCCCATCAACTCGGCCTGCGGGCTTTTGGTGACTTTCGCCTCGGTCCGCTGATCGGCCGCACCGCCGCCCGAATGATAGGATTTGACCGAGATCGTATCGACGACGCGAAGATCGAGTTCGCGCGAGACGATCATCGCCGGCACCAGCCCGCCGCGGGTGATGCCGACGACGGCTTTCCAGGTTCCGCCCTCGCCGGGGCCTTTGCCGTCCAGCCGCCAGGCCAGTGCCCTTGCGTCACGGTGGATCTGGTCCCAGCTGACGTGAAAGCCCTTTTCGTGCGGCAGGCGGTCGGTCATGGCTATATCCTCAGGTCAGCGCCAGTTTTGCGCCCAACAGGGCCAGAAGACCGCCAAACGTGCGGTCGATCAAGGTTTTCAGGCTCAAATAGGCCGCACGCGACCGGGGCAGCGAGAAGATCCGCGCCACGATCACGTTCCAGCCGGCATCATTGATGAATACGATCAGCAGGATCACCGCAAGCGCCCACAGCGGGGCTGCGGGTGGCACGAAGGTCAGGAACACGGTGCCGAAGAATACCGCCGGTTTCGGGTTGGCCAATTGCACGGCGATGCCCTGCCAGATCAGCCCCAGCGGGCCGCGCGCGGCATCGGCCACGCCCGAGGTCTCGTCCAGCGGCTCGGGTGCGTGACGCCACATCTTGACGGCCAGATACATGAGATAGGCCGCGCCTGCGAATTTCAGCACCATCAGCAGCGGGGGGGCCAGCTTGAACAGCACCGCAAGGCCAAAAGGCGCCGCAACCGCCCAGAAGCACGCGCCAAGCCCGATGCCCATCGCCAGCCAGTTGCCGCGGGCAAAGCCCTGGGTCAGCGCGGTGCGCGCCGCCATCAGCACCGCAGGCCCCGGCGAGATCGCCGCGGCCAGATGCACGAAATAGATGGCAATCAGCGCGCCCAGCGACATGCTTACTCCTTGCGGCCGGTCACCACGTCGATATCGGGCGCATCCACCGCCTTCATGCCGACGACGTGATAGCCCGCATCAACGTGCAGCACCTCGCCGGTGGTGCCCGAGCCCAGATCCGACAGGAGATAGAGCGAGGCCTTGCCCACCTCTTCCTGCGTCACGTTGCGGCGCAGGGGCGAGTTCAGCTCGTTCCACTTCATGATATAGCGGAAATCACCAATGCCCGAGGCCGCCAGCGTCTTGATCGGCCCCGCCGAGATCGCGTTGACGCGGATGCCATCCTTGCCCAGATCCTCGGCCAGATACATGACCGATGCCTCCAGCGCCGCCTTGGCCACGCCCATCACATTGTAATGCGGCATGACCTTTTCGGCGCCGTAATAGGTCAGGGTCAGCAGGCTGCCGCCCGGCTCCATCATCGCGGCGGCGCGCTGGCAGACGGCGGTAAAGCTGTAGACCGAGATGTCCATGGTCAGGTTGAAGTTGCCGCGGGTCGTGTCGACATAGCGGCCGCGCAGCTCGTTCTTGTCGGAAAAGCCGATGGCGTGGACCACGAAGTCCAGCTTGCCCCAGACCTCCTTGATGCGGGCAAACAGCCGGTCGAGGCTTTCTTCGTTGCCCACGTCGCAATCAATGAACTCGGTCGCGCCGATCGAGGCCGCCAGCGGTTGCACACGCTTCAGCAGCGCATCGCCCTGATAGGAGAAGGCCAGCTCTGCCCCCTGCGCCGCGCAGGCCTGGGCAATGCCCCAGGCAATCGACTTGTCATTGGCCAGCCCCATGATCAGCCCGCGCTTGCCCGCCAGAAGTCCGTTCGCCATGCCAGATCCCTTTTGCACCATGTCCCTTGCCCGCAGTCTCGCTGCAGGATTGGCGAAAATCTTTAGGCGATCCGCCGGGGCGCGGCAAGGGCGCGCGGGGCAGTCGGTCAAGGTGGGCTGGCCTCCCCCTTGCCTGCGACCTGTCCGCGTCCTAGCCTGCCTGCAAATGCAGGAGGCTCAGATGGACCGCACCGGCCTGTTCGAAGGCGACAACCCTTTCATTCTGGCGCAGGCCTGGCTGGCCGAGGCCGAGGAGAGCGAGGTCAACGACCCTAATGCCATTGCTCTGGCCACTGTCGATCCCGAAGGCCTGCCCAATGTGCGCATGGTGCTGTTGAAAGAGATCGAGACGGAGGGCGAAGGCGGCGGCGCCTTTGTTTTCTACACCAATTACACCAGCGCCAAGGCCGGCGAGATCGAGGCGGCGGGCAAGGCCGCCTTCGTGCTGCACTGGAAGTCGCTGCGCCGGCAGATCCGGGTGCGGGGCCTCGTCTCGCGGGAAGAGGGGCCGCTGGCCGACGAATATTACGCCTCGCGCAGCCTGAAGTCGCGGCTGGGCGCCTGGGCCAGCCGGCAGTCGCAGCCGCTGTCATCGCGCGCCCACCTGATGGCCGAGGTTGCCAAGGTCACCGCGTTGAAGGGGCCGAATCCGCCGCGCCCGCCGTTCTGGGGGGGCTATCGCATTCGCCCCTTGGAGATAGAGTTCTGGGCCGACGGCGCATTCCGGTTGCACGATCGTTTCCGCTGGCGCCGCAGTGACCTATCTTCCGCATGGAAAATTGACCGTTTGAACCCTTGAATTTCACGCTTCGTGAAATGCAGGCTTTTGAATATAGGAAAATATGGGTTGCACCGCCCCGGATATTGACCGAAGGATTCGCGCCGAGGGGCTCAATCTGGGGAAATGGCTCTGAGATGACGGAAGAAGAAGACACCTGGCCGCGCACGTTGCACGGCAAGGTAAAGTGGTTTGATCCTGCAAAGGGTTTTGGTTTCATCCTTGCGGATGAAATCGGTTCGGACATTCTGTTGCACGCCAACGTGTTGCGCAATTACGGCCAAAGCTCGGTCGCCGATGGCGCCGGCATCGTCGTCAAGGTGCAGCGCACGCAGCGTGGGGTGCAGGCGGTTGAGGTGGTCGAGATCGAGGCGCCGGCCTTAAGCGCAGTGGCGCTGGGCGAGGAAGCCAATCTGGCCACGCCCGAAGAGATCGCGACCCTGCCGCTGGAGGCCGCACGCGTCAAGTGGTTCGACAAGGCCAAGGGCTTTGGTTTTGCCAATGTGTTCGGTCGGCCGGAAGATGTGTTCGTGCATATCGAGGTGCTGCGTGCCTCGGGATTTGCCGATCTTGCCGCGGGCGAGGCGGTGTGCCTGCGCATCGTCGAGGGGCGGCGCGGGCGGATGGCGGTTCAGGTGGTGTCATGGGAAGCAGCAGCGCGTCAGCAGTCCGAAACGGAGTGATTGCCGCGAGTCTTTTGCTGATTGGCGCGGCAGGTCTGGCTTCGGCCGCGACCTGCTCGGAAGACAGGCTTGACCTGCGCGGTCCTGGTGGCCGCGCCCACCTGACGATCGAGGTCGCGGACAGCGCGGCCGAACGGTCTCGCGGGTTGATGTTCCGCAAAGATCTGGCCACTGATGCGGGGATGCTGTTTGTCTATCCCGCGCCGCAGCGTGTCGGCTTCTGGATGAAAAACACCCTCATTCCGCTGGACATGATCTTTGCCGATGCTGCGGGCCGGGTGCTGCATGTGCATGAAAACGCGGTCCCTCTCGACGAGACGGTGATCGATGGCGGCCCCGGCGTGCAATTCGTGCTGGAAGTCGCGGCCGGGCGCGCGGCCGCCATGGGCATCGCCGCGGGGACCGAGATGCGACACCCGTCAATTACCCAACCCGCCTGGCCCTGCGAATGACCGATCAGGGCTTTTCAAGCGGCCCGGCCTCGGCTAACAGGGGCGTAGTCGGGGCGTAGCGCAGTCTGGTAGCGCGACGGTTTTGGGTACCGTAGGTCGCGAGTTCGAATCCCGCCGCCCCGACCACTTCACACCCTCAAGCAGCCTTCCCATCCGCCGCCCGCTTCCCATATCCTGTGGGCAGGAGGCCGCATGACCCGTTTTTCCCTGACCTATCGCGATCTGGACAAGCTGTGGCTGGATCACCGCCCCGATGCCGCGCCTGCGCCGCGGCTGATCCGCTGGAATGCCGATCTCGCAACCACGCTGGGGGTGCAGGATCTGGAGGCTGACGCGGCGCGGCTGTTTTCCGGCGCGGCGCTGCATCCCGACTGGCGGCCGATCGCGCAGGCCTATGCCGGCCATCAGTTCGGCGGCTTTTCCCCGCAACTCGGCGACGGTCGGGCCGTGCTTTTGACCGAGGTTCTGGATCGGCAGGGGCGGCGCTTCGACATCGCGCTGAAGGGGTCGGGGCCGACGGTCTTTTCGCGCGGCGGCGATGGCCGCGCGGCGCTGGGGCCGGTGCTGCGCGAATATCTGATGGGCGAGGCAATGGCGGCGCTTGGCGTGCCGACCAGCCGGGCCTTGGCTGTCGTGACCACGGGCGCGCATGTCTGGCGCGACGGGCAGGCGCTGCCCGGCGCCGTCTTGGCGCGGGTTGCCGCCAGTCATATTCGCATCGGCACCTTTCAGTTTCTGGCCGCCCGCGGCCAGACCGCGGCGCTGCAGCGATTGCTCGATCACGCCATCGCCCGTCACCATCCGCAGGCGGCTGAGGCCGACTCCCCGGCTTTGGCCTTTTTTGACGCGGTGACCGCCGCGCAATGCCGGTTGGTGGCGCAATGGATGGGCCTCGGTTTCATCCACGGCGTGATGAACACCGACAACATGACGATCTCTGGCGAGACCATCGATTATGGTCCCTGCGCCTTCATGGAAGCCTATGCGCCCGGCACGGTTTTCTCCTCGATCGACCGGCAGGGCCGCTATGCCTGGGCAAACCAGCCCCATGCGCTGGCCTGGAATCTGGCGCGTCTGGCCGAAACGCTGCTGCCCCTGATCGATCCGGATCAGAACCGGGCGGTGCAGAATGCCAATGACCGGCTGGCGGCGATCCCTGATCTCTACCGGCAGGAATGGCTGGCGGTGATGGCCGCCAAACTGGGCCTCGACCCCACAGCCCGTGTCGAGCCTCTGGTCGAAGGCTGGCTGGCGGCACTGGACGGGCAGGATGCGGATTGGACGCTGGCCCACCGCCAGCTGGCCACGGATGACGAAACCCTCGTCGGCCCCCTGTTGCGCGATCCCGGACCGTTGCGCGACTGGTTGCCCCGCTGGCGCGCCGCCCGCGCGCCCGATTTCACCGCGCGCATGACCATGGCCAACCCGGCCGTGATCCCGCGCAACCATGTGGTCGAGCAGGCGCTTGCGGCCGCCCATCAGGACGATCTCGGTCCCTTTGACCGCCTGCTGGCCGCGCTGCGCGCGCCCTTTGCCCCGGGCCCGGACGAGCTGATGTTGCCGGCCCCGGCGGGATTCACCGACAGCTACCAGACATTTTGCGGCACCTGAGCAGAAGCGTGGCAGGGGGGGGCGCTGCCCCCCAAGGCCCTGCAGGCCTCTGCCCCCCGGGATATTTTTGCCTGAATGATGCCGATCGCGCGGCCGTGCCTCACTCAGGCCAAATATCCCGGGGGGAGGCGCAGCCGGGGGGCAGAGCCCCCCAAACCCGGTTTCCGGCTCAGCGCGCCTTGGCGAGCTTGCGCCAGTGATGCAGCAAGGGCTCGGTATAGCCGGAGGGTTGGGACACGCCTTTCAGCACCAGATCGCAAGCGGCGCGGAAGGCGGGCCCGTCGAAACCGGGTGCCATCGGGCGATAGGCCGGGTCGCCCGCATTCTGGCGGTCGACCACGGCGGCCATCTTGCGCATTGCTGCCATCACCTGATCTTCGGAGATGATGCCATTCAGCAGCCAGTTGGCGAGAGCCTGGCTGGAAATGCGGCAGGTCGCGCGGTCTTCCATCAGGGCCACGTCATGGATATCGGGCACCTTAGAGCAGCCCACCCCCTGGTCGACCCAGCGCACCACATAGCCGAGGATGCCCTGGGCGTTGTTTTCGACTTCCTGCGCGATGTCTTCAACTGACCAGGTGTGACCCAAGGCCAGAGGCACGGTCAGCAGGTCGCGCAGCGTGCCCCGCGGACCGCCCAAGGCGATCTCGGCCTGACGGGCGCCCACATTCACGTGGTGGTAATGGGTTGCGTGCAGCGTCGCCGCGGTGGGCGAGGGGACCCAGGCGCAATTCGCGCCCGCCTGGGGATGGGCGATCTTGTCGCGCAGCATCGCGGCCATCAGGTCGGGCGCGGCCCACATGCCCTTGCCGATCTGTGCCCGCCCGCGCAGCCCGCAGGCCAGACCGATATCGACATTGCGCGCCTCATAGCTGGCGATCCATGCGGCGGATTTCATCTCGCCCTTGCGGATCATCGGCCCGGCCTGCATCGCGGTATGGATCTCGTCGCCGGTGCGGTCGAGGAAGCCGGTATTGATGAAGGCCACCCGATCCTTCGCCGCGCGGATACATTCCTTGAGGTTGACGCTGGTGCGGCGCTCTTCGTCCATGATCCCCAGCTTGACGGTATGGGCGGGCAGGCCGAGCGTTGCCTCGACCCGGTCAAAGATCGTGCAGGCGAAGGCCACTTCCTCGGGGCCATGCATCTTGGGTTTCACCACATAGATCGAGCCGTGAAGCGCGTTGCGCGGCCCGGCGGTCTTGCGCAGGTCGTGCAGCGCGCAGAGCGTGGTGACGAAAGCATCCATGATCCCCTCGGGCAGCGCGCGCCCTTGGGCGTCCAGCATGGCCGGGTTGGTCATCAGATGGCCCACGTTGCGCACCAGCATCAGCGCGCGGCCCT
>CAYTMV010000011.1:0-50247 GCA_964439015.1 uncultured Gemmobacter sp.
ACCCCACCACCGGCGGCGTGACCGCCAGCTATGCGATGCTGGGCGATGTGCAGATTTCAGAACCGAATGCGTTGATCTGCTTTGCCGGGCCGCGCGTGATCGAACAGACGATCCGCGAAAAACTGCCCGAGGGCTTCCAGCGCGCCGAATATCTGCTGGATCACGGCATGCTGGACCGCGTGACGCATCGCAAGCAACTGCGCGATGAACTGGTGACGATCATCCGCATGCTGACCCGCCAGCCCCCGGCGATCAAGGGCGACCTGCCCACGCCAGAGGCAGCCGCCCCTACCCCCGCGCCGAAACGCTGACACACCGCTGCTTCCTGGGGATCGCCCATCATGGCCAACAGCTCTGACGCCATCCTGCAACGGATGATGACCCTGCATCCGAAGATCATCGATCTGACGCTGGATCGCGTGCATCGCCTGCTGGCGGCGCTGGGCCACCCCGAGCGGCACCTGCCGCCGGTGATCCATATCGCCGGGACCAACGGCAAGGGCTCCACCCAGGCCATGATCCGTGCCGGGATGGAGGCTGCGGGCAAGCGCGTGCATGCCTATACCTCGCCGCATCTTGCCCGCTTTCACGAGCGTATCCGTCTGGCCGGAGAGCTGATTTCCGAACCCGCGCTTACCGCGCTGCTGGACGAATGCGTGGCGGCCAATGGCGGCGAAGAGATCACTTTCTTCGAGATCACGACCTGCGCCGCCTTTGCAGCCTTTGCCCGCACCCCAGCCGATTACACGCTGCTGGAGGTGGGCTTGGGCGGCAGGCTGGATGCAACCAATGTGGTGGACCGCCCGGCGCTTTGTATCCTGACCCCGATCAGCCTCGACCATGAAAGCTATCTGGGCGACACGGTGGCGGCCATTGCTGGCGAAAAGGCCGGGATCCTGAAACGCGGCGTGCCGGTCGTGGTCGGCCCGCAAACGGACGAGGCGCTGGCCGTGATCGAGGATCGCGCCGCCCGGCTGGGGTGTCCGCTGATTGTGCATGGCCAGCATTGGCATGTAACCGAAGAGCGCGGCCGGATGATCTATCAGGACGAGACCGGCCTGCTGGACTTGCCGCTGCCCAATCTGCCGGGCCCCCACCAGATCCAGAATGCCGGCGCAGCCATTGCCGCCTTGCGGCACCTTGGCTTTGACGCACCGGCCTGTGAGGCAGCGGTGTCGCAAGCCATCTGGCCCGCGCGGATGCAGCGCCTGCGGCATGGCCCACTGGTCGAACAGGCCGGCCGGGCCGAGCTGTGGCTTGACGGCGGCCATAACCCGGCCGGCGGCATGGCGGTTGCGGCCACGCTGGCGCGGATGCCCGCCCGGCCCACCCACCTGATCTGCGGCATGCTGAACACCAAGGATGTCACCGGCTATCTCGCGCCGCTGGCCCCGCATGTGGCCAGCCTGCGCGCGATCTCGATCCCCGGCGAGGCCAATACCTTGACGGCCGACGCCACCTGCGCCGCTGCCCTGTCCGTCGGCATGAAGGCCGGCACCGCCGATAACGTCAGCGCCGCCCTGGCCGAGATTGTGGCCGAAGACCAGGCCGCCCGCGTGCTGATCTGCGGCTCGCTCTATCTCGCAGGCAACATCCTGCGCGAAAACGGCTGAGCCCCCGATCAGGCAAAGATGAAATCCCGCGCGGTCAGGCTTGCGACATAGTCGAAAGCCACGATCATGTCGGTGGTCGCATCGCCATTGGCGTCGATCCGCAGATATTCGCCATCGTAACGGACCGAAGCCCGGCCCCCGCCCAGAAACTCCAGCCCCGCCAACTGCATCGGGCCAAAACTGCTGAGGTTGATCTGATCGACCCCACTCTGGAAGCCTTCGATCCGGTCAATCCCAGCCTCGGTCAGGCCGGAATCGCCACGGCGGAAATACAGCACATCGCGGCTGCTCAGGCTTTCCCAGAGCGAGATGCGGTCAGCCCCCGCGCCGCCGGAAATATGATCCGCCCCAAGGTCGCCATACAGCCGGTCATTGCCGACCCCACCCTGCAGGCGATCAGAGCCGTCCCCGCCTGAAATCACGTCGTTGCCAAGGCCCCCGACCAACAAGTCGTTCCCGGCGTCGCCCCACATCTCATCCGCGCCGGCACCGCCATCAACGGTGTCATTGCCGACACCGCCACCCAGCCGGTCATTCCCGTCGCCGCCCATGAGGCGATCAGCCCCCTCCTCGCCCCAGAGCGTATCGTTGCCCGCCTCGCCCCAAAGCCGGTCGTTCCCCAGACCGCCCCCCGACTCGTCGTGGCCCTCGCCCGCCAGAACCACATCATTGCCAACATCGGCCCAGATGCTGTCATTGCCGGCCCCGGCCCTGAAGGTCTCATGGGCCGCAGCTGCGAAATAGGCCGAATATTCCCCGCTATGCAGGGTCTCCGAGGCTGCCGAACCGTAAACAACCGTGCGGCCGTTCAAAAAGAAGTTCAGCCAGCCTGCAACATCCGCGATCCGCTCGTTGTCGTTGCCATCCTCATTGGCGTAGCGGCCGCCCTCGACGCGGAAACCGTAGTGGTAGATGCCGTCCGCCACGGTATCCACGAAGTTGCGGCCTTGAAACAGCAATGAGGCGCCGTCATTCTGGACCCAGTGGAAACCCGAGGTGACATCTCCGCTGTCATTGCCGTGCCCCACCCAGAAATCCCGCCACAGAGCGGCATTGCCGTCACGCCAAAGCGCATCCGAAATGCGCTGCATGTCACCGGGCGAAATCAGCCCGTCGGCGTTCACGCCGGTCTGGTTGATGATCCGCAAAAGCACCCGGTTCAGATCCGCCGCAGCGGAAAGGCCGCGGTCAATCTGGGCATCCGGGATCACAGCGCGCAGTCCGGGATCCTGAGAGACGGCACGATAGAGGCTGGCGAGGGTGAGGGTCATGGCTGCCTGCGGTTATGGTTGGCTTTGACGCGGGCAGGCTAGCACGCCATTGCGGTGCAATTGCGGCAGCGCCCACCCGTCGTTCGCCACACGAACACCGACAGGCTGCAATTCTCAAGATCCACCATGCCCTGCGCCGCGACAATCGGCGCAGCATTGCCTGAACGGTGCGGCGTCGCGCGGATTTTTGCCGGATTGAGGGCGATAGGATGGGCCTTCAGGCCAACCAGGGGCGAAACTCTTTGACCACCTGATCGTAAACCGCCCGCTTGAACGGCACGATCGAGGCCAGCATCTCGTCGGCGCGGCTCCATTGCCAGCGGTCGAACTCTGGATGATCGGTCTCGATCCGCACCTGATCGTCCGTCCCCAGAAACCGGAACAGGAACCATCGCTGCTGCTGGCCGCGATACTTGCCGCCCCAGACCTTGCCGATCAACTCATCCGGCAGGTCATAGGTCAGCCAGCCACTGCTCTTGGCGAGAAACTCCACCAGATCCTCGGTGACGCCGGTTTCTTCCCACAACTCACGCAAGGCGGCGCGACGGGGCTTTTCGCCCGCGTCGATCCCACCTTGCGGCATCTGCCAGGCAGCAACCGCGCTGTCCTTGCGGTTGCCGGTAAAGATCAGACCATCACGGTTGATCAGCATCACCCCCACACAGGGGCGGTAGGGCAGATCCTGCATCCCGTCACTCCTTGGGCGCGATGGCCTGCAGGCCCTTCAGGATGTCGATGGCATAGGCCAGCTGATAATCCTCGTCGCGCAGCTTGGCCGTCTCTTCGGCGGCGGCCCGCTCTTCTTCCAGCAGCCGCTTTTCATCCTCGCTCATCGAGTCGTTGCTGATGCTGCCGCGCAGATCGGCTTCCGAGCGCATTTTTGCTTCGGCTTCGGCCGCATCGGCATCCGTGCCTTCCCCGGGCGGTTCCGGCAGCGGCTGGTTGACGATGATGTCCGGCGAGATGCCCAGCGCCTGGATCGAGCGCCCCGAGGGCGTGTAATAGCGCGCCGTGGTCAGGCGCATCGCGCCTTCGCCCCGCAGCGGGATCACGGTCTGCACCGATCCCTTGCCAAAGCTCTTGGTGCCGACGACGATGGCCCGGCGATGATCCTGCAAGGCGCCCGTCACGATTTCCGAGGCCGAGGCCGAACCGCCGTTAATCAGCACCACGATCGGCTTGCCCTGCATCATGTCGCCGGTTTTGGCGTTGAACCGCTCGCCATCCTCGGGCGCGCGGCCGCGGGTCGAGACGATCTCTCCCTTGTCGAGGAAGGCATCCGAAACCTCGATGGCCTGGGTCAGCAACCCGCCGGGATTGTTGCGCAGGTCCAGAACCAGACCGTTGACCTTGTCAAATCCGCCGACCTCCTCGACCGCCTTCTTGAACTCGGTTTCAAGGCCCGGGAAGGTCTGGTCATTGAAGGTGGTGATGCGCAGCACCATGGTTTCGCCCACCACACGGCCCTTGACCGCGGTCAGCTTGATGGTGTCGCGGATGATCGAGACATCAAAGGGCTCTTCAACGCCTTCGCGCACCACGGTGATGACGATCTCGCTGCCCACCGGGCCGCGCATCAGCTCGACTGCCTGATCCAGCGTCAGACCCAGAACCGACTCGGCGTTGACATGGGTGATGAAGTCGCCCGCCAGAATCCCCGCCTTGTCGGCCGGTGTGTCGTCGATCGGCGAGACGACCTTGACGAAGCCCTCTTCCTGCGTGACCTCGATCCCCAGACCGCCAAACTCACCGCGGGTCTGCACCTGCATGTCGTCGAAATCGTCAGGTGGCAGATAGCTGGAATGCGGGTCAAGCGAGGTCAGCATGCCGTTGATCGCGGCCTCGATCAGATCCTCGGTCTTCACCTCCTCGACATATTGTGCGCGAATGCGCTCGAAGATGTCGCCGAACAGGTCCAGCTGCTCATAGACGGTGGCAGATTTCTCGGCTTCCTGCGCGATCAGGGGACCGGCCACCTGCGTCGTCAGCAGCACGCCGGCCACCGTGCCGCCCAATGCGGCCATCACGAATTTCCTCATCGCGTCACATCCCTCGCTCAGCGTGCCGCCAGATCCGCAAACCATGGCGCGGGGTCCAGCGGCTCTGCCCCTTGCCTGAGTTCCATATAAAGCGTTTCCGGTTCGGATCCGCCACCGCCTTCTGCTGCTGCCACCAGAAACTCTGGCGCGGCCGCTTCGCGGCCTCCCATCAGTCCAAGGGGGGCGCCTTGCGCCACCACTTCACCCACCTCGCCATAAACCAGATCGAGCCCTGCCAAAATCAACAGATAGCCCCCGCCCGGCTCAAGCACGATCACGTTTCCGAAATCCAGCAGCGGGCCGCGATAGCGGATCGTGCCCGACCAGGGCGCGGTGACCAAGGCACGAGGTCGGGCCGACAGCACGATGCCCGGTCGTCTGCGACCTTGCGGGTCAGCCTCATCCGAGGACCGGATCATCGTGCCCAGCACCGGCAGCGGCAGCATGCCGCGGGCGCTGTCAAAGGGTCGAGAATCGCCGGCATTTTCATCCAGCGCCAGCCCCGCGGCAAAGGCATCCAGCGTATCGGCACTTTCCAGCAGGCCGCGCAGCGCCTCCGGGTCCTCGGTAAAGCGGCGCGGCAGGTCGGTGCGATCGCTCATCGCCTGGCTCAACGCCTGCCGGGCCTCCTGAGCCGCCTGCAAGCCGTTGGTCAGGGTCTTGCCCGCCGCAACCTGCAACGCGCGCAGATCGCGCAACTCGGTCAGTTCGACGCGCAGCCGCTCGGCCTCGGCCTGAAGCGCGGGCGAAACCTCGGCCAGCATCATGCCCGACCGCGCCGTGCCCAGCGGGCCAGAGGGATGCAGCAGCAGCATCGGCGCCGGATCTTTCTCCATCCGGCTGAGGACGCCCAGCAATTGCGACAGCCGGGCGCGCTTGGCCTCGAACTGCAACTCAAGCGCGGTTTCGCGGATCTTGGCCTGCCGCAGCGCCTCGCGCAGCGCCGCAAGCCCGTGTTCGTAGGCGGCGATGGTGCGGGTCAGGGCCGACACCCGGTCCTTGGCGCTTTGCGCCGCTTGCAGGCCGGCCACCGCCTCGGTCAGTTGCGCCGATGCCTGCGCGGCCTCCTCGGCCACCGTCGCCGCGTGGACGGGCAGGCCAAGGCAGAAAACCAACGCAAGCAGGGGGCGGCGGATCATCGGACAATCAGGCTCCGTCCGGTCATTTCGGCGGGTTGCGGCAGGCCCATCAACTCCAGCAGCGTGGGCGCCAGATCGGCCAGCCGCCCGCCTTCGCGCAGATGCACCCCCGCAGGCCCGCCGACCAGGATCACCGGCACCGGGTTGGTGGTATGCGCGGTATGCGGGCCGCCCGTTTCCGGGTCCACCATCGTTTCGCAATTTCCGTGATCGGCGGTGACGATCATCGCCCCGCCCACCTCGTGCAACGCGGCCAGCGCCTGACCCAGCCCCTGATCCACCGCCTCGCAGGCGGCCATCGCGGCGGACAGGCTGCCGGTATGGCCGACCATGTCCGGGTTGGCGAAATTGACCACGATCAGATCATAGCCATGCCGGATCGCCGCCACCAGACGCGCGGCCACCTCGGGCTCGGACATCTCGGGTTGCAGGTCATAGGTCGCGACCTTGGGCGAAAGCGGCATGAAGCGGTCTTCGGCCGGATAGGCCACCTCTTTGCCGCCGTTCAGAAAGAAGGTGACGTGGGGGTATTTTTCGGTCTCGGCCAGACGGAACTGGCTGAGGCCATGCTTGGCCACCCATTCGCCCAGCGTGTTGAGGATCTCCTGCTTGGGATAGGCAGTGGTCATGAAATCATTGTGGCGGGTGGAATAATCCACCATCCCAAGCAGCCCCGCCCATGCCGGGCGCGGGCCGGTGGCAAAGTCGTCGAAATCCGGCGCGCCGATGGCCAGCAGGATTTCCCGCGCACGGTCGGCGCGGAAGTTCAGGCAGAAGACCCCGTCGCCATCCCTGGCCCCGGCATAGCCCGCGATCACGAAAGGCTGGATGAACTCATCTGTCTCGCCCCGCGCATAGGCGGCGGCAACCGCGGCGGCGGCCGTCTCGGCGGCCTCGCCCACACCCTGCACCATCGCCCGATAGGCGCGCTCGACCCGCTCCCAGCGGTTGTCGCGGTCCATCGCCCAATAGCGGCCGATCACCGTGCCGATCCGCGCGCCGGCCGGCAGCGCCGCCTGCAAGGTCGCCACATAGCCCGACGCGGACGAGGGCGCGACATCGCGCCCGTCCGTGATCGCGTGTACTACCACCGGCACACCCGCGCCCGCGATGACATGCACCGCCGCAAGGATGTGGTTCAGGTGGCCATGCACACCCCCATCAGATACCACACCCATCAGATGCGCCGCGCCGCCCGTGGCTTTCAGCCGGGCGATGAAATCCTGAAGCGCGCCATTCTGCGCGAAAGAGCCATCCTCGATCGCCAGATCGATCTGCCCCAGATCCATCGCCACCACCCGGCCCGCGCCGATATTGGTATGACCCACTTCGGAGTTGCCCATCTGCCCCGAGGGCAGGCCGACATCCGGCCCGTGGGTCGTCAGCAGCCCATGCGGGCAGTCTGACCAGATCCGGTCGAAATTGGGCGTGTCGGCCAATGCCACGGCATTGGCCGTCGGATCCTCGCGGTAGCCCCAGCCATCGAGAATGCACAGAACAACGGGTTTCGGGGTGGTCATGGCCGGCCTTTCACTGTCACGCCGCCTGTTTTACGCCCGCCACCCATCCCGTGCAACTCACCGCCGCTTGCGGGTCAGCTTGCGCGCCTTGGCCTCGCGCTTGGCCTTGAAGGCGCCGGGTTTGCGCGGCTGATAGCGGCTTTTGCCGCGGGACGCGCGGCGCGGGGCCTCACCCTCGACCGCCAGCAGCTCCAGCACCAGACCGCCTGTCACCGGCACCGCCTCGGTCAGGCGCACGGTGACGCGCTGCCCGATCCCCAGCACCTGCCCCGTGTCCGCGCCGGTCAGGGTCTGCGCCCCTTCGTCGAAATGGAAGAACTCATCCCCCACCTCGCGGATCGGGATCAGACCGTCGGCCCCGGTTTCTTCCAGCCGGACAAACAGACCAAAGCGTTGCACACCCGAGATACGCCCCTCAAACTCGGCCCCGACCCGGTCGGAGAGATAGGCCGCCAGATAACGGTCGATCGTGTCCCGCTCTGCCGCCATCGAGCGCCGCTCGGCATCCGAGATCAGCTTGCCGGTTTCCTCAAGGCTTTCGATGTCCTGCGCACTCAGGCCGTCATCCCCCCAGCCATGGGCCAGGATCAGCGCCCGATGCACGATCAGGTCGCTGTAGCGGCGAATGGGCGATGTGAAATGCGCATAGGATTTCAGCGCCAGCCCGAAATGGCCGAAATTCTGCGGATTGTAATAGGCTTGGGTCATCGACCGCAGGGTCGAGACGTTGATCAGCTCGTCAAACTCGGTCCCCTCGGCCTGCCCCAACAGCCGGTTCAGATGCGAAGTCTTCAGCACCTGCCCCTTTGCCAGCGTAAAACCCGAGGCCTCGGCCACTTCGCGCAGCGCCTCCAACTTTTCGGGGCTGGGCTCCTCGTGCACGCGGAACAGCAGCGGACGGCGCAGACGGGTCAGTTCTTCGGCGGCGGCGACATTGGCGAGGATCATGAATTCCTCGATCAGCCGATGTGCCTCAAGCCGCTCGCGGAAGGCGACCGACAGCACCTTGCCCTCCTCCGACAGCTCGATCTTGCGCTCGGGCAGATCCAGATCCAGCGGCTGCCGCTCATGCCGGGCCTGTTTTGCGGCGTCATAGGCTGCGTAAAGGGGACGGATCACCTCGTCCATCAGCGGCGCGACCTTGTCGTCCGCCTGTCCATCCATCGCCGCCTGCACCTGCCCATAATGCAGCGACCCGCGTGAGCGCATCAGCCCGCGGGTGAAGCGGTGGCTGATCTTGTGGCCGCGTGCATCCAGCACCATCGCCACTGCCATGCAGGGGCGATCCACCCCTTCATGCAGCGAACACAGGTCCCCCGACAGCACATCCGGCAGCATCGGCACCACACGGTCGGGGAAATAGGTCGAGTTGCCGCGCCGGCGTGCCTCGCGATCCAGCGCCGAGCCAGGGCGCACATAGGCCGCGACGTCGGCAATCGCCACCCAGACCACATGGCCGCCGGGATTGGCGGGGTTGGTATCGGGATGGGCATGGACCGCATCGTCACGGTCGCGGGCATCCATCGGGTCGATCGTGACCAGGGGCAGGTTGCGCAAATCCTCGCGCGCGCCCAGATCCATCGGCTTTGCAGCGTCGGCCTCGGCAATCGCGGCATCGGGAAACTGGTCGGGAATGCCATGCTGATGAATGGCGATCAGACTGACCGCGCGCGGGCCCGAGGGATCGCCCAGCCGCCCCACCACCCGTGCCTGCGGCAGGCCGAGGCGTTTTGGCCCCTGTTGTTCGGCCTCGACCAACTCACCGTCCTGCGCGCCAAGTGTGGCATCGCGGGCCACCCGCCATTCGCGGTCGGCCCCCTTGTCGATCGGCACGATCCGCCCGCCCTCGTGGCTGGCGCGAAAGATGCCCAGCACCCGCTGCGCGTTCTGCCCCAGACGGCGGATCAGCCGGGCCTCGCGGCCCTCGACGCCTTCGGCGATGCGGGCCAGAATCCGGTCCCCCTTGCCCAGCGCCGGATCGCCCGACCGCGTCACGACATGCAGCTGCGGGGCGGCGCTGTCTTCGGGCCAATCCATCGGCTCGGCCAGCAGATCGCCCGCGGCATCCGCGCCGACGATCTTGAGGATCGTCACCGGCGGCAAGACCCCCGGCGCCTGCAGCGATCTGCGCCGGCGGATGACGCCACCTTCGGCCTCCATCTCGCGCAGCATCAGTTTCAGCTCGGCCTTCAGGGCGGCGCTGCGGATACCGAAAGCCCGCGCGATTTCGCGCTTGCTGGATTCGGCGGGATTGTCGGCGATCCACTGACGGATCTGGTCTTTCGAGGGAAGCTGGTCCATGCCCAACACCTAGCATGCGCAAGACAGGTCGTCACCCCGCGACAGGGTCCAGCTGCAACACCATCGCGCGGTGCGGAATGCCGGCATCGTCGAACTCGGGCCCATAGGCCGTGAACCCGAGTTTCTCATAAAACCCCAGCGCATGGGTCTGCGCCCCCAGCTTGACGCGCGCCACCCCGTCCATAGCGCGGAACTGGTCGACAGCCGCCCGCATCAGGCAAGCGCCAAGTCCGGCGCCGCGAGCCTCGCGCAGCACCGCAACACGGCCGATCTTTCCGGTGTCGCCCTGCCGCAGCAGCCGCGCGGTGCCCACTGGCCGCCCGTCAAGGCGCGCCAGAAGATGCAAGGCCGCAGCGTCCAGATCGTCGATCTCTTCTGCCTCGGGCACGCCTTGTTCTTCGATGAACACCACGCGGCGGATGGCGTGGCAGGCGGCCAGATCGTCCGTCGGCGCGATGTCGATCATGCGAAATACTCCCGCAGGATACGGGCATAGATCGCTTTCAGCTGGTGGATATGCGCAACCTCGACCCGTTCATCGACCTTGTGCATGGTCTGGCCGACAAGCCCAAATTCAACCACCGGGCAGTGATCCTTGACAAAGCGCGCATCCGACGTGCCGCCCGAGGTCGAAAGCGCGGGCTTCACCCCGGTCTCGGCTTCGACCACGCGCGCGACCAGTGCGCTCAATTCACCCGGCGGGGTCAGAAAACTTTCGCCCGAGACAGAGATCGCGCAGTCGATCCGCACTCCGGTTTCGGCGGCAACCGCCGCGGCATGGCCGCGCAGCCAATCCGAGATGCTGGCCCCGCTATGGGCATCGTTGAAGCGGATGTTCACGGTCGCGCGACCAGTGGCCGGGATGACATTGGTGGCCGGGTTGCCGCAGTCGATGGTGGTGATTGCCAGCGTCGATGCGTCAAAGTGATCCGTCCCCTGATCCAGAGGTTGCGCCTCCAGCCGTGCCAGCAGGGCGACCAGCGCGCTCATCGGGTTCTTGGCGCGATGCGGATAGGCGCTGTGGCCCTGCACGCCGTGGGCGGTGAAATGGCAGGTCAGGCTACCGCGCCGGCCGATCTTCATCATCTCGCCCATGGTGGTGGGACAGGTCGGCTCGCCCACCAGACAGACCGACATCCGCTCGCCCTGCGCCGCCATCCAATCCAGCAGCGCCACGGTGCCATCGGTGGCGTCGCCCTCCTCATCGCCGGTGATGGTCAGGACGATGGCGCCATCGGGCGGCGTCTCGCGCACCAGATCCACCGCCGCCGCGACAAAGGCCGCCACGCCGGATTTCATGTCGGCCGCACCGCGCCCCCACAGCCAGCCATCCTGCACGAGGCCCGAGAACGGGGGATGCGCCCACAACGCCTCATCCCCCGGCGGCACGACATCGGTGTGACCGTTGAAGCCGAAGCTGCGATTGGCCCCTTTGGTCCCCCAACGGGCAAACAGATTGGGCGTATTGCCGCGATCCACCCGCGTGCAGGCAAAGCCCGCGCCTTCCAGCACTTCCTGCAGCAAGACCAGCGCCCCTGCTTCGACGGGGGTGACCGAAGGACAGCGGATCAGCCGCGCCGAAAGCTCTACCGGATCGACGGGAGTATGGGTCATGCGCGCCTCCTTAGCTGGCTGCCGAAGGGATAGCGCGCGGCCGTTGCCCTGCCAAGCCGTGACCCGCGCGCCACAGGACACGCGGTCAGTGTTTCTTTTCAGATGACTAAAAGTTTCTACAAGTATAACTTTTGACAAAACCATAAGTCCTTGAGGCAGGACAACACGGGCCAACGTGCCCATCCGAGCAGAGCGAGAACCCCAGACGGTCATAACCGTCGGCGGTCCCCGGTGTGCATCCTGCCTTGACAGAACCGGGGGCAGACATGCCGGCAACAGGCGCCGAGCTTGGCTACAACGTCAACGCCACTGCCGTGCAGATGGCCAATGCAATCTTTGGCGATGGCGTGCAGGTCACGGGGGCCACCCTGACCGGACCACGCAACTCATCGGCCATCTACACCAACGGGCAGCTGACAGGCGGCGTCGCGCCCTCGGACACCGGGGTGATCCTGTCCACGGGCAACGTCCAGAGCTTTACGCAAAGCTCAGGCGATCCCAACCGCTCGACCTCGACCTCGACGGATACCAGCGGCGTCGACAATAACAGCTGGTTCAACCAGATCGCCGGCACGCGCACCTATGACGCCACCTGGCTGGATGTGAGCTTCATCCCGCAGGGCGATCAGATGACGATCCGCTTCGTCTTCTCGTCGGAAGAATACCCCGAGTATGCGGGATCGCAATTCAACGACGTGGTCGGCGTCTGGATCAACGGCCAGCACGTGCCGGTCAGTGTCGGCAATGGCACAACCGGCGTCACCAATATCAACCAGAACAACCAACCCAACCTCGTCACCTCCAACACCGGGGACGCCTATAACACCGAGATGGACGGCTTTACCGTCACCCTCTCGCTGGATATCCCTGTGCGCCCGGGACAGGTGAACTCCATCCGCATCGGCATTGCCGACACCTCGGACAGCCAATATGACTCCAACCTGCTGATTGCGGGGGACAGCATTCAGACCGCGCTGGTGGCGGCCGACGACAAGATCGGCGTGCCAGTCAACGGCAGCCGCGTGGTGGATGTGCTGGGCAATGATCGGTCCAGCAGCGGCGCGACACTGCGGATCACGCATGTGAACGGGATCCCGGTCTCGGCAGGCTCCACCATCACTTTGGCCTCTGGCCAGACCATCACGCTGAACGCCGACGGCACGTTTACGGTGATCGGTGACGGCGATACAGAAACCGTCAACTTCACCTATACCGTCACCGATGGCACCCGCAGCGACGTGGCGGTGGTCACGCTGGAGCAGGTGCCCTGCTTTACCGCCGGCACCCGCATCCTGACGATCCACGGCGAGGTGGCGGTCGAGGATCTGCGACCGGGTGATCTGGTGCAGACCCATGACGAAGGCTTTCAACCGCTGCGCTGGGTGGGCAGCCGCACGGTCGCCGCCGAGGGCGCCTTTGCCCCGGTAAAGATCCGCGCCGGAACCTTCGGCCCGCATGGCACGCTGCGCCTGTCGCCGCAGCATCGCGTATTGGTCCGGGATGCGTTGGCCGAGCTGATGTTTGGCGAAGCCGAGGTGCTGGTGGCGGCCAAGGATCTGGTCAATGGCCGCTCGGTCACGCAGGTCGAGGACGGCGAGGTGACTTATGTCCACCTGCTGTTCGACCGGCATCAGGTGGTCTATTCAGAGGGGCTTGCGACCGAAAGCTACCTGCCCGGCCCCATGACCGAGGCCAGCTTTGCCGCCGAGACCCTGGCCGAGATTTGCGCACTGTTTCCCGAACTGGACCCCGAGACCGGCACCGGCTATAGCCCCGCCGCGCGGCGCACCCTGAAATCCTGGGAGGCGCGGGTGCTGACCGCCACTGCCGCCGCCACTGCGGCCTGAGGTGGGCATGGCCGGCTGGGTCGCCCTGTCAGACCGGCCGCTTCCGCTGGACGGGCTGCCCGCTGGTCGGATGTTGCACTGCGGCAGGCTGATCGTCGAAGTCACGACGCCGGTCGCCGGTCCTGCAGTTCTGCTGGACGATACCGGTCCGAACCATGCGCTGTCGATGTATCTGTCGCGCGACGGCGCCGTGACCGTCTGGCGGCGCGAAGGTGCAAGTTCGACCCGCCTGACCCTGCCGGGCCCCCTGCCTTCGGGGCCAGGGGTGATCCGGCTGACCATGGAATGGGCGGGCAGCAACTGGGCGTTGCAACGCGACGCTCTTGGCCACGCGCGGGCGCGCATCCACGGTACAGGCGCCTTGCCGCTGTCGCTGCCGCGCTTTCTGACCCTGTGCGAAGGACGCGGCACCACCAGCCGTCACGGCGCGGTGCTGTGGTTCGGCCTGACCGATGGCCCGCCACCGCCCGAGCGCGCGCCCTGGATCGGACCCAACACGCCTATCGCCACCCCCACCGGGTTTCGTCCCGCGGCCCGGCTGTTCCCGGGCGAGATGGTGATGACCGATGCCGGCCCGCGCATGCTGCGCAGCGTGCGGCAACTGGACCTGCCCGCACGGGGGCATTACGCCCCCATCCTGCTGCGGGCGCCCTTCTTCCGAAATGCCCGCGACCTGCTGGTTTCTGCCGATCAACTGGTGATGCTGCACGGCCCTGAGATCGAATATCAGCTGGGCGAGGATGCGGTTCTGGCCGAGGCGCGACATCTCGCCTGCGGCACAGCGGCGCTGCAAGATGACCGCCGCGCCGTGATCCGTGCCATCGTGCTGGATCTGGGCGAGGCGCGGCTGATATCTTCGGATGGTTGCGCGTTTGGCCTGCTCGGGCCGGAAGGCCCGCCAGCGTTGCGCAAGCTGCATGGATACGAGGCGGCGGCCCTGTTCAGCAGCACCGGCGGCGGTCAGCGCCACCGGGCCGCCTGACAGGTTTAATCGTAAAACGTCTCGACCGATGCCACGACCACCGAGTTTTCGGCCAGCGCCCGATCCATCAACGCGCGCTCTTCGGCGGCGATTTCCTCGCCCGCCGCCTCGCGTTCCTCGGGCGTGCCGTAACCCTGCACGTCCAGCGGCGCCATCTCGGCCTGCTTGAGGATCGCCACGGTCTCGCGCACGGCCTCGGCCTCGTCCACGCCGGAGGCATAGCAGACCAGCGCCGCCCCGGTGGCTGTGTCAGGCAGGCCGTCGCCGGGTTTGCGCCCGACCTCGACCACCAGCATGTAGACCTGCTGGGCGCGCTTGGGCTTTTCGGTGGTTTCCATCGCCTGTCCGCCCCTCAGTCGCGCAGCAGATCGTTGATCGAGGTTTTCGATCGGGTCTGCGCGTCGACCTTCTTGACGATCACCGCGCAATAAAGATGCACGCCGTTCTTCGACGGCATAGAGCCCGCGACGACGACCGAGCCCGCCGGCACTTCGCCATACATGACCTCGCCGGTTTCACGATCGACGATCTTGGTCGACTTGCCGATGAAGACGCCCATCCCCAGCACCGAGCCTTCGCGGATGATGCAACCCTCGACCACCTCGGAGCGGGCGCCGATGAAGCAGTTGTCCTCGATGATGGTAGGTCCGGCCTGCATCGGCTCCAGCACGCCGCCGATACCGACGCCGCCCGACAGGTGGACGTTCTTGCCGATCTGCGCGCAGGAGCCGACGGTGGCCCAGGTATCGACCATCGTGCCCTCATCCACATAGGCGCCGAGGTTGATGAAGCTGGGCATCAGCACCACGCCCTTGGCGACATAGGCCGAGCGGCGCACCACGCAGTTGGGCACGGCGCGAAAGCCTGCCGCCCGCCATTGCGCATCGCCCCAATGCGCGAACTTGCTGTCGACCTTGTCCCACCAGGTGCCGCCCTGCGGACCACCCGAATGGATCTCCATGTCCTTGAGGCGAAAGCCCAGCAAGACCGCCTTCTTCGCCCACTGGTTCACATGCCAGTCAGCGCCGCGCTTTTCGGCAACGCGCAACGCGCCCTTGTCCAGCGCCTCGAGCGTGGCCTCGATGGCGTCACGCCCCTCGCCGCGGGTCTGGGGGGTGATGGTGTCGCGCGCCTCCCAGGCGGCTTCGATGGCGGCTTCGAGCATGGCGTATTGCGACATGGTTGTCCCCTTCCGGCTGGCAATCCCTGGTCGCAGGCTATATGCCCTTGTCACCCCTCGCGCAATCACCGGGACCGCCATGAACGACGACAGCCGCAGCCATCCTTTCCGCGACAGCACACAGGACGTGGCGGCGGCCAATCGCATCCCCGATACCCCGCAGACCCGCGCGCCGGCCTATCGGTTGGCCTTTGTCGACCGCGATTTCCTGATGCGCGAAGAGCTGCGCCCCGTGCGGCTGCAACTGGAGCTGCTGAAACCGCAGATGGTGCTGGACGAGCGCGGCATCAACTCGACCGTGGTGCTGTTTGGCGGCGCCCGCATCCCGGCGCCCGAAAACGCCGAACACGCCCGCACCCCAGCGCTGGCAGAACTGTCGCATTATTACGAAGAGGCCCGCCGCTTCGCCCATCTGATCACCCAGCGCAGCATGGCGAGCTATGGCCGCGAATGGGTGATCTGCACCGGCGGCGGACCCGGCGTGATGGAGGCGGGCAATCGCGGCGCGCATGAGGCGGGCGGACAGTCGATCGGGCTGAACATCGTGCTGCCGCATGAACAGGCACCCAACGGCTGGGTCACGCCGGACCTGTCGTTCAACTTCCATTACTTCGCGATCCGCAAGATGCATTTTCTGATGCGGGCGCGGGCGATCTGCATCTTCCCTGGCGGTTTCGGCACGCTGGACGAGATGTTTGAAAGCCTGACGCTGATCCAGACCGGACGCATGAAGCGTGTGCCGTTCCTGATGTTTGGACGGGCCTTCTGGGAAAAGGTCATCAACTGGCAGGCCTTGGCCGATGCCGGCACCATCAGCCCCGAGGACCTGAACCTGTTCCGCTTTGTCGAAACCGCCGACGAGGCGATGCAGGTGATCGACGGCTGGCCGGCCTGAGACGGGCCGCCGACCCTCAACCTGTCAAGCCGGCGCCTGCCCCGCCTCGGCGGCGATCTGCGCCGCGGATTTGCGGCCGCGTTCGGTTGCGGATTTCAACTGACCGCAGGCGGCCATGATATCCTCGCCGCGCGGGGTGCGGATCGGGCTGGCATAGCCCGCCTTGTAGATGATGTCGGCAAAGGCCTCGATCCGCTCCCAGTCAGAACGCTGGTAGGGGCTGCCCGGCCATTCGTTGAAGGGGATCAGGTTGATCTTGGCCGGGATGCCGGCGATCAGCTTGACCAGACGGCGGGCGTCGGCGTCGCTGTCGTTCACGCCTTTCAGCATGACATATTCAAAGGTGATCCGCTCGCTGTTGGACAGGCGGGGATATTCGCGCAAGGTGTCCAGCAGGGTCTTGATGTTCCAACGCTTGTTGATCGGCACCAGAACGTCGCGCACCGCATCGGTGGTGGCGTGAAAGCTGATCGCCAGCTGGCAGCCGATCTCGGTCGCGCAGCGCGCGATCTCGGGCACCACACCGCTGGTCGACAGCGTGATCCGGCGGCGGCCCAGCGCGATGCCCTCACCGTCCATCACCACGGCCATTGCGTCGCGCACGGCGTCAAAGTTGTAAAGCGGCTCGCCCATGCCCATCAGCACGACGTTGGAGATCAACCGCACATCGGTCTTGGGTTCGCCCGGCTTCAGCCACTCGCCCAGATCGTCGCGGGCCAGCATCACCTGACCGACGATCTCGCCCGCGGTCAGGTTGCGGACCAGTTTCTGCGTGCCGGTATGGCAGAACGAGCAGGTCAGCGTGCAGCCCACCTGACTGGAAATGCACAGCGTCCCGCGGCCCTCTTCAGGGATATAGACCACCTCGACCTCATGGCCGCCGGCAATGCGCACCAGATATTTGCGGGTGCCATCGGCGCTGATCTGGCGCTTGACGACCTCGGGCACCTCGATCACGAAATGCTCGGCCAGAAGGGCGCGATAGTCCTTGGCCAGATTGGTCATGGCACCGAAATCGCGCACGCCCCAGTGATAGACCCACTGCCAGACCTGCCCCAGCCGCATCTTCGCCTGCTTTTCGGGCGTGCCGGCGGCGATCAGGGCGGCGCGCAGCTGATCGCGGGTCAGACCGACGATGTTCTGCCGCCCGCCCTCGGGCAGCTTGCGCGGCAGGGTCAGCACGTCTTGCGTGATCGGGGCGGTGGCTTCGGTCATCTGGATTCCTCCGGGGAAGCGCAGGATATAGGCGATTCCCTCTGAAAATGCAAAACGCCCCCGATGGGGGCGCTTTCGGGCCAAAAAGGCCGGATTACTGGCAGCGTTTGGCCGCGTCTTCGGTCGCGGCGGTAAAGCCGCGCAGGCTGAACGTGTCCTGCGTCTGCGTGCCCTTGCCCGACCGGGCGGTCAGCACCGCGTTGGTGCCTTTTTTCAGCACCGCCATCAGTTTTTCGTCCTGTGCCGCGTCGGCGGTCCAGGCAAACTCGCCATCGGTGAACAGCTCGAACGTGTCCGATCCCACGGCAACGCTGACCGTGGATTTCTCGGCGAAGGGATAACCACCGGTGAACGAGATGGTGCCGACCTTTTGCCCCTTGGAATAGGTCACGAAAAGACGCACTTCGCCACGCCGCACCGAGACGGGTTGGCCATCGCGGGTATTGAGGCTTTCCTTGGGTGCCGAGACCGCGAAACACTCGGTCGGGGTGCCCGACTTTGGCTCCGCGAACACGCTCCAGTCGGTCATCACCGCGACCTGCGCGTTGGTTTCCTGGGCTTGCGCGGCCCCTGCAAGGAGCGCACTCCCGAGAAGGATTGCCAGAACGGATTTCATGCCTGCCGGCCTCCTGCTTGTATTCTCTGCCCTGACGGGCTTGTTTTGACGGATATCCCTGCATAGCGCAGGATTGGCAAGCCGCGAAAGTGGCTTGGGCAAGGAATCGCGCATTGTTGAAAGAGGAACGGGCATGACGGTGGTGGCGACAGGGGCAGTGCCCATGATCGAACTGTGGCGCGGCGGGCTGCTGGAAAGCAGTCACAGCGGCCATGCGGTGATCTGCACGACAGAGGGCGAGGTGGTCGAGGCCTGGGGCAACCCGGATGCGGTGATCTTCCCGCGCTCGTCCTGCAAGATGCTGCAGGCCCTGCCGCTGATCGAAAGTGGCGCCGCCGAGGCCACTGGCCTGACCGACCGGCAATTGGCCCTGTCCTGCGCCAGCCACGAAGGCGCGGCCCTGCATACCGCAATGGTGGCCGATTGGCTGAAGGATCTGGGTCTGTCTGAGACAGACCTGCGCTGCGGCGTGCATGCGCCGACCGACCGGCAAGAGGTGCGCCGCCTGATCAAGCATGACGAAAGCCCGTGCCAGCTGCACAACAACTGTTCCGGCAAGCATGCCGGCTTTCTGACCTGGACACGGCATCATCGGGCCGGGCCGGAATATGTGGAGCTGGACCATCCGCTGCAAAAGGCCGTCAAGGAGGCCTTTGAGGAAGTGACCGGCGAGACCAGCCCGGGCTGGGGAATCGACGGCTGCTCGGCCCCGAACTTCGCAACCTCTTTGTCCGGGCTGGGGCGGGCGATGGGCTATTTTGCCGGCGCCAGCGACAGCGGTGACACCCGCGCGCGCGCCGCCCATCGCCTGACCCGTGCCATGGCCGCCAATCCCGAGCTGGTGGCGGGTGAGGGCCGCGCCTGCACCGAGTTGATGCAGGCGATGGGTGGCCGGGTGACCGTCAAGACCGGGGCCGAGGCGGTGTTTGTGGCGATCCTGCCGGAAAAACGGCTGGGGGTCGCGCTGAAGATCGTCGATGGCGGCACCCGCGCCGCCGAGGCTGCGATCACCGCCATCCTGATCCGGCTGGGCGTGTTGGAGGCGGGCCACCCGGCCGCATTGAAGCGGCTGGGCGGCCCCTTGAAGAACTGGCGCGGGCTGGTGACCGGAGAGATGCGCCGCGCAGGCGGTTTCTGCTGAGGCAGGAATGGGAAAAGCCCCCGCAGGTCGTGCGGGGGCTTTCAGGCAACAGGTCGGCCCGAAGGCACAGGCTGGGTGGGGGCGATTGTCCGCACCTCCGGGCCTCGCTGCTACAAAGGTGTTATCTCGCCTGTTCGCGGCACCCCGCAGACCGAGACGGGGAGTTTCCGAGGTGATTTGGTGGCAGTTTCACGGCGATCGACAGCCGCGGACTTGCATTGCTGCGGGTTGGGGCGCAGATTTGAAAAATGTCGATCCTGCCGCCGCAACCGCCCATCCCCTTTCCGCAGGCCCGCGCCGAAGACCGCGTGGCCTTTGACCGGCTGGAGCTTGGGCAAATCCTGTCGGTCTATGGGCGCATGGTGGCAGCGGGCGAGTGGCGTGACTATGGCATCGCCTGCCTGAAGGATGTGGCGGTCTTTTCGATCTTTCGCCGCGCAGCGGAAGTCCCGCTTTACCGGATCGAAAAGCGCCCGGCGTTACGCAACCGGCAGGGGCTTTACGCCGTGCTGGGCGAAGGCGGACAGGTGCTGCGGCGCGGGCACGATCTGGCGCAGGTGCTGCGGGTGTTCGAGCGCAAGCTGATCAAGCCGGTCGATTGACATCAGGGACAGAGGGGGGGCGCTGCCCCCCGCCTGCGGCTCCCCCCGGGGTATTTGGGTCATGATGAGACCGCAAGGCGGCGGCGATGCGTGACAGGGCCGTCGCCCGCGGCCTCGATCCGCGCAACGGCTACCGCAATGTCTTCTTCGATGACGGCCATGAAGGCGCCCGTGGCGTGGATCATCCGCGTGGCGGACAGGCAGATCGCCACATGGCCTTTCCAGAACAGCAGGTCGTTGCGCTGGAGGGGGGCACTCTCCGGGATCGGCGTGCCGGAACGGGTTTGCAGGTCGCTGTCGCCGGGGATCTGGATACCGCAGGCGGCAAAGCTGATCTGGGCGAGGCCCGAGCAATCCAGCCCGGCATGGGAATTGCCGCCCCAGAGATAGGGCGTGTGCAGAAACATCTGCGCGACGGAGGCAGGGTCGTCCAAAGCATGGCCCATCGGCTTCAGGTGGCAGGCAGGGACGAAGCCCGCCGGCGTCTCGGCCCATGCGCCCGCCTGCCCGGTCACCGTCAACTGTGCGCCCATGAACAGCGGCATCACCACCGGGTGCTGGACCTTGGGCCCCTGATAAAGATGGCTTGCCGGGACGCAGAGCCAATGCGTGGCGGGCCGCGCGGAGGCCAGCGCGTCTTCCGGCAGCCAGCCGCAATAGCCATCGGCCAGCGCCTGCACGAATGCCCAGCCTGCCTGCCGTTCGATCACCAGAAGCCGGGCGCCGTGGACCAGTTGCCGGTCGCGCGGCCCGTCGGGGGCCTTCAGCAGATCGGCCAGAGCCGGGGCAAGGCGCGCGGCCTCGCCCGGAACGTAGCGGGCGGCGGAGATGCGGTCCTGCCAGCCATCCAGCGCCACGCGTTCATTGCCGGGGGTGAGACGCCGATCCATCTTTCAGATCCCCAACCATGCGGGCAATGCCCCGAGGATCGCCCGAGCGCCCTGCCCGGCTGCGCCCTTGGGTCGCGCCGGCAGATCGGCTGGCGTATGGCCGTAGATGTCGAAATGCATGTAACGCGGATGATCCGCAAAGCGGCGCAGGAACAGCGCCGCGGTGACCGAACCCGCAAATCCCCAGCCCGGCGCGTTGTCGAGATCGGCGATGCCCGGCTCGATGATATGTTCGTAGGGGGTGTGGAACGGCAGGCGCCAGACCGGATCCGCCAGCGCGCGGCCCGCGGCTTGCAAGCCCTGCGCCAGATCCTCGGCATCGGTGTAGAAGGGGGCGAGATCCGGCCCTACCGCCACGCGGGCCGCACCGGTCAATGTCGCCATGGATACGAGGATCTCGGGGTTCTCTTCGGCGGCCCAGGCCAGCGCATCGCCCAGCACCAGCCGTCCCTCGGCGTCGGTATCGTTGACCTCGACCGTCAACCCCTTGCGCGAGCGCAGGATGTCCTTGGGCCGCAGCGACCGGCCGGAGACCGCGTTCTCGACCGCGGGCACGATCACCCGCAGGCGGATCGGCAGGGCCAGCCGCATGATCATCAGCGCCAGCCCCATCACTGTCGCCGCCCCGCCCATGTCCTTTTTCATCAGCAACATGCCGGAGGAGGGTTTGAGGTTGAGCCCGCCGGTATCAAAGCACACGCCCTTGCCCACCAGCGTCAGCGACGGGCCGCTGCTGCCCCAGCGCAGCGACATGATCCGGGGCGCGCGCTCGGACCCCTTGCCGACCGCGTATACCATCGGGAAATCGCGCTCGAGCGCGGCCCCCTCGACCACCTGGGTTGCCGCACCGAAACGCTCGGCCAACGACAGGAAGGCCGCCTGCAGTTCGGCCGGGCCCATATCGGCCGCGGGAGTGTTGATCAGATCGCGGGTCAGCCATTCCCCCTCGGCCATCGCCAGCACCAGTTCGGCATCGACAGTTTCGGGGCACTTCAGACCGGGCAATGGCGGCGAGGGTTTGCGATAGCGGTCGAAACGGTATTGCGCCAGAAGCCAGCCAAGCGCGGCCTCGGTCGCGTTGGCCTCGGGCAGACCCTCGAAGTGCCAGTCGCCGGCGGGCAGGCTGGACACGGCGCGCGACAGCAGAAACCGGCCACGGGCGCGGCTGGCGGCAGTGCCATGCCCCACCACGGCGGCCACAACCCGCCCCGCTGTATCTGGCAACAGCGCCACATCGCCCGCCCCTGCCGTGAACCCGCAATCAGCGAGAAAGGCGGCCTGATGGACAGGCAGCGCCTGGCGCCAGCCCTCAAGCGCATCCTGCGCCACGACATGCAGCGGGCGCGATGCGGCGTCGGGATCGGCGAAGGCGGGACAACGGTCGGTCATGGCAAGCTCCTGTCACGGTGGCGCCAGCCTAGAGGATGCGGCGTCACCTGCAAGCCCATGCTGCGGACGGGTCGGCCCGATCGCGCACGCGCATCCAGATCAATTCCGGCGCATAACTTGACGCGGAGTGGCAGATGAACAACACTTCGCAACACCCCGGCCTGCCGGGAAAAAACTGCCCTTTCCTGCCTTGAAACACCCGAGATCGCCCCTTTATCCAGAGCAAGGCCCTTCCCGCGATCGACGTTCGGGTGCAATCCGCCAAATGGCGGCAGCGTCCGGGTCATGCTTGAGGGGACGGGAATCGCCAGGCTGCGCAGAAAGGATACCTTCACCGGCATGATCGAAGAGAACCTGCTGCTTATACTGGTCGGATTGCCTTTTGCCGCAGCACTTGCGGCAAGTACGGTTTCGACGACGGCGCATAGCGCGGCGGCATGGGTTTCGGGCTGGCTGCTGGCCGGGGGGATTGCGGTTCTGGCTGCGCTGCATGCGCCAATTGCTGCGGGCCAGGTTTTGCGCGCCCGTGTGGAATGGGTGCCGTCGCTGGGGCTGGATCTGACCTTCCGCATGGACGGGTTTGTCTGGCTGTTTGCCTGCCTGGTGTTCGGCATCGCCATTCTGGTGCTGATCTATGCCCGCTATTACCTGTCGAAAACCGATCCGGTGCCGCGGTTCTATGCCTTTCTGATGGCCTTTACCGGCGCGATGATCGGCATGCTGTTGTCGGGCAACATCCTGATGCTGGTGGTTTTCTGGGAGCTGACCTCGATCCTGTCTTTTCTGCTCATCGGCTATTGGCACCAGGGGCAGGCGGCGCGGGACGGGGCGCGTATGGCGCTGGTCGTCACCGGGCTGGGCGGCATGGCGCTGCTGATAGCAATGCTGATCCTGGGCCAGATCGTCGGCAGCTATGATCTGGACAGGGTGCTGGCCGCAGGCGACGTGGTGCGGGCTGATCCGCTGTATCCGCTGGTGCTGGTGCTGTTTCTGCTGGGATGTTTTACCAAATCGGCGCAGATGCCGTTTCATTTCTGGCTGCCGGGCGCGATGGCCGCGCCCACGCCGGTCTCGGCCTTTCTGCATTCGGCGACGATGGTGAAGGCGGGGGTGTTTCTGCTGGTGCGCTTTTCGCCGGTGCTGGGCGAGACCGAGGTCTGGTTCTTTGCCGTCACCGGCACGGGGATGTTGACGCTGGTCCTTGGCTCGATGATCGCGCTGTTTCGGCATGATCTGAAGGGGCTGCTGGCCTATTCGACCATCAGCCATCTGGGGCTGATCACGGCGCTGGCCGGGATTGGCTCCAACGGGGCGATTCTGGCGGCAATCTTTCACATCGTGAACCATGCGGTGTTCAAGGCCAGCCTGTTCATGGCGGCCGGCATCATCGATCATGAAACCGGAACCCGCGACATGCGCCGCCTCAGCGGGTTGATCCGGGCGATGCCGATGACCGGCAGCCTTGCGATCATTGCATCGGCAGCAATGGCGGGGGTGCCGCTTCTGAACGGCTTTATCTCGAAGGAGATGTTTTTTGCCGAGGCCGCAGATTGGCACAACGGCACCTGGCTGGACAACTCGTTGCCCTATCTCGCGACCGTCGCCAGCATCTTCGCGGTCGCGTATTCCCTGCGTTTCATCGCCACGGTGTTCTTTGGACCGCAAGCCACTGACCTGCCGAAGCGGCCGCATGAGCCGCCGTCGCTGATGCGCCGCCCGGTCGAGTTTCTGGTGCTGGTCTGCCTGATCGTCGGCATCCTGCCGGGACTGACGCTCGGCCCGACGCTGAATCTCGCCGCACGCTCGGTGCTGGGCGCAGACTTGCCGTTCAAGGATATCGCCGTCTGGCACGGCCTGAACCTGCCTTTGGTCATGAGCTTGGTGGCACTGGCGACGGGGACTGCACTCTACGCCGTCATGGGCAGCCGAATCGCCGCCGGCCCCGAGGGGCCGCCACTGTTGCACCGGTTCAGGGCGCAGCGGGTGTTCGAACGGCTGCTGTTGTCACTGACGTGGAAGGCCCCGCGTTCGGCACACCGTCTTTTAGGGACCGAGCGGTTGCAGCCGCAACTGCGTCTGATCGTGCTGCTGGCGATTGCCGCAGGGGCGATCACGCTGTGGGGCAGCCTGCGCCGCGCCCCATCGCCACTGGCCAGCCCGCTGGAGCCCGCCTTTGCCTTGATGTGGCTGGTCGGCGCCGCCTGTGCGGTAGGGGCAGCCAGGATGGCCAAGTATCACCGCTTTGCGTCGGTCGTGATGCTGGGCGGTGCTGGGGCCGTCACCTGCCTGACCTTCGCCTGGGCCTCGGCCCCGGATCTGGCGGTGACGCAACTGCTGGTCGAGATCGTCACCACCGTCCTTTTGCTGCTGGGTCTGCGCTGGATGCCAAAGCGCGTTGTCGAGATCGAGGCGGACAAGCTGCTGCCTGCGCGTCTGCGAAGGTTGCGCGACTTCGTGATCGCGGTGGTCGCGGGCGGGGGCCTGGCCGGCATCGCCTATGTCATGATGACATCGCCACTGATCCCCAATGTGGGAGACTGGTTCTTGCGCAATGCCTATGTCGAGGGCGGCGGCACCAACGTGGTGAACGTGATCCTCGTCGATTTCCGGGCCTTTGACACCTTTGGCGAGATCACGGTTCTGGCGGTGGTGGGCATCACCGTCTACGCCCTGCTGCGCCGCTTCAGGCCCGCGCCGGAGAGCATCGCGCTGCCCCCGGATCAGGCGGGGCTGGAAGATGCCACCCTGGCCAATACGATGTTGGTGCCCTCGGTGATCATGCGCTGGATGTTCCCGGTGATGATCGTGCTGGCCGCCTATCTTTTCTTCCGCGGCCATGATCTGCCGGGCGGCGGATTTGCCGCGGGCGTAACGCTGTCGATCGCCTTCTTGCTGCAGTATCTGGCGCATGACGCGCGCTGGATCGAGGCGCGGCTGACCGTGCTGCCGATCCGCTGGATGGGGGTGGGCCTTCTGGTCGCTGGATCGACAGGGCTGGGCGCCTTTCTGTTCGGCTATCCGTTCCTGACCGCGCATGCGCAATATGTCGACCTGCCGTTGGTGGGCAAGGTTCCGGCGGCAACCGCGCTGATGTTTGACGCCGGAGTGTTTGCTCTGGTTGTGGGGGCCACTGTGCTGATGCTGATCGCCATCGCCCACCAGTCGCTGCGCACGACGCGCTTGCGGGCGCGCGACGCGACGCCCGCGCAGGAAGAGGAGGCCGCCTGATGGAGATCGTGATTTCGCTTGCCATCGGCGTGTTGGCAGCCTCGGGCGTCTGGCTGTTGCTGCGCCCGCGCAGTTTTCAGGTGATCGTGGGTCTGTGCCTGCTGTCTTATGCGGTAAACCTGTTCATCTTTGCCATGGGGCGGCTGACGCCGGGGGCGCCTGCGATCATGCCGCGCGGCGGCTTCATCAATCCCACCGCTTATGCTGATCCGCTGCCACAGGCGCTGGTGCTGACCGCCATCGTCATCAGCTTTGCCACGACGGCACTGTTTCTGGTGGTGCTGATCGCCTCGCGCGGGCTCACCGGCACCGACCATGTCGACGGACAGGAGCGCGAGCCATGACCGTCGGACCCGAGCATCTGATCATTGCCCCGATCCTGATCCCGTTCTTTGCGGGGGCGTTGATGCTGGTCTATGACGAACGCCAGCGCCGCGCCAAGCAGACGATCAGCCTGGCAGCCGCGGCGGCCTCGCTGCTGGTGGCGATAGAGCTGTTGATCCGCTCGAAGGGCAACGCGCTGACCGGCAACAATGACATCGGCTTTTACCTGCTGGGCGACTGGGCCGCGCCTTATGGCATTGCGCTGGTGATCGACCGGTTGTCGGCCATGATGCTGGTGCTGACCGGGCTGCTGTCCCTGCCGGCACTGATTTATGCTGCGGCGGGCTGGCACCGGCAGGGGCAGCATTTTCACAGCATGTTCCAGTTTCTGCTGATGGGGCTGAACGGAGCCTTTTTGACCGGAGACCTGTTCAACCTGTTTGTGTTCTTCGAGGTCCTGCTGGCGGCCTCTTACGGGTTGCTGCTGCATGGCGGCGGGCAATTGCGGGTGCGCGGCGGGCTGCATTACATTGCGGTCAACCTGACCGGATCGCTGCTGTTTCTGATCGGGGTCAGCCTGATCTATGGCGCGACCGGCACGCTGAACATGGCGCATCTGTCCAATATGATCCCGGTTCTGTCCAGCGCCGAGCGCCCGCTTTTTCACGCCGGCGCAGCGATCATGGGGCTGGCCTTTCTGATCAAGGCCGGGATCTGGCCGCTGTCGTTCTGGCTGCCCACCGCCTATATGGCCGGCGCCGCGCCGGTTGCGGCGATGTTTGCGGTGATGACCAAGGTGGGCGTCTATGCGCTGCTGCGGCTGGGCTTTTTGCTGTTTGGACCGACTGCGGGCGCCTCGGCCGGGTTTGGCGCGCAGGTGATGATCGCGGGTGGCATGGCGACGGTGACATTCGGCTTTCTGGGGGTGCTGGCCTCGCAGGGGTTGGGGCGGATGGCCGCGCATCTGGTGCTGATTTCATCTGGCACTGTGCTGGCGGCGGCGGGGGTGGCGATGGCCGGAGGGGGCACGGAAATTCTGGGCGCCGCGTTGTTCTACCTGCTCAGTTCAACCCTTGCGGTCAGCGCGCTGTTCCTGCTGATCGAACCCATGAGCCGCGAGGAAGGCGGGATTGCCTCGCTCCTCGCGTTGACTGCCGACGCTTATGGTCTGGATGAGCGCGAAGAGGACCGCCAGCCTGAGGTGGGTCTGGCCATCCCCGGAACCTTGGCGGTGCTGGGCCTTTCGTTCAGCGCCTGCGGCATCGTTCTGGCTGGACTGCCACCCCTGTCGGGCTTTGTTGGCAAGTTGGGGATGTTGCAGGGGCTGTTGGCCGGCGGGGCAGCCACGCCAGCCCTGTCATGGGCCTTGGCCGCCCTGCTGATCCTGTCGGGTCTGGCCACGATGATCGGGCTGGTCCGCGTGGGTATCCAGACCTTCTGGACCGGTGACAGCGATCCCCCTCGGGTCATGGCATTGGAAATCGCGCCGGTCATGACCCTGATCGCGCTGCTGCTGTTCCTGACCGTCAGGGCCGATGTCGCGCTGGGATATATGCAGGATACAGCTGAGGCGGTGATGCGTCCGAAAATCTATGCGGAGGGTCTGCTGGGTGCGCCCCGCGCTGCGGATGCCGAGCAGATGAGCGATGAGGGGGTCGGGCCATGAGGCGCCTTCTGCCCCATCCGCTTTTGACGGCCGCACTGGTTCTGATGTGGTTGCTGCTGACCCGGTTCTCGATTGGGCATCTGCTGCTTGGATCGGCGATTGCAATCCTCGCCGGGCTCGCGCTGGAGAGGATCGAGCCTACGGCGCCGCGCATCCGCAGTTGGCGGGCGTTGCTGCGGCTGATGGGCATCGTTTCGGTCGACATCGTGCGCTCGAACTGGGCGGTCGCGCGGCTGATGCTGACCAACGGCCGACACGGAGCGCGGCGCTCGGCCTTCGTGCCGATCGCGCTCAGACTGCGCGATCCGGTGCCGCTGGCACTGCTGGCCGCGATCGTGACGGCGACGCCCGGCACCGCCTGGCTGGAGTATGACCCCTCGTCTGGCATGCTGTTGCTGCATGTGTTCGACATGATCGACGAGGATGAATGGCGCAGCCTGATCCGCGACCGGTACGAGGCGCTGTTGATGGAGGCTTTCGCATGACCACGCTTTTGTGGCTGGCCCTGATCTGGGCGCAGATCGCGCTGGCGCTGGCGGCCTGTCTGGCGGTGGTGCGGATGGTGATCGGGCCCAATGCGCAGGATCGCGTGCTGGCCTTGGATGCCATTTATGTCACCACCATGCTGCTGTTCATCGTGACAGCCCTGCAGCTGGGAACCCCCTTCCTGTTCGAGGCTGCGCTGGTGATCGCGGTGGGCGGATTTGTCTCGACAGTGGCGCTGGCCAAGTTCTTGCTGCGCGGCGAGGTGATCGAATGACACCGCTGGAGACCCTGCCGCCCTGGCTGATGCTGATCGTTGCCCTGCTGCTGGTGCTGGGCAGCACGCTGACGCTGCTGGGCGCCTTTGGCCTTTTGCACCTGAAAAGTTTCTACGATCGGATTCATGCGCCGACCTTGGGCACCAGTTGGGGCGCCGCGGCGATTCTGCTGGCCTCGATGCTTTCCTGGTCGTGGGTGCAAGATCGCGCGGTGGTCCATGAACTGGTGATCGGCATTTGCGTGATGGTGACGACGCCGGTGACACTGATGTTTCTGGGCCGGGCCGCGCTGCACCGCGACCGGTCACTGGGTGACGGACGCGTCCCGGCAACGCCACCTCGGCCGGATAGCGCCCCCTCCGAAGCAGCGGATTGACCCGACGGATCACCCGATAAACAAAAAGCCCCGCCAGATGGCGGGGCTTTCGTGGCTTTAGCTGCGATCAGATCGCCGCGTTGATCCAGTTGGCCAGCGCCGCCTTGGGGGCCGCGCCGGTCTTGTTCGACACCACCTGACCGTCCTTGAACAGGAACAACGCCGGGATACCCCGCACGCCCAGAACGGCCGGGCTGTCGGGATTCTCGTCGACATTGACCTTCACGATCTTGACCTTGCCGGCATATTCGGCCGCCAGTTCTTCTAGCGCCGGGCCGATCTGGCGGCACGGGCCGCACCACTCGGCCCAGAAATCCACCACGACCGGGATCGGCGATTGCCGCACTTCGGCGTCAAAGGTGGAATCGGTGACAGCTACGGTTCCGGCGGCCATGTCATATCTCCAAGGCTGAATATGTTTGCACAAAGGGTATGGGGCCGACCCGGCAACGTCAAGCAGCCGACCGGAACATCACGACAAAGGGATGCGACACCCAGCCTCAGACGCGGCGGCGGATCGTATCGCCCGGTTGCAGCGTCGGCATCAGTTCGATCACTTCGCCGCCAATGCTTCCGCCCTCGTGCTTGCCGCAAATGATTTCGGCTGCGTGGCGCCCGATCTCACGCCGGCAAGCATCCATGGTTGCAAGTCGTCGCGGCAGCCCTTCCAGCAGTTCAATGCCATTGAAGCCTGCAAGACCCACCCGCCCCGGCACGTCGATACCCTTTTCCAGACAGTAGAGCAGCCCACCCGCCCCGATCATGTCATTGGAATAGTACAGAAAATCCAGCTGCGGAGAGCGTTTCAGGATGGCCTCGGTCATCTCGCGTCCCTTCAGCAGGGCCGAGCCGCCGGCATAATATTCCTCATCCTCCAGCGTCAGGCCGGCCGCGGCCAGGCCTTCGCGGAAACCTTCAAGGCGTTTGCGGGCGCGATGATCCTCGGGCATCTTGGTGCCCAGAAAGCCGATGTGACGATAACCGGCGGCGACGATCGCCTGCGCCATCTGCAGACCGGCCCGACGATGCGAGATGCCGACCGCGCTGTCCACCGGGGTGCCGTCGATATCCATGATCTCGACGATGGGCACGCCGGCCGCCTCCATCATCGACCGCGCGGCCTCCGAATGTTCAAGCCCGGCGACAATCAGCCCCGAGGGCCGCCAGCTGAGCATCTCGTAAAGGACCGACTCTTCCCGGTCTTGGGCGTAATGGGTCACCCCGACCACCGGCTGCAGGCCGGTATCTTCCAGCACCTCGGAGATGCCGCTCAGCACCTCGGGAAAAACCATGTTGGACAGGCTGGGGATCACCACCCCCACCAGATTGACCCGCTGGCTGGCCAGTGCCCCGGCGATCTTGTTGGGCACATAGCCCAGACTGCGGGCGGCCTGCAGGACCTTTTCGCGCGTGGTTTCAGACACATCGCCCCGGTTGCGCAACACACGGCTGACCGTCATCTCTGACACGCCCGAGGCTTCGGAGACGTCTCGCAAGGTCAGCGTGCGGCGGGGATCGGAAACCGGGGGCTTGCTCACATCAGGGCCTTTCTGCGCGGTCTTTTCACAGTGTTAGCGCCAAAGCCTGCAGTTGTCCAAGACCTGTTGCAAGAGGATCTCTGCGTCACGGCCCTTGCCAGCGCCGGGGCCGCCGACTATCCAAGAGGCCAGCCCCTCGGGGCCCCGTAGCTCAGGGGATAGAGCGGCCGCCTCCTAAGCGGCAGGTCGATGGTTCGAATCCATCCGGGGTCACCAGGGGGCGCCAACGCCCCCCGCAGCCGTCAAGCGTCCAGATTTTCGACGTTCAGCGCGTTTTGCTGGATGAACTCGCGCCGGGGTTCGACCACATCGCCCATCAGCTTGGTGAACAGATCGTCGGCATCCACCACATCGTCCACACGCACCTGCAGCAGGGTCCGCGCATCCGGGTCCAGCGTGGTTTCCCAAAGCTGTTCCGAGTTCATTTCGCCCAAGCCCTTGTATCGCTGCAAGGTCAGGCCCTTTTCGCCTTCGGTCAGCACCGCGCGCAGCAGTTCGACCGGTCCGTGGATCACCTGCTCGCGGTCCTTGCGGATCAGGCGCGAGGCTTGTGAATAGATTTCACGCCCCTGCCCAGCCACCTGCGCCAGCCGCCGCGCCTCGCCCGATCGCAGGACCGCGCCGTCCAGTGTGCGCAACTCCTCGACGCCGCGCAGGATGCGCGAAAGGCGGATGCCATGATCCTGGGTGATGCGGCCTGTCCAGCCGCGCTCATATTCCACCGCGACCGCATCCAGACGCTGCGCCACGCTGTCGGCGACCGCTTGCAGATCGGCATCCGCACGGCCCTGCTCGAAGGCGCCAGCCAAGGCTGCCTGCTCCAGAATATTGCGCGGATAATGGGTCGGGAAGGCGTCCAGCACCTTACGGAAGCTGCGCGCCCCGTCGACCACGCGCTTCAGGTCGGCCCCCGCGATCTCTTGCCCGTCGGCCAGCCGCAGAACGGCGCCATCGGTGCCTTGCTCGATCAGATAGTCCTCAAAAGCTGACTGGTCCTTGAGGTAAACCTCCGACCGGCCGCGCGTCACCTTGTAAAGCGGCGGCTGCGCGATGAAGAGATACCCGCCTTCGATGATCTCCGGCATCTGCCGGAAGAAGAAGGTCAGCAGCAGGGTGCGGATATGTGCGCCATCGACGTCAGCATCGGTCATGATGATGACCTTGTGATAACGCAGCTTGTTGATGTCGAACTCGTCGCGGCCGATTCCGGTGCCAAGTGCCGTAATCAGCGTTCCGACGGTTTCCGAGCTTAGCATACGGTCAAACCGCGCGCGTTCGACGTTCAGGATCTTGCCACGCAGCGGCAGCACCGCCTGATTTTTCCGGTCGCGGCCCTGCTTGGCCGAACCGCCGGCCGAGTCACCCTCGACGATGAACAGTTCGGACCGGGCGGGATCTTTTTCCTGACAATCTGCCAGTTTGCCGGGCAAGCTGGCCACGTCCATCGCCGTCTTGCGGCGGGTCAGTTCGCGCGCCTTGCGGGCGGCCTCACGCGCAAGCGCCGCCTCGATGATCTTGCCGACGATGATCTTGGCAGGGCCGGGGTTTTCCTCAAACCACTCGGACAGCTTTTCGTTCACCAGGTTCTCGACGGCCGGCCGCACCTCGGAGGAGACCAGCTTGTCCTTGGTCTGGCTGGAGAACTTCGGGTCGGGCACCTTGACCGACAGCACGCAGGTCAGCCCCTCGCGCGCGTCATCGCCGGTGAAATCAATCTTCTCACGCTTGGCGATACCGCTGTCCTGAGCGTATTTGGTCAAAGTTCGGGTCAGCGCGCCGCGGAAACCCGCCAGGTGCGTGCCGCCATCGCGCTGCGGAATATTGTTTGTGAACGGCAGGACGGTTTCGTGATAGGTGTCGTTCCACCACATCGCCACCTCGACGCCGATCCCACCACGTTCGCCCACCATATAGATCGGCTCTGGCATCACCGAAGCCTTTGAACGATCGAGATACTTCACGAACTCCCGCACGCCGCCCTCATAGAAAAGCTCGGTGTGCAGGGGCTCGGCCGGGCGCTCGTCCTCAAGCACGATCCGCACGCCGGAATTCAGGAACGCCAGTTCACGAAGCCGCGTTTCAAGCGTCTTGAAGACATAATCGAGGTTCAGGAAAGTGCCGTCCGGGCGGCTGGTCTTGGCGCTGGCCAGAAAGCGCACCTCGGTCCCGCGTTTACCGGGGGCGGGGCCAACCTCATGGACATGCACCGTGCATTCGCCATCTTCGAACCTGGCATGGTATTCGGTATCGTTGCGCCAGACGGTCAGCTCCAGCCATTCCGACAGGGCGTTGACGACCGAAACGCCCACACCATGCAATCCGCCCGACACCTTGTAGGCGTTGCCGCCCTCGTCCGTGTTGTTGAACTTACCGCCGGCATGCAGCTGGGTCATGATGACCTCGGCCGCGCTGACCCCTTCCTCGGGATGGATATCCACAGGGATGCCGCGGCCATTGTCCCGCACCGACACGCTGCTGTCGGCGTGGATCTTGACCACCACCTCGGTCGCGTGGCCCGCCAGCGCCTCGTCGATGCCATTATCGACGACCTCGGTCACCATGTGATGCAGGCCGCTGCCGTCATCGGTGTCACCGATATACATGCCGGGGCGCTTGCGGACCGCCTCCAACCCCTTGAGAACCTTGATGGATTCGGCGCCGTAGGCGGCGGCCTTCTTGGCTTGTTCGGCCATGCTTGGGAAACCCCTGAAGTTGCCCTCAGGTTATAGCGGTCAGGGGCGGCAATGTCACCCCTTCGACACAAGATTTGGGGTCAGAGGAAGGGGATCGCCAGCGCAACGCCGATCAGCAGCACCCCCGAAATCAGGTTGAGCCGATGGATCGCCGCAGGGCTTTGCAGCAGCCGGCGCGCCCGGTCCAGAAACAGCGACAACCCCAGATTGCCTGCCATTGGCACCAGCGCCGAGATGGCGATGATCGCCAGCGTGTCTGCCAAGGTGATCCGCGACAGATCAAAGAATCCGGGCAGCGCCCCCATGTAGAACAGGATCGCCTTGGGGTTGCCAATCACCGCCGCCAACCCCACCGAAAACCCCGCCCAGAGACCCGGCCTGGTCATGCGCGAATCCGTCCCGGGCTGGGTGGGTTTCTTGCGGATCAGCAGGATACCCATGACAAGGAAGATCCCGGCAGCCACGATCCGCAGCCAGGACAGAAAGTCGCCCCAGACGCCCTCGATCCAGCTGAGCCCCAGAATGGCGAGTAAGGGCCAGGCCAGATCGCCCAACGCAACGCCAACCGCAAGCGGCCACGCGGCCGCAAAACCGCCGGACAGCGCGCGCGCCAGAAGCGCCACCCAAACCGGCCCGGGGACTGCCCAAAGGGCCGCCATGCCGCCAGCATAAACCAGCAATTGCCAAACAGTTACAGTCAAGAAAGCCCTCCGGCATGCAGGGTCATGGCGCAACCTCCTCGACCACGGATTGTCCGCCCTCATCGCGGACGACAAAGTTCTGCGCGCGCGCGCCCAGACTGTCAAACAGCCCCGCCTCGGTCCCGGTCATCAGCGCCTGCGCGCCCAGGGCGCAGATCTCGTCATAAAGCGCCGCCCGGCGGTCCGGGTCAAGATGAGCCGCCACCTCGTCCAGCAGGATCACTGGCGCGCGGCCCAAATCCTGCGCCAGCGCGCGGGCCGAAGCGAGGATCAGGCTGATCAGCAGCGCCTTCTGCTCGCCGGTCGAGCATTGCGCGGCTGGCACGCCTTTGGCCGCATAAACGCCCTGCAAATCGGCGCGATGCGGGCCGATCAGCGTGCGGCCAGCCTGAATGTCGCGGCGGCGATGCTCGGCCAGGGCGGCGGCCAGATCGGTCAGCCCTTCGCTTGGTTCTTCCAGCGAGAGGGCAGCGCGCGGGAACGCGGTCTCAACCCCTTCCTGCGCGTCTTCCAGACGGTTCAGCGTGGCCATTCGATTGAAGCTCAGCGCGCGGCCCGCCTCGGCCATTTGCGCTTCCAGTGCAGCATACCAGCGGCCGTCGGTCACCCCATCGCGCAGCAGCCGGTTGCGGTCGCGCATCGCCTTTTCATAGGCCAGCACCGCCTCGGCGTGGTCGGGATAAAACCCCAAGGTGATGCGGTCGAGAAACTTGCGCCGCCCTTCGGCCCCCTCGATCCACAGCCGGTCCATGGCGGGCACCAGCCAAAGCACACGCAAGATTTCGCCCAGACGCGCCTGCGTGGCGGGCTTGCCGTCGATCACCACCTGCCGCGCCCCATCAGGTTCGGCGCGGGTTTCAATCTCATGCGCGGCAGTCAGGCCCGCGACCCGTGCCGCAACCCGCCAGCCCAGCGCCTCGGGGCGGCGGGCAATATCGACCGCCGTCGCCCCGCGCAGCCCGCGTCCGGGTGACAGCAGACTGACCGCTTCGAGAATATTGGTCTTGCCAGCGCCATTGGGGCCAGCAATCGCCGCCGGCCGCCCATCGAACTGCATTTGCGCCGCGCGGTGGCTGCGGAAATGCGAAAGCTGCAGCCATAGGATCGCCAGACCGCTCACGCGCGGCACTCCCTTTCCGGATTGAAATTGGGGCGCGCAGTTGCGCCCCGGCAAGGCGTTACACGCGCATCGGCATCACGACATAGACGGCGGAGGTGTCATTGCCTTCGCGCATCAGAGTCGGATCGCCCGAGGAGTTGAACAAGAACACCGCATTCTCGCGATCGACCTGGCTGGCAATCTCCAGCAGATATTTGGCGTTGAACCCGATCTCCAGTCGCTCGTCGCCATAGGCCACGGCCAGCTCTTCCTCGGCGGCCCCGCTGTCGGGGGCGTTGACCGACAGCACCAGCCGATCCTCATCAAGGCTCAGCTTGACGGCGCGCGATCGCTCCGACGAGACGGTGGCCACACGGTCAACCGCCTTGGCAAACTCGGCCGCGTCAACTTCCAGACGACGGGTGTTGCCGGTCGGAATCACCCGCGTATAGTCGGGGAAGGTGCCGTCGATGACCTTGGAGGTCAGGATGATTGCCGGGGTCGCAAAACGGATCTTGGTTTCCGAGACAGAGACCGCAATCTGCGCCTCATCATCATCCAGCAGCTTGCGCAGTTCGCCCACGGTCTTGCGCGGCACGATCACACCCGGCATGCCCGCCGCACCTTCGGGCAGGGCAGCGTCGATCCGGGCCAGCCGGTGGCCATCGGTGGCCACGGCGCGCAGCACCTGCCCATCCTCGCCCTGCGCGGTGTGAAGATAGACGCCGTTCAGATAATAGCGGGTCTCTTCGGTCGAGATCGCAAACTTCGATTTGTCGAACAGGCGGCGCAGGTCCGGGGCCTTGGCGCTGAAGTTGGTGCTGTATTCCGAGCTGGCCATCACGGGAAAGTCCTCACGCGGCAGCGTAGCGAGGTTGAATGTGGACCGCCCGGCCGTCACCGTCAGCCGACCCGCAGCCGGATCATCCGCCAGCGTGACCAGCGCGCCCTCAGGTAATTTGCGCACGATGTCATGCAGCATCTGCGCCGAAACCGTGGTGGCGCCCGCACGTTCGACCATTGCCGGTGCCCGGTCCACGACCTCGATATCAAGGTCAGTGGCGCGCAGGCTGACGTGATCGCCCTCGGCCTCGATCAGCACATTCGCCAGAATCGGGATGGTGTTACGCTTTTCGACCACCGATTGCGCCTGGGCGACGGCTTTCAGGAACGTGCCGCGCTCGATGCTGATCTTCATCCCGGTACCCTCTCGCGGGCGGGAAAAGGCTTAGGCCCCGGTCCCGCCGGTTTTTCACTATTGCTGCGGACATTGGCAGTTTTACCAATGAGGTCAAGCGTCAGAACGGTTCAGGCCTGAAGTTGGCGCCGCAACAGTTGCAGATCATCGGCAAGTTGGCTGTCCATCGCCATCAATTCCTCGATCTTGCGCACACCGTGCATGATCGTGGTGTGATCGCGCCCGCCAAACCGGCGGCCGATCTCGGGCAGCGACCGCAGGGTCAGCTGCTTGGACAGATACATCGCCACCTGCCGCGGCCGTGCGATGGTGCGCATCCGCTTTGGCCCGATCAGGTCCGAGAGGCGGACGTTGTAATGCTCGGCCACCTTGCGCTGGATCTCCTCGATCGTGACCTTGCGGTCCGAGGCACGCAGGATGTCGGCAAGGCAATCCTGCGTCAGCTCCAGCGTGATCTCGCGGCCCACCAGCGAGGCGAAGGCGAACAGACGGGTCAGCGCGCCTTCCAGCACGCGGACGTTGGTGGTGATGCGATGGGCCAGAAACTCCAGCACGCCATCGGCCATCTTCAGACCGGCATATTGCCCGCGATAGAAATCGGCCTTTTGCTGAAGGATGCCCAGCCGCAGTTCATAATCGGTGGGATGCAGGTCAACCACCAGCCCGCATTGCAGGCGGCTCTTGATCCGATCCTCCAGATCCTTGATCTCGCCCGGCGCGCGGTCGGCGGAAATCACGATCTGCTTGTTCTGGTCGACCAGCGCGTTGAACGTGTGGAAAAACTCTTCCTGTGTGCTGTCCTTGCCGGCGATGAACTGCACGTCATCCACCATCAGCACGTCGACCGACCGGAACATCTCCTTGAAATCCATGATCGAGCGGTCGCGCAGCGCCTGCACGAAGCGATACATGAACTGTTCGGCCGACAGGTAGAGGACCCGCAGGTCCGGGCGTCGGGCCTGCAATTCATGGGCGATGGCGTGCATGAGGTGGGTCTTGCCGAGGCCCACGCCACCATACAGGAACAGCGGGTTGAAGCTGACCGGCCCACCCTCGGCGACGCGGCGGGCGGCGGCATGGGCCAGCTCGTTCGGCTTGCCCACCACGAAGGAATCGAAGGTGAACCGCGAATCCAGCGGCGCACCGGGCAGCTCGTCCTCCGCGGCACGCGGGCGCACAGCCGGGCGCGCCTTCGCGGCAGGCTTCGGCGCGACAGCCGCAGCGGCGCGCGCCGCGTTGGAGACCGCGAATTCCAGCCGCTCGACCGGCGCGCCATTCTGGTTCAGATGCGCGCGGATGTGGTCGGCAAAATTGCGCGATACCCAATCCCCGAAGAAAGACGTGGGCACATCAAACCGCGCCACACCATCGCGCAGGCTCGAGAATCTCAGCGGCTCGATCCAGGTCGCGTAGTTGGTCTTGCCCACCCTTTGTTGCAGTTGCTCACGAATCTCGCCCCAGGTTGCTTCCGTCATTCTTTCCACAGTCCGTTCCATCGGCATTGTTGGCGCCATGTTTGGCCTCGTTGGAGCGGTAAACGCCCATACTCGTAGTCACACCCGGCCTGTCCCTGGCCGGGGCGTTTCATGCGTCTTGGGTCAAGAACACGTCACGGATGCCGGCAGTGTCGGCATCCTTGCGGCGCGCGCGGCGCCCATGACGTTACCTCTCGGGTTCCGCAAGCCAACAAGAATCGGTCGCCGTGTCACCACGGCGGGCAGTACCGTTTCTGTCGGATCGCGCTACCCTTTGTCCCCCAGGACCAGTGAATCGCAGGGGCAAGCTAGCAAGCCGCGCGCGGCGGGTGCAACCGAACTTCGCTGTTGACAGAGTTTTGGCGCGGCGAATCCTCGGGCCCGTGCAAATCCGCAACGCATCGTTAACGGCGGTGAAAAAAATTGTTTTCTGTCAAAGGTTTGGGGATTGACCAAAAGAAAACGCGCCCGCAAGGGGCGCGCCTCAAGATGTTGTGGGTGGAAGGGTAAAACCCTCAGGCCTTGGCGGCCAGACCCTTCACGCGCGAGGCCAGACGCGACATTTTGCGGGCCACGGTGTTCTTGTGCAGCACGCCTTTCGACACACCACGATCCAGTTCCGGCTGGGCGGCCTTCAGCGCGGCAGTGGCAGCAGCCTGATCGCCCGAGGCCAGCGCCTCTTCGACCTTGCGCAGATAGGTGCGGATCCGCGAGCGGCGCGCCTTGTTGATCGCGTAGCGGGTTTCAGACTGACGTGCGCGCTTGGCGGACTGGGGCGTATTGGCCATGGGCTTCGATTCCTTACAGGTCTTTCGTTTCGATCACGCATAAGACCCTCCCCCGAAAGAGGGAATCGATTCTTGCCAAAGCGGGCCCACGCGCATGTGCTGCGGCGTATAGGCGATCCGTTCCGAAAAGGAAAGAGGTCACCGTTTGCCCCGCGACTCATCCTCATCCCAGAAGAGAAATCGCGCGCACCACGCCCTTTGATCTACATCAAACGCCGGACAGGCAGCGGGGGGTAAACATGAAACTCACATCCATCTTTACGGAGTTGCGCCATGTCTACCCGCACGCTCTGTATATTGCGTAACCTGCCGATGTTTACGGCCGCCTCGGCCAAGTGCTGTGACGCCTTGGTCGAAGCCGCGCATGTGCAGGCGTTGGAGAAGGGCAGCACGCTGTTCTTGCAGGGCGAACGCGCATCCTCGGTGCAGTTTGTCGTGGACGGTTGGGTAAAGCTCTATCGCATGGCCCCTTATGGCGGAGAGGCGATCATTCGCCTGCAGTCGCGTGGTCGCAGCATCGACGAAGTGGCAGCACTGAAAGGTGCCCCCCACGGCGTTTCGGCTGAAACGGTCACCGATTCCACCATCCTGTCGATCGACGCCGCCGCCTTTCGCCGGATTGCCGCCACACAGGCCTGCCTGTCCGCGGCACTATTGCAGGCGGTCATGGATCATGCCGATGCGCTGACCGACGATCTGGAGCAGATGAAGGTGCGCAACAGCGTGCAGCGGGTTGCGCTTTTCCTTCTGGCGCTGGCCGAAACGCACGGCGGCAGCGCCCAACTGCGCCTGCCTTACGAAAAGCACCTGATCGCGGGCAGCTTGGGGATGAAACCCGAAAGTTTCAGCCGTGCCCTGGGCCGGCTGAGGGCACGTGGGGTCAAAGTGCAGGATTCAGAAGTGCGGATTGCCGATCTGGGCGCGCTGCGCGACTTTGCCCAATCCGACCCGGCGCTGTCCTGGGCGTGACGCTCAGCGGTCGCGGAATTGCGGTTGCCGCTTTTCCAGAAAGGCGGCCATGCCTTCCTTCTGATCTTCGGTCGCAAACAACGCGTGGAACATCCGCCGTTCGAACAACAGGCCCTCGCGCAAAGTGGTCTCGAAGGCGCGATTGACCGATTCTTTCGCAGCCAGCACCGCCACGGCGGATTTCTCGCTGATCTTGGCAGCCGACTTGCGGGCCTCGGCCAGCAGATCCTTGGCCGGCACCACGCGAGAGACCAGCCCGCAACGCTCGGCCTCGGCGGCATCCATGAAGCGGCCGGTCAGGTTCATGTCCATCGCCTTGGACTTGCCGACATAGCGGGTCAGACGTTGCGTGCCACCCATGCCGGCACAGATCCCGAGGTTGATCTCGGGCTGACCGAACTTGGCGGTATCGGCAGCAATGATGAAATCGGCCATCATCGCCAACTCGCATCCCCCACCCAACGCATAGCCCGCCACGGCGGCAATGATCGGCTTGCGGATCTGCAGGATCGACTCGGACTCGCGACCGTAAAGGTTCTTGAAGTAGACCTCGACAAAGCCCGCCTCAGACATTTCCTTGATGTCGGCACCCGCGGCAAAGGCCTTTTCATTGCCCGTCAGCAGGATGCAGCGGACAGCATCATCGGCATCGGCGGCTTTCAGCGCCGCGACCAGCTCGCCCAACAACTGGCTGTTCAGTGCGTTCATCGCATCCGGACGGTTCAGCCGGATGGTCGCGATATAATCCTCGACCTCGACGATGATCGTTTCGTAAGCCATCGAGCAGCCCCCAGCCGTTTGCACGCGCGGCGAGTCCTATTCACGGAAGCGATGTGGTGCAAGTCATCTCTGACAGCACGGACAGAAGAACGAGGACCGCCCCCCCTGAACGATCCGCCCGATGGTGCCAGGGCACCCTTCAGTGGCGCAAGAGTCGCCACTGCGATCGTAGACGCGGAACGCGTGTTGAAAATAACCCAACTCACCATCGGTCTGACGGTAGTCGCGCAGGGATGATCCGCCGGCGGAAATCGCTTCCTGCAACACCTCGCGGATCAGCGGCACCAACTGGGCTACTTCGGCCGTAGTCACCTCGCCCGCCGCGCGCGTGGGATGGATGCCGGCGCGGTGCAGCACCTCGCAGACGTAGATATTTCCGAGGCCCGCGACGATATGCTGATCGAGCAGCGCCTGTTTGATCGGCACGCGCCGCCCGGCAAGACGGCTTGCCAGATGATCCTCGTTAAAATCGTTGCCCAGAGGCTCTGGCCCCAGCTTGGCCAAAAGGGGATGTGTGCCTTCAGCCCCCGCCGTCATCAGGTCTATCGCCCCGAACCGGCGGGGATCGTTGAAGGTGATCCGCGCACCCTGCGCCATGTCCAGCACCACATGGTCGTGCTTTTGCGGCGCTGCATGTTCATGGTGAAAGCCGCCCGTCACGACACCCGAGATCAGCACCCGGCCAGACATGCCCAGATGCCATAGCATCACCTCACCCGAATCGAGGTCCATCAGGATATATTTCGACCGCCGCCGCAGGCCCGTAACGGTGGCGCCGGTCAAACGCTGCGCCAATTGCGGCGGAAACGGCCAGCGCAACCCCTCTCGCCGCACGTCGGCCGCGGCAATCCGTTGGCCAAACATCACCGGCTCCAACCCGCGGCGCACGGTTTCAACCTCTGGCAGTTCGGGCATGACCCCCTCCCGGACAATCCCGCGCATTGCCCTGCGCGGCCTGCGGCCTATAAGGAGGGCAACGATGCACAAGGCAAGCCCCATGACCCAAGAGAATGACCGCACCACGCATTTCGGTTTCCAGACGGTGCCGGAGGCAGACAAGGCAGGAATGGTGCATGGCGTCTTTACCCGTGTGGCCAGCCGTTATGACGTGATGAACGACGCGATGAGCCTCGGCATCCACCGGCTGTGGAAAGACGCGATGATGGACTGGCTGGCGCCCCGGCCCGGCCAGAAGCTGCTGGATGTGGCGGGGGGCACGGGCGACATCTCGTTCCGCTTTCTGAAACGCGCGCCGGGTGCCCATGCGACCGTGCTGGACATGACCGAGTCGATGCTGGTCGAGGGGCGGCAGCGGGCCGATGCCGCCTCGATGTCGGACCGGCTGGACTGGATCGTGGGCGATGCGATGGCGCTGCCCTTTGCAGACAATACCTTCGACGTCTACACGATCAGCTTCGGCATCCGCAACGTCACCCGGATCGAGGATGCCCTGCGCGAGGCTTACCGCGTGCTGCGCCCCGGGGGCCGGTTGATGGTGCTGGAGTTCAGCCAGATGACCGATGCCGGTTTGCAGTGGCTCTATGACCGCTACAGCTTCAACCTGATCCCGGTGATGGGGCAGGTGATCGCCAATGATCGCGACAGCTATCAGTATCTGGTGGAAAGCATCCGCAAATTCCCCGATCAGGAGACCTTTGCCGGGATGATCCGCCGCGCAGGATTTGGGCAGGTGAAATACCGTAACCTGTCGCTGGGCATCGCAGCGTTGCATTCCGGCTGGAAACTTTAAGATGCGGGGTCCGCATAACATCTGGCGGCTGGCCCGCACTGCAGCCACCTTCGAGCGCACGGGCGCCCTGGGCGTTGTTCTGGATGCGCTGAACACGCCGCCCCGTCTGCGGGTTGCGGCACACCTGCTGGGGATGCCGTTCCGCTGGTTGGGGCTGAAGGGTGACCCGGCGCTGCCGCCCGTCACAAGGGCGCTGACGGCGCTGGGGCCGGCCTACATCAAGTTCGGTCAGGTTCTGTCCACTCGCCCTGACATCGTCGGCGAAGAGCTGGCCGACCAGCTGAAATACCTTCAGGACAAACTGCCGCCCTTCCCTCTCGATCAGGCCCGGGCCGTGATCGAGGCCGAGTTGGAGGCGCCGCTGCCCTCGCTGTTCTCGGAGTTTTCCGAGCCTGTGGCAGCAGCCTCGATCGCGCAGGTGCATCGCGCGCGGCTGGCCGATACCGGCGAGGATGTGGCGGTCAAGGTGTTGCGGCCGGGGATCGAGCGCGCTTTTCGCAAGGATATCGACGCCTTCTATTTCGCCGCGCGCGTGATCGAGCTGTTGTCGCCTGCCTCGCGCCGGCTGCGGCCGATGGATGTGATCACCCATTTCGACGGGGTGGTTGCGGGCGAGCTGGACCTGCGTCTGGAATCCGCGGCTGCCGCCGAATTTGCCGATCATACTGAAAAGGATGCAGGGCTTTCCGTGCCCAAGCCGCATTGGCACCTGTCGACACGGCAAGTGATGACGCTGGACTGGGCCGAGGGAATCAGCCTTGCCGATATCGCGGCCCTCGATGCTGCTGGCCATGATCGTCCGGCACTGGCCGCGCGGGTGCTACAACTGTTTTTGTCGCACGCGCTTCGCGACGGCTATTTTCACGCCGACATGCATCATGGGAACCTCAAGGTCGCCGCCAATGGTGACCTGATTGTCTATGACTTCGGGATCATGGGCCGGCTGGATGAATACACCCGTCGCGTCTATGCCGAAATCCTGATGGGTTTCATCCGAAAGGATTATACCCGCGTGGCCGAAGTGCATTTCGAGGCGGGCTATGTGCCGGCAGACCGGGACAAGGACGAGTTCGCCCGGGCCCTGCGTGTTGTGGGCGAGCCGATTTTCGGCATGGATGCCAGTCGCATTTCGATGGCCCGACTGCTTCACTACCTGTTCGAGGTGACCGAGCGTTTCGGCATGCAGACTCGAACCGAGTTGATCCTGTTGCAACGCACGATGGTCGTGGTCGAGGGCGTGGCGCGCTCGCTCGATCCGCATATCAACATCTGGCAGGTGGCACGCCCGGTGGTCGAGGATTACATCAAGTCCAACATCGGCCCGCGCGCTGTGCTGCGCGATTTGTTGCACACCGCCAAGGTGCTGTCGCGGTTCGGACCCAAACTTCCAGCATTGGTGGAATCGCGGTTGATCGCCGGTTCGCAGCCCGTCGTTGTCGCAGCAGCGCCTGCGCCTGCGTGGCGCTGGATGCTTTTGGGTGCCGCACTGTTCGGTGCCGGAATCTGGCTGGGCGGGGCGCTGTGATCTGACGAGGCAATCCATCGCCTTTCCCGACCACGGACGACGCCGCGTCACTGACGCAGCGCCGTAACTGCGGCGACACCCACCTCAATCCCGCCCTCCATCACAAGCGTCACGCCGGTCGGGCCACCCCGCACCTCGGTAATGCGGGCGTAATGCTCGACCACCGAATTCTCGATCTGGACACCCTGACGATAGTTTTCCAGTTCGAAGGTATAGGTGCCACGGCGCAGCGGTTCGCCCGCGATCGTCTCGGGCGTCCAGGTGTAACTGGTAGCGTTCGCGGGCAGATCGACGCGATTTACGGCATCGCCTGCCGCATTCCGGACCACCATGACCACGCGATCCGCACCCGCGATCGGATTCGGCGACAATTCGATGCTGGTTTCTGTTCCCTCAATGGCCATTGGCATCGCCGCCCGCGCCTCACTGCCGACCCAACCGGCCATCTGCGCCATCCCCATCGCGGCAATCTGTGTCGCGAGGCCGGTGAGGAGGTCATTGGTCTTTGTCTGCTGCTCGACGCCCGAGAAGGTTGCCAACTGCACAGCATAATCGGTGCTTTCCAGCGGGTTGAGCGGATCCTGATTCTGCAACTGCGTGGTCAGCATCCTCAGGAAGGTCTCATAATCCGTGGGCTTGGTCGCAGATTTGTCCGCCTGCCGCTGGGTTGCGGTCGAAAAAGCGGATGTCGTTGCACTCAATTCCATGTTTCACCTCAAAGTCTGAGATCAAGCCCACCGTCCGGCCGGGCGGTTTGGCGCGTATAGGTTGAACGAGCGGGCGAAGCGGCCGGCCCTGTCCCGCCCTCTTCATGGCCCGCGTCGGGCAGATCGCCGCTCTCACGCCGCTCTTGACGGTTGCTCCACTGTGCAAAATCCAGCGTGCTGCCGGAAAAACCCGACGCACGGAGATCTTGCAAAAGTTGTTCGGCGTGACGCCGCATCAGATCGATGGTTTCGGGGCGTTCACAGGTCACGATCAAGTGCAGCTGACCGCGTTCTGTCGTCATTTCAAAAACCACCCGCCCAAGTTCAACCGGATCGAGACGCAATTCGATCCGCTCCGACCCGTTGCTGATCGCGGCCGAAATCGTCGGCGAAATCGGGCCCTCGGCCGTTCTGAGCAGGGGCGGACGGTCCAGCCCCTGCGCAATCCGCTCGGGCTGCAGAAGAGATGCGGCGTCCATGGCAGGGGCAGGCAACCCGGTCCCCGGCGCAGCTTGCGGCGAGGCGCCGAACGCCGCAGGGACAGGATCGGGGGCCTGCGAACCCATTTCGACAGCCCCTGCTTCGGCGCGGATGTGTTCGGCATCTGACCGAATTGCTGCCTCCCGAACGGTTGGCGCGTGCCTGCGATCAACCGTGATCTCAACCTCCGTCGCACCGACCGAGGGATCGCTGGATCCGACGTGCTTCCCCGCCTCTCCCTGTCGCGGCGCCACCAAATGTTGCCCAGAATCGCCGACCGGAGACGAAAACGGCAGAGAGACAGCCTGTTGCATCGCTGTCGCCTTGCCCGTCTCTGGAGCAGTGCCGGTAGCGCCAATTCGCCCGGGAAATGCGATTTCCGGTTCTCGGGATTCGACATCGGCAGTGTCAGTTTCTGTCCTGACCGCCAGATTGGCCTGATCGGCCGGGCTGACATCGGCAGGGTAAATGACTGCTGCAGCTTCAGCTTCAACTGTGGGAGGGACGGCGCTGATTCTGCCCTGCATTGACATCTGCATGTCGCTGCCTTCTGACGTAGTGCCAGGCACCGCAGCCTTCGGATGTGCCAGCCGCCCCTCGAGCGTCGCTGTGACTCCATCCATGGATTCGGGCGTAAGGTTAACATCGGTTTTCGGCGGAAGCGCCCTGGGCTCACTGACGAGGGGCGTTGGATACATACTTGATTCGGCACCAGAAATCGGTGTTTCGGATGCGTCAATTCGCTCCTCGGCGCCTGTGGCAGGCGCAACAGGCGCGGATTCTGCGCCCACAAACACGAACGGGGGCACCCCCGGCACCAACTCCGCCTCTGGAACTGAATCGTCAGCCTCCAGAACCTGTAGGAAACCCAGTTCATCCGCTTCGGCATGAGGTGCCCCCTCCTGAACGGGCCGTGGGGGGACCGTGAGAGATGCAGATGAGAAAGAAGCGATTGCCGTCATGTCATGCCGGTTGGTTCTGAAGGGTCTTCTGCCCTTCTGACCCAAAAGACTTACCAGTTGTTTACCGACGCCTGAGATAGTGGAGTAAATCCGCTGGAAAGGCATGCCATGACAACAATCTCCCTTGCAGGACCGACCCCGCCCATCCCGGACCGCAAAACCGACCTTTTCGCCAAGGCAAGGGAGTTGGAGACCGCCTTTCTTTCGGAAATGCTGGGCCATGCCGGGCTGGGCGAAACACAAGGCAGCTTTGGCGGCGGCATCGGCGAGGCGCAGTTTTCGTCCTTCCTTCGGCAGGAACAAGCCAAAGCGATGGTCGATGCCGGCGGAATCGGTCTGGCGGAGATGATCTTCCGATCACTGAAGGAGCGCGAGAATGCTGGATGATTCGCTACACCCGCTCGAAGGCCTTATGGACGAATTGCACGATGCCCTGCGACATGGCCAGCTGTCGCTGATCGAATCCCTTCTGGCGAGGATCGAGACCGAAGTTGGAAAGGCAGAGGGTCAGGACCACCACGCGCTGCGGCGCCTGCACGCCAAAGCCGTGCGTAACGGCCGGCTTATTGAGGCCGCGGGGCGCGGTATTCGGGCGGCACGGAATCGTCTTGCCGAGATAGACGCAGTGCGCAACGGTCTGACCACCTATGATCGAAGTGGGCTGCGCATGGATCGCCTCTCCCAAGGCAACCTTTCACGTCGATACTAGGATCATGCCTCTGGGAACGGGGACGCCGCGGTCAAGTTCATTTGGACAAGAGATGTCACCCGCCGAAGAGCGGGTCGATTGAGGTGATCGTCCCTTGTCGCCCATCTCGGGTCCGCCTTCAGCTGAGATCACCCCGGGTGCTTGCTTCGGTGAGTGGTCGGCGCGGCGGCCGCCAACATGATGCTGGTTCAATGCAATTCTGATGTGCCCATCTCATTGGCGTGCTTCGTGCTGCGATCAACAGTCCGGACCGCGGCATCTTCGAAACCGCGTCCCTGTGGGGCCTCGAAGGCCTGCGGTCAGGCAGGCGACGGTGGGTGGCTCCGCAGCCGCAGGCCACATTCAGTCTGGGACCATCGGAACGGAGGTCGGTGCCCTCGCCCCACAAGCGATGCAGGATGACACCGATGCGGCGCGCCAGCGCGACCATTGCCCGCGTCGATCCTCGGCGGTGGACAACTTATGCGGCCCATATCCTGAGCCAGGTCAAACGGCCGCAGCGCATCATGGCTGTCGCAGGCAGGCACAGAACGCGACGAAGATTGACGTCACCGGCCTTGGCGATCCCGCCCGAGGCCTCGCGCTCGCCTGACTGATTTTGCAAGGGTGTCAGCCCAAGCCACCGCATGAACTTGTTTGAGAAGGAGAACCGGGCCGGGGTCATCGACAACAGATCGATGGGTCACGGCCATGACGGCGCCAACGCCGGGCATGGACATCATGCGGCGGCTGGCCGGATCCAAGCTGGCGGACACGGCGCTTCAGGCCGGCCAGCTGTTGTCGGAGAGATGATCTTGCCCGAAGCGTGGGCTCGGTTGCCACCTCGAGCATGAGATTACCAAGGGAGGATCTGTCACCATGAAGTGCAACCGGTTGGTCGATGTCGGCCGCCGTCAGTTCCTGCGCGGGGGTGTTCTCGGCGTGGCAGGGGCTGCGGCGGCAACGGTCATGCCTGCGGGGCAGGCCCAGGCGCAGACGGCGCGGGCGATGCTGGACTACCCGTCCAGCAAGCTGGCGAATATCGCCGATCTCAAGGTGAACGAGCCGATGGACATCGGCTATCCCGACGCGGACAGCCCCGGCATCCTGCTGAAACTGGGTAGCCCTGTCGAAGGCGGTGCAGGCCCCGAGGGCGATATCGTCGCCTATTCCGTCCTATGCCCGCACAAGGGCTTCGTCATGTCCTACCACGGGGCCGACAAGACTCTGAATTGTCCTGGGCACTTTTCCCGCTTCGACTGTGAAAAGGGCGGTCAGCAGGTCTGGGGCCATGCCACGCAAAACCTGCCGCAGTTTGCGCTGCGGGTGGACGACAAGGGCGACATCTATGCCGAAGGCGCGGACGAGCTGATCTACGGCCGTCTCAGCAACGTGCTGCAAGGGTAAGGGGGCGATCATGGCTTACAAGCGCAACATCGACCGCCTGCCGATCATTCCCGCAGGCGCCAAGGAACACAACGTCACCTGCCACTACTGCATCGTCGGCTGCGGCTACAAGGCTTACACCTGGCCCTGTTGATTTTCACCCAGAACTGAGCCGGTTAGGCTGATAATTTTCACTGAGAACTGAGCCATGTGAACCTTTCCCTAAAGCGGTGAGCGGCGGGGGCAACGGAGTGATCCACATGGCACTATTGAATATCATCCGCCGGATGCATTTGCGGCAGAAGCTGTCGATCCGCGAGATTGCGCGTCTGACAGGCGTATCTCGGAATACTGTGAGCAAGCATTTGGCGGCGAACACGATCGAGCCGAAGTTTGCGACGCCGGAGCGGCAAAGCAAGCTTGACCCATTTGCCGAGAAGCTGGCAGGCTGGCTGAAGACCGAAGCCGGCAAGTCGCGCAAAGAGCGGCGGACCATGAAGCAGTTACATGCCGATCTTGTGGTGCTTGGCTTTACCGGTTCTTACGCCCGGGTGGCAGCCTTTGCGCGACAATGGAAGGCGGAGCGCCAGCGTGAACAGCAGACGACCGGGCGCGGGACCTTTGTGCCGCTCCATTTTGCCCCCGGTGATGCCTTCCAGTTCGACTGGAGCGAGGACTTTGCGGTTCTGGGCGGCGAGCGCACCAAGCTGCAGATGGCGCACATCAAGCTGTCGCACAGCCGTGCCTTTTTGGTGCGGGCTTATCCGTTACAGACCCACGAGATGCTGTTCGATGCCCATTGGCACGGCTTCCGGGTCTTTGGCGGCGTCCCTGCGCGGGGCATTTACGATAACATGAAGACGGCGGTGGATCGTGTCGGCCGTGGCAAGGAGCGGCAGATCAACATGCGCTTCCTCGCCATGACGAACCACTACGTCTATGAGCCCGAGTTCTGCAATCCCGCCGCGGGATGGGTCGAGCCAGCGTGTCGCCATCGGTTCGAGACCGCTGGCGAGGGGGGCAGGTCGAGAAGAACGTTCGGGATTCTCGTCATCAGATGTTGCAAGGGATGCCGGACTTTCCTGACCTTGCCGCGCTGAATGCGTGGCTGGAAGAACGTTGCCTCGCGTTGTGGCGGGAGACCCCGCATGGCAAACAACCCGGCACCATCGCCGATGTCTGGGCCGAGGAGCGGGCGGCCCTTATGCCACTGCCGGTCGCATTTGACGGCTTCATCGAGCTGAGCAAGCGCGTCTCCCCTACGTGCCTGATCAGCTTCGAGCGTAATCGCTACAGCGTTCCGGCGTCATTCGCGAACCGGCCTGTCAGCCTGCGGATCTATCCCGACCGGCTGGTCGTGGCAGCTGAGGGCAACATCCTGTGCGAACATGCCCGCGTGATCCAACGCAACCACACGCTGACATCAAGGACAATCTACGATTGGCGGCATTATCTGGCGGTCGTTCAGCGCAAGCCCGGGGCTTTGCGGAATGGCGCACCGTTCGTGGAATTACCGTCTGCATTCAGACAGTTGCAAGATCACATGCTGCGCAAGCCTGGCGGTGACAGGGAAATGGTTGATATCCTCGCCCTTGTGCTGCAGCACGATGAGCAGGCCGTGCTCACGGCCGTGGAGCTGTCGCTGGCCGAGGGCGTGCCGACCAAGACCCATGTGCTGAACCTGCTGCATCGGCTGGTCGACGGCAAGGTGATCGGCGGGCCGCCACTGGACACGCCCCAGGCACTGGCCCTGCATCGTGAACCCAAGGCCAATGTCGAGCGCTATGACGCCCTGCGCAGCCAAATTGCGGGAGGCCGCCATGCGTCATGACCCCGCCGCCGCGGCCATCGTCATCATGCTGCGCAGCCTCAAAATGTATGGCATGGCCCAAGCCGTGACCGATCTGATCGAGCAGGGCGCACCGGCCTTTGAGGCCGCCATCCCGATGCTGTCGCAACTGCTGAAGGCAGAACTGGCCGAACGTGAGGTCAGGTCGATCGCCTATCACATGAAGTCGGCACGCTTCCCGGCCTACAAGGACCTCGCAGGCTTCGACTTTGCCGCCAGCGAGATCAACGAAGCCACCGTCCGGACCCTGCACCGCTGTGAGTTCATGGATGGGGCGCAAAACGTGGTCCTGATCGGTGGTCCGGGAACCGGCAAAACCCATGTCGCCACCGCCCTCGGCATCCAAGCGATCGAACACCACCGCAGGAAGGTTCGCTTCTTCTCCACCATCGAACTGGTCAACGCCCTCGAACAGGAAAAGGCCAAGGGCAAGGCCGGGCAGATCGCGGAAGGCCTGACCAAGCTCGACCTCGTGATCTTGGACGAACTCGGATACCTGCCGTTCAGCGCATCAGGCGGGGCCTTGCTGTTCCACCTGCTGAGCAAACTCTACGAACGCACCAGCGTCGTGATCACCACAAACCTCAGCTTTAGCGAATGGGCATCAGTCTTTGGCGATGCCAAGATGACCACGGCCTTGCTCGACCGCCTTACCCATCGATGCCACATTCTGGAGACCGGAAACGATAGCTTCCGCTTCAAGGCAAGTTCAGCCGCAGCAGCCCGGAAAAAGAAGGAGACAAACCCGACCTTGACCCCAGCATGAACCGAAATCCATAATCAGAGGTGGCTCACTTCTCGGTGAAAAAACCGGCTCAGTTCTGGGTGAAAATCAACAGTCTCGCCCCTAAGTTGCCGTCGAATCCGCGCTTTTACAACTGGATTGAACTTGTTTGCAGCTTCGCGCCGTGACTTGTCGGCCAGTGAGAGGGCGCATGACGCAGGGTGACGTTGCTGGCACTGCCTGCCGCTGCCTGCGACTGCGTGATTATCCGGTAACCGTCTGGCCTGACCGCTACCTGCGCCATTTCCAAGGCAGCAGGTCGTCGA
>CAYTMV010000012.1:0-35653 GCA_964439015.1 uncultured Gemmobacter sp.
GCAGCTCGATCATTACCGGCAGGCCGGGCCTCATCAGAAAAACCGGCTCCATACCGTTGCGGGCCAAAAGCCTGCCGGCATTGCGCAGCGTTTCCAGCGCCGACCGCAGGGTTTCCAGATCCTGCAGGCTCATTTCAGTCAGGTCGATCATGCCTCATCCCCTCGCGTCATTGCAGACCGCAGCGCGTCCAGCGCCTGCCCGGCCCGCCACATCATCACCTCGGCCAGCGCCGCGCGCAGATCCTCGCGGGCATGGCTATAGGCAGCGGCCCCTGCCGCATCGGCCTTGCGATGCGGCGCGCGCTCCAGCAGGTGCCGGCATTGCAGCACCAGGCGCGCGATCAACGTGATCCGCGCCGTGGCTGCAGGCAGCAGCGCGGGCAGCTCGTCCAGCACCATCTGCACGCGGCCCGGCGCGGCCTGATCCTGCGCCCAGTCATGGCAGGCCAGAAACCCACACAGGTTGATCAACGCCTGATCGGCCAGCGACAGGCGGATCGGCTGATCGCCGCCCGCGCTCATTGCAGCACCCACAGCAGCCAGGCCGCCCCCGCCATGGCCGCCGGCAACAGCCCGAACACCACCAGCGCAGCCAGCAGCCATTGGCGTAGCCCATCAGGCGCCTGTGCCATTTCTGGCCATTCCGGCAGGGACAGCGGCTCCGCTGGCCGGTCCGGCCGCTTTGCCTCCAGCAAGGCGCGCTCACCAGCCTCCAGCGCCTGGATCATCTCGACCGCCATCTGACGGCGCAGCGTGACCCGCATCACGCAATCCTCGGGCAGCAGCGCCAGCTGCACTCGCAGCCGCTGCGCCAGCGTCAATCCGGCATCACGGTCCAGATCGGAGCTAACGAACACCTCAGCCATGAATATCCCTCCGGGGTGCATCAACAGGCTCGGGCCGGGTCAAGCGCCCGATCCCGCGCCACAACGCCTCGCCCAGGGCGACGACTGCAGCAGGATCGCGGCGCACCTCGGCCCATTGCTGGCAAAACATCATCACCTCGGACCGCAGCGGGTGCCCCTCGGTCAGATCAGCCCTGGCTCGATCGGCCAGCGCCTCGACCTGAAACCGGGTGGGCAGAGCCACGCCGCCCTGCGCCTGCCGGGCGCGCAACGCCATCGCCGCGGCGGCCATCAGCACGGCACCCATCGGCCCGTCAGCACTGACCGGCGCGGGCTCCTGCAAAATCTCGATCTCGATTTCCGGGCACATGCTTCCTATCTCCATCAGGGTGGCCGGGCCGGGGTGATCCCGGCCCGACCTTGGCCCGCCGCCTCGGCTGCGCCGCTTGCCAGTCGCGCCTCGGCTGCGGACACGGACGGCTCACTGCCCATGCGCCGCCATCTGCTGCGGGCGCGCCCCCATGACCCGGCGCGCCCGCAATGCCGGGGCGCTGCTCACCGCCCCGGCACATCTCTCAGGCCGCCGCATCCGGCGCGGCCCGCTTTTCCCGCATCAACGCCTCGATCTCGGCGCGCGGCGCGCCCCAGATCAGATGCTCGGCCCGCAACGGCAGACCGCGCGCGGCGGCATGGGCCAGCAAACGGCGCATATGCCGCGAAGAAGGGATGTCACCCGCATCGCGGCTGGCCGAAGACCGGCGCCAGCCATAGGGGGCTTTCTGGTCGATACCGATTGCGGCACCGATCGCCTCGGGACGCCCGATGATGTGTTCGACCACTTCGGATGGTGTCAGGTGTTCACTCATGGGGCCTATATAGCGCCCAACTTTTTCACACCGCAACTATAAATTTCAGAAAAACTGACAGCAATGTTAGTTGCGACTGATTACCTGTTCCTGAATGGATGACAAGTGGTTTAAAGCGCAGCAGAAAAAAGTCGGCGTCACGGCCGAGGATATTGCGCGGCGCATGGGGCGATCCCGCGCGAATGTTTCGCACATCCTGACCGGTCGTCAGCGCATGTCCCTGGATTGGGCACGCGCCTTTGCTGAGGTTTTGCAGGTGCCTCTTGCGACGGTCCTGGAAAAAGCCGGCGTGGCTGACGTGACCACAGCTCAGCAGATCAGGCCCGGTTTTGCCGAAGGCGATGCCGCGCCGTGGCGGGCCGGGCCGACAATGGCCGAAAATGCCACCGTGCGCGGCGTGGCTGAGGCGTTGGGGGCTGATCGCCCCGGTGTCGATGTCTGGCGCGTCAAGGGCGCGACGATGGCCCTGGGCGGCTTGCTCGCCGGGGATTTCATATTGGTCGATACCCACGCCAGCGAACGCGCGCGGCAGGGCGATATCGTCGTGGCCCAGCTCTATCGCGCGGGCGATGCCGTCACCGTCCTGCGTCGGTTTGAACCGCCGGTGCTGGTGGCCGCCAGCACCGCGCCAGAGGATGGCCGGGTGCATGTCGTCGATGGCGTCAACGTTGTCATCAGAGGTGTCGTTGTGGCAAGCTGGAGGGTTTGAAATTGGGCAGAAACAATTTTGTTTTTTGGGTTTGGCAGTTGGGCAGTGTTGCCACGTTCATTTATCTGACCTTTCTTGATGGGGCTGTTTACAACTTTTGGAACTGGATCGTTCTTCTGCCGATCAACCTGTTCCTGGGGGAAATCTGGCCCATATATTGGTTAGTCCTGCGCCCGGTGATGGGCGCGTGATGGTGAGCTTGGGGGCACTTGGCCGGTCTGCGGTCTTTTCTGTATCCGCCTGCCTCTTGGCGTGTCCGGCTGTTGCCGGTGAAGCGGAGATGGTTCAGGTTTTCCTTTCACAATGCGTTCACGGAGGCTACGTCCAGATGGCCGGGCCTGACGCGGCCACTTTCCCCAAGGCCACAAGGATTAACGGGAACTTGCTTGCTTCCAGCATCGGCTTTGGCGCGGATCTTCGCGTTATGGATGCGTGGGATCTGGACCCTTCACGCGCGGCCGGTGAGGGCCTTGCCTTGCTTGTAGTCCTGTTCAACGAACCGTCGCTTGGCCCGATGGCCGGTTGTGTGATTTTCTCGGATCGAGGCTCTAAGTATGCGCTTGAGGATGAGCTGATTTCCAATGGCGCCGAGCGATCAGCGGGCGGCCCGCTTCTCGATCGCGAGGGTCGTTTATGGATCATGCGAACTGTGGGCTGGCCAGAAATCCCGTATGGGATCGCCTTCGTCTTTGGTATGACGCCAAATCCTGCCGAGATAGAAAAATAGAAAAACTGAAAAAGATAGTTGACAGTTACAGGTGCTAACTCCTAACTTTGCAGGCACACAGCTTGCAAACAGGGGTTGCCCATGACCACCACCATCGCCACCACCGCCACCGCCGTTGCCATCCCGCTCGCCACGGGCGGCATCATCACCGATCAGGTGATCCAGGCGACGATTGACGCCACCAACCGCGCCCGCGCCGGCGAACTCAACGACGCCGACGCCGCCTTGCTGCTGCTCGTGGCAGGCCCGGCGCTGGAAGAACTGCTGCAGCGCCGCCAAGCCGCCGTGCTGATCTCTGGCCTGGCCTCGGGCCGTGTGCTGCCCTTCACCCGGCCGGGGGCCTGACGCCATGTCGCGGTCCACCACCACCACCCCCACGCCGCATGGCGATCTTAACCACGACCAGCTCCACGGCTTCCTGCTGGCCTGCGACTGCTTCGCCAGCTTTGGCCGCGAGATCGAGGCACAGGGCATCAGCCTCGGCGGCCCGCAAACCATGGTGCCCATGACCCGCGTGATGGCCCATGGCGGCCGCATGGTCCGCAACGTGGCCGACCTGATGCGCTTGACCATCGGCAGCAATATCCGGCTGGCGATCGACGCCAGCCCCGCGCCGGATCTTCTGGCCTGATTTTACCTGTTCCCGCTTTCTCCGGGGTGCCGCCCGCGGCGATCTGCCAGCCGCCCCCGCCACCTCTCCAACGCGCGCAGGCGGCATGCCGTTGGGGCTTTTTCAAGGACCACAACATGATCCTCGAACTGATCTGCCTTCTGGCCGGCCTTGGCATCGGCCTGATCGTGGGCGAACGCTGGGCCGACCTGCGCCTGCGCGCCCATCATCCGCATTTGTTCCGGGGCAGGTGATGCAGGATTTTCTCACCGCCCGACAGGTGGCCGCCATGCTCGGCCTCGACAGTGCCGCCGCCTTCTATCGCCGCCGCGCCCGGCTTGAGGATGATCACGCCTTCCCGCTGCCGCTGCCTACCTCGCTGCGCAACATGCGCTGGCGCCGCGATCTGATCGAGGCATGGCTGGCCGAACAGGGCCGCGCCAGACACCTGCCCAGCCCGGCCCGGCCCGAGGGCGCGAATATCTATCTTCTTGAACAGGCCCGCATCGCATGACCCGCAAACCCACCACCAGCAGCCCGGCAACCACGCGGCCTCGCGGCCTGCGCGAACGCGCGCGCGCTGACGGATCGGTGCGCCTGTGGTGGGAACCGCCAGCCGATGCCCGCCCGCTGGGCTTCGGCCCGGTCGAACTGCCGGACGCCGTTTCGGCGGCATGGGCTCAGGCCACCAAACTCAATCGGCAAGTCGATGCCGCCCGCGCCACCGGTCAACGCCTGGCCGAAGGGCAGCGCCAGACGCGCCGCATCGAAGACCTGATCCGCTCCTACCGGGCTTCGGTCCACTGGCGCGAAAAGCTGAAACCGAAAACCCGCGACAGCTATGCCAAACTGCTGGGCGTGATCGCCGACAAATGGGGCACAGCCCGCGCGGCCGAATTTGACAAGGCGGTGATGCATCAGTGGTATCAGACGCTCTACAGCGCCCGCGGGCCGCGCATGGCCCAGGCGCTGATCCGCATGATGTCGATCCTGATGGAACACGCCGAAACGCTGGGCTGGCGCCCGGCCAACGCCAATCCCTGCCTGCGGCTCAAGGTTCACACCCCGCCACCACGCGCCCGCGCCGCCTCCATGGCCGAGATCGCGGCGATCCTCGCGGCGGCGGAAACGCTGGGGCTGCACGGCGCGCGCACGGCTATTCTGCTGTCGCTGCTGCATGGTCAGCGCCAGACCGATGTTCTGACCGCCCGCCGGGGCGATTTTGCCCTGACCGACTGGACGCCGCCGGGCGCTGCGGCGCCGCGCCGGGTCTGGGTCTGGCGCTTCACCCGGTCCAAACGCGGCAACGCAGCCGTGATCCTGCTGCATGACGATGCGGTGCCGGCGATCCGCGCGGCGCTGGCAGATGCCGGCACGGCCGATGCGCCGCGCACCACCGATGACGTGCTGATCCGCGACGAGGCGACCGGCAAGCCATACTCCGAATTTCTGTTCAACAAACGCTGGCGCGCGATCCTCGCCCATGCGGCCGACAAGGCCAAGGGCAACTGCCCCAGCGCAGCCACCCTGCAATTCCGCGACCTGCGGCGCACATGGGCAATGATGGCCCGCGCGGCAGGCGTGTCGAACGAGGACGTGGGCGACGTGCTGGGCAACAGCCTCGCCGCCTCGCCCCTGCTCGAAGCCACCTATACCCCGGCCAGCATGGAAACCACCGGCCGCGCCATCGCCGCCGTCCAGCTGCCGGGCCTTAAGCAAACGAAAGGACCTGCCGCATGAGCGACAAAACCACATCATCATCTGCAGAATGGGCGCCATGCCCGTTTTGTGGATCTGTGCCGTATCCTGAAGGCGACGGGTTTGAACACCATCAGACTGACAATTGCGTGCTGGATAGCCTCTGGATGCGGGCCGATGAACTGACCGAATGGAACACCCGCGTCCAACGAACCGCCCTTGCCGCCAGCCAGCCCGCCGATCCTGTCACCAACGCCGGTTGCCGCCAGACGGTGAAAGTCAAGCCGCTGGTGTGGACTTATGTTGGTGGAGAGACATGGATTGCACGCACCACTATAGGTATCGCGTCCGTCCAGAAAGATACGCATGGATGGGGTGTTTGGCTGGCTGGTCAGAATAGTGAGTCTGTTTGCTGGCGCGTAGAAAATACCATTGAAACCGCCAAAGCAGCCGCCCAAGCCGACTACGAGGGCCGCATCCTCGCCGCGCTGGAAGCCGCGCATACGGAGATTGCACCGATGGACAAGATCGACACAAGCACGGCGCTTCTGCCCTGCCCGTTTTGCGGTGGTGAGGCTATTCTAATGACGCCAGCCGGATCGCGGCCTTACATCATGTGCGCTGAGCGTTTCTGCGGCGGCCCGCAAAACTCAACAGAAGTTGCCATCGCAGCCTGGAACCGCCGCGCCATCGGGGAGGACAAGGCATGAGCGCGCCGGAACGGATTTGGGTTACTCCTGACGACACGATGGGGTGGGGCGTAGCATGGGCGTGTGACCGCGTTGAAAATGTAATCAAACCGTCAATCGAATACGTCCGCGCCGATACCGTTGCCGAGACGATCCGGCAGGCGGTGCAGGCCGAGCGGGAGGCGTGTGCCATCGCGGCAGGAGACGCGGCAGTGGATGCGCTAATGAGGCAAGATCCAGACGCAGGACCACTGCGCAGGCAATTGGTCAGAACGAAGGCGATTAGTGCCATCCGCGCGAGAGGTGACGCATGACCAACCCACAAAAATTCCTCGACACCCCAGCCGTAACCGCCGCGCTGGATCAGCTGCACCGCGCGATCAATGACGCGACACAGGGCCGGTGGCAATCGCTCCTGGTCGTGGTCGATGGCGGCAACGATCTCGGCGTGGGTGGCACATTCACCGGCTGCAATTGCTTTACCTGCACCATGCGGGTAATGGCCACCGCCTCGCGCACCGTCTCAAAGCAGGGCAGCAAGTCGCCCTTTGCGGCGGACGAAAGCAAGCTGACGGATGCCGTGATCGGCCAGACCATCAAAAACCTGACGAGGCACTGACATGGACCCCACCACGCTCCTGCGCGATCCGCTGGCGATCGACATTCAGGGCAGCGGCAATGCCTTTGCCATCAGCTTTGCCGGGCGGCAGATCGGGCAGGCCAACAGCTATGACAATGCCTGCGTCCGCGCGCTGGCGGCCGAAAAGCGGCTGCAGCAGACCACCCGCCGCTGCCTGTGCTGCGGGGAAAACTTCACCGCCCGCGGCCCGTGGCTGCGCCTCTGTGATCCATGCAAGGGGGCATACGCATGACCCACCACCCCGCGCCACGCATCGCCCCGATGGTGATCTGGCTGATCGTCGCCACGCTGATTCTGTTGCTGATCACGGTGGCCGCAATGGCAGCCGCGTTGGCCTTCAGCACGGCGCCGTCCGAAACCTGCGCTTTGGCGCTGCATTCGGACTGGATGAGCGCGGCGGCAGATGTTGATCAAGCCGGGCCGTAGCGCGAACTCCGGTCAGACCACCGAAAACCTACCGCGCTCTGGCAAATCATAGCGGACAAACCACACGGCAAGAACAGAAAAGGCCCCCGGATGGGGGCCTTTTCCTTTCCGCCTCCGTCCGATCTGTCCGAATTCGGACGCGCTCGGACGCTCGGACGGACACCATAGGACAACACGGCAATGCCTTGGCTTCCTTGGATTTTTTGGCTCCGGCGGTAGGGATCGAACCTACGACCAATTGATTAACAGTCAACTGCTCTACCGCTGAGCTACGCCGGAACACGTGGGCCGTATAGCAAGGGGTTTCGGGGGCGTCCAGAGGGGTTTGGGGGAAAAATGACGGGTGAATGAAAATCTTTCGCTCATGCGCTACCCGGCCCGCCAAAGGGCGTCTGGGCCGGGTGTCGGGTGGGCGGTGGCGAGGCCGCGTTGGGCCAGATCCAGCAGATGCGCCAGCAGGTTGCGGGCCGCGGCGGGATGCAGGGCGGGGGCCAGGCCAGGATAGATCCGGGGCAGCAGGTCGGAGATGGTGACCGGATCCTGGGCCTCGGCCAGGGCGGTGCCGATCGTGGTTTCACGCGCGCGGCGATGGGCGATCAGCTCGGCCAGCCGGATTTGCGGCTCGGCCAGAGCCGCGCCATGCGAGGGATGCCAGATCGCCTCGGACCGGCTGGCCAGATGGTTCAGACTGGTCATGTAAGCGCCCATGTCACCATCGGGTGGCGAGACGATGCTGGTCGACCAGCCCATTACATTGTCACCCGGAAACAGATGTCCCTCCCAGGCGAAGGTCAGGTGTTCGGCACTGTGGCCGGGGCTGTGAAAGACCTCGATCCGGCCTGCGGCGCAATCAAGCCAGCCCGCCTGCAACTGGCGGTCGGGGGCAAAGCCGGTGTCCAGTCCCTCGCCGCCGCCGAGATTTGCCAGCGCCCGCATGGCCGCGCTGCGCCCGGATCCTGCCGGTCCAAAGCCGATCACCTCGGCGCCGGTCATGGCCGCCAGATGCGGCACCGCCTCGGAATGGTCGAGATGCGCATGGCTGACCAGGATCGCCTCGACCCGCGCGCCCGCAACGGCCCGCAGCAGGGCGGCGCGATGGTCGGGCAGATCGGGGCCGGGGTCGATGACGACCAGCCGGTCCTGGCCCAGAATATGCGTGAAGGTGCCGGGACCGGTATAAGGCGACGGGTTTGCCGCCAGGATGCGGCGCAGGCCGGGGGTCAGCTCTTCGATCTCGCCGGGTTGCGGCAACGGCTGAATGGGCGGCATCGGACCTACTCTTGGCGTGGGGCCCGCGCGGGGCTAGTCTTGCGCCATGATCGACGCGCTTTCGCTCCGCCTCAAGTCCCTTTTGCCGCGCAGCCTTTACGGACGGGCGGCCTTGATCCTGATCCTGCCCGTGGTCGCGGTGCAGTTGGTGGTCTCGGTGGTCTTCATTCAGCGGCATTTTGACCGGGTGACGCGGCAGATGAGCGATGGCGTGGCGATCGAGTTGCAGTTGCTGGACCGGCGGCTGGCGTCGGGCGATCTGGCGGCGGCGCAGGCGATGGCGCGCGAGCTGGAGTTTGAGCTGATCGCCCCGCCGCCAGAGCCGCTCGAGGGCTTTCAGCGCGCCTTCGACGATCTGTCGGGGGCGGTGGTGATCGCCTCGTTGCGGGCGGCGGTGCCGGCGATCACGGCCATGGATCTGCGCAGCGATCCCCGGCAGATTCGGGTGCAGCTGCACACGGGTGCGGCGCAGGCGGTGGCCGTGGTGGACCGCAAGCGCGTCTCGGCCTCGAATCCGCATCAGTTGCTGGTCATCATGGTGCTGACCTCGGTGCTGATGACGGTGATCGCCTATATCTTCCTGCGCAACCAGATCCGACCGATCCGGCGGCTGGCCGAGGTGGCCGAGGCTTTTGGCCGGGGCCGCCATGTCCCGTTTCGTCCGGCGGGCGCGACCGAGGTTCGGGCGGCGGGTGCCGCGTTTCTGGACATGCGCGCGCGGGTCGAGCGGGCGATGGAAAGCCGCACACTGATGCTGTCAGGGGTCAGCCATGATCTGCGCACGCCGCTGACGCGCCTCAGGCTGGGGCTGTCGATGCTGGAAGAGTGCCCGGATGTCGAGGATCTGAAGCGAGATGTAGATGACATGCAGCGGCTGGTGGACTCGTTTCTGGCATTTGCCCGTGGCGATGCGATGGAAGAGCCGCAGCCGGTGGATCTGGCCGCGTTGCTGCGGCAGGCGGTGGCCAATGCCGAGCGGGCCGGGCAGGTGGTCGACTATGTCGGGCCAGACCATCTGACCCTGCGGCTGCGCGCCGATGCCGTGACGCGGGCGGTGGAAAACCTGCTGGGCAATGCCCGTCGCTATGGCACACGGGCGCGGGTGGGGCTGGCCGACGGAGACCGCGCGGTGCGGATCACGGTCGAGGATGACGGCCCGGGTATCCCCGAGGGCGCGCGCGCGCAGGCGATCGAGCCTTTTGCCCGGCTGGACCTGGCGCGCGATCCCAACAAGGGTGGCGGGGTTGGTCTGGGGCTGTCGATCGCCGCCGATGTGGCGCGCAGCCATGGCGGCCAGTTGCGGTTGGGCGAAAGCGCCGATCTGGGTGGGCTGAAATGCGAGCTGGTTCTGGCGCGCTGACCGCGCTCAGGGCCGCGTCATGACCAGAACCCACGTCCCGCGCCCGCCTGGGGCATAGCCCAGCCCCATCTGTGTCAGCCGCGGGTCCAGCAGGTTGGCGCGATGCCCGGGCGAGGCCTGCCAGCCTGCCACGGCCTGCGCTGCGTCATTTCCATAACCCAGGCCGACATTCTCGGCCGCGCGACTGGCGGCATAGCCTTCCCGCTTCAACCGCTGCATCAGCGTCGCCCCATCCGATCCGCGATGGGAGGCGGTGTTGCGCGCGGCATTGTCGCAGGCCTGTCCCTGCGCGGCCGCGCGCAGCCGCGCGTCGGTGGCAAGGGGCGCGACACCGGCTGCGGCCCGCAGGGCATTGATGCGCCTCAGGGCCTGGGCTTCCCTGCCGCGGGCCTCTGCCTGCGTGGCGCAGCGCGCGGCGGCGGGCCAGTCGGCCAGGCGGGCAGGCAGGGGCGGGCTTGCCGTGCCAAGGTTGATCGGCACGGGCACGGGCACCACGGCAACACAGCCGGCCAGAAGGGCGGCAGCGGTCAGGGCAAAGGCGCAGCTCAGCAATCGGCTCATGGTGGCACTTCCCGTTTTCGGGCCGCTTTTCTCATGCGGGCCGGTCTTGGGCAACCGACCGGGCGCGGGGGCGGAGAAATCCCGCCTATCGCGGCAGGGCGTAGACCATCACCCATTTCATCCGCCCGTCCGGCCCCAGCGGGTCTTGCGCCACGCCCACGCCCGCATCCGTCAGATGCGGGTCCAGCAGAGTGAGGCGGTGGCCCGGTGATCCCATCCAGCCCGACACCAGCGCCGCCGGCGCGTTTTCAAAGCCGTGACCGGCGTTTTCTGCGCCGGCGCGGGCGGCATATCCCTCGCGCGCCAGCCTCTCGCGCAGATGCGCGCCGTCCGAGCCGACATGGCCCTTTATCCCGCGCCGCGCCAGATCGCAGGCATGCCGATGCGCGGTGCTGGCCAGCCGGGGATCATTGCCCAGCATCGGCAATCCTGCCGCGCGGCGCTGGGCGTTGACGCGCAGCCAGACCTCGCTGACCAACTGCGCGGCATGCGGTGGTGGCGCGCAATCGCTGCCCGGCGGCCAGGGACGCAGCTGCGAGCGCAGGCGTGCCGGTTGCGCCGAGTCCCGGGGCGCAGGGGCGACAAGGCGCATCAACGGCGCCCGTGCCGTCGCAGCCTGAACCTCCGAAACCGTGTTCCGCCCGGCGGCCAGTGTCACACCGCAGCCGGCCAGGGTTGCGCACAGGGCAAGGCCCCGCAAGACCGGTAACGCCATCCTCATTTCCCCTCAGCGGTCTGTTGTTGCCGGTGAAGTCCGGTTACTTTCTGGCTAACCCCGCTTTGGGGCGCGATTGGGCCGGGATTTCGACCATCCACGGCCGTCAAGAAGGACAGGACGATGCTGGATGCCGCAATTCGCCGGGTGATCGACCCGGCCCTGAATGCCGGTGGCAGGGCGCTGGCGGCGCGTGGGGCGCGGGCCGATGTGGTAACGCTGGCGGGCCTGGCGGCCGGGCTGCTGGCTGCGCTGCTGATCGCGCTGGGGGTGCCGACGCTCTGGGCGTTGCCGGCCCTGCTGGCGGGGCGGCTGGCGGACGGGCTGGACGGGGCGGTGGCCCGCGCCGCGGGGCAGGGCGCGACGGCAAAGGGCAGCGATTTCGGCGCCTTTCTCGATATCTGCGCCGATTTCGCCTTTTACGCGGCGATTCCCTTGGCTTTTGCCTTGCGCGCCGCGGAAAACGCGCTGCCGGCAGCCGTTCTGCTGGCGGCCTTTTACGTCAACGGCACCACCTTTCTGGCCTTTGCCGCCATCGCCGCCCGCCGCGGGATGGAGACCTCGGCCCAAGGCGTGAAGCTCATCTACTATTCCACCGGCCTGCTGGAGGGGACCGAGACGGTGATTTTCTTCATGGCGCTTTGCCTGTGGCCGCAGCACTTTGCCCCGCTGGCCTGGGGGTTTGGCCTCGCCTGCCTGGCGTCGGCCTTGCTGCGGGCGGCACTGTCGGCGCGGCTGTTTCGGGGGTGAACCGGGCGCGGTTAACGGGCGGGGCGATGGCGGTGAATTTTCGTCCCGCCCTTGCAGCCTCGGTGGCGCGGCACTAAGACTCGATTAACCACTGGGCGATAAGGATCGTCCGGCACAGGGAAGGCAGGACCATGAGAGACCCGATTGACATCTACAACAACATGCTGGTGCCGATGGTGGTCGAACAGACCAGCCGGGGCGAGCGCGCTTTTGACATCTATTCCCGCCTGTTGAAGGAGCGGATCATCTTCCTCTCCGGGCCGTTCCATGACGGCATGTCCAGCCTGATCTGCGCGCAGCTGCTGTTCCTTGAGGCGGAAAACCCGTCCAAGGACATTGCAATGTATATCAACTCGCCGGGCGGGGTCGTGACCTCGGGCCTCGCGATCTATGACACGATGCAATATATCCGGCCCAAGGTCTCGACGCTGGTGATCGGCCAGGCGGCCTCGATGGGCTCGGTGATCGCGGCCTCCGGCGCGCCGGGCATGCGTTTCGCGCTGCCCAATGCCCGGATCATGGTCCACCAACCCTCGGGTGGCGCGCAAGGGCAGGCGACCGACATCCTGATCCAGGCGAAAGAGATCGAGAAGGTCCGGACCCGGCTTTATGGCATCTATGCCAAGCATTGCGGCCGCACCTATGATGAGGTGCATGAGGCGCTGGAACGCGATCGCTTCATGTCCGCCGAAGAGGCGAAGGAATGGGGTCACATCGACGAGATCCTGACCTCGCGCGAGCCGGTCTGACCGGATGGCGGGCCAGCGGCCCGCCCACCCTTTCGGGTGATTTGAGATTGTGAAGGTCCGGGCATTGGCCTAGACTTTGGCGAAAGCCCGGATGGGGGCAAGCAGAGGACCACGTATGGCCACGAATTCCGGCTCCGACAGCAAGAACACGCTCTATTGCTCGTTCTGCGGCAAGAGCCAGCATGAAGTCCGCAAACTGATCGCCGGTCCGACCGTCTTCATCTGTGATGAATGTGTCGAACTGTGCATGGACATCATCCGCGAGGAAACCAAGTCTGCCGGCATGAAGACCTCGGAAGGGGTGCCGACGCCGCGCGACATCTGCAAGGTGCTGGATGACTATGTGATCGGGCAAGAGCATGCCAAGCGCGTGCTGTCGGTCGCCGTCCACAACCACTACAAGCGGCTGGCGCATTCGTCCAAGCAGGATATTGAACTGGCAAAGTCGAACATCCTGCTGATCGGCCCCACTGGCTGCGGCAAGACCTTGCTGGCGCAGACCTTGGCGCGCATCCTCGATGTGCCCTTCACCATGGCCGATGCAACGACCCTGACCGAAGCCGGCTATGTGGGCGAGGATGTAGAGAACATCATCCTCAAGCTGCTGCAGGCCAGCGAATACAATGTCGAACGGGCGCAGCGCGGCATCGTCTATATTGACGAGGTCGACAAGATCACCCGCAAGTCCGACAACCCTTCTATCACCCGCGACGTCTCGGGCGAAGGGGTGCAGCAGGCGCTGCTGAAGATCATGGAAGGCACGGTGGCCTCGGTCCCGCCGCAGGGCGGCCGCAAGCATCCGCAGCAGGAATTCCTGCAGGTGGATACCACCAACATCCTGTTCATCTGCGGCGGCGCCTTTGCCGGGCTGGAGCGGATCATCGCCCAGCGCAACAAGGGCAGCGCCATGGGCTTTGGCGCCAACGTCAAGGATCCTGAGGAAAAGGGCGTGGGCGAGCTGTTTCAGGAACTGGAGCCTGAAGACCTTCTGAAATTTGGCCTGATCCCCGAATTCGTGGGCCGTCTGCCGGTGATCGCCACGCTGAACGATCTGGACGAGTCGGCCCTGGTCACCATCCTGACCGAGCCCAAGAACGCGCTGGTGAAACAGTATCAGCGCCTGTTCGAGATCGAAGGCGTCAAGCTGACCTTCACCCCCGAGGCGCTGACCGCCATCGCCCAACGCGCCATCAAGCGCAAGACCGGCGCGCGCGGCCTGCGCTCGATCATGGAAGACATCCTGCTCGATACCATGTTCGAGCTGCCGGGCTTGTCGGACGTGACCGAAGTCGTGGTCAAGGAAGATGCGGTCAATCAGGCAGGCAAACCGTTGCTGGTCCATGCCGAACCCAAGAAAAAGGAAACCGCTGCCGGCTGATCCGGCAAGGTAGCAAGCGGCGGGCAAAGGCCCGCCGTTTTGCATTGCGCCCTCTGGACCTTGGCGCGGCAATGGTTCATAGAAATGCCAAACATCGTGGAGGCTGCCCCATGTATTTCCTCAAGCGCCTTTTGACCTGGTGGAACAGCCAGACCCTCGGCACGCAGCTTTTCACCTGGCGCCGCGGCGTCAAGGTTGGCGAGGATGCGCAGGGCAACGTCTTCTACCAGACAGCAGATGGCAAGCGCCGCTGGGTGATCTTCAACGGCGAATGCGAGGCAAGCCGCGTCTCGCCCGATTGGCACGGCTGGCTGCATTTCACCTGGAATCAGCCGCCGACCAAGGCGCCGCTGGCCCATAAATCGTGGGAAAAGCCGCATCAGGAAAACCTGACCGGCACCATGCTGGCCTATGCGCCCGCCGGGTCGATCCGCAAGGGCACCCCGGTCGAAAGGCGCGATTACGAGGCCTGGCAACCCGAATAAGGCGCCGGAGACGCAAATGGCAGAAAACCTGTCCGAAGTGGTCGCCGGCGGCGCCGTTCTTGCGGTGGCGCTCGGCTTTCTGGTCTATGCGGGCCAGGGCGCTGGGCTGACCAGCGGGTCCGGCAGCTACCCGCTGCGCGCGTCCTTCACCTCGGTCGAAGGCATCACGATCGGCACTGATGTGCGGCTGGCGGGTGTCAAGGTCGGGACGGTCACCGGCCTGACCCTCAATCCCCAGACCTATTACGCCGACGCCACGCTGGCGGTGAAGGAGGGCATCGTCCTTCCCGAGGATTCGGCCGCGCTGGTCGCCTCCGAAGGCCTTCTGGGGGGCAATTTCGTTGAACTCGTGCCGGGCGGCGCCCTCGACAACCTGCAAGCCGGTGCCGAGATCGAGGATACCCAAGGCTCCGTCAGCCTCATCGGCCTCCTGCTGAAATTCGTGGGCGAGGGTGCGAAAGACGCGGTCGGCGGCGATCCCGCGGCAGCGGCCACGCCGTGATCCGCGCCGGTCTGATCCTGGCCGTGCTGGCCAGCCCGGCAACGGCCCAGCAGGTGGCGGGCGCGGAAGGGGCGGTGCTGCGCTGGCTCGACAAGACCACGGGCGAAACCGCAGATATCGAACTGTCGCGTGGTCAAACGGCACAATCCGGCCGGCTGACGATCCTGATGGACGAATGCCGTTATCCCGTCGACAATCCGGCCTCCAACGCCTTCGCCCATCTGACCATCACCGAATCCGGTCGTGATGGCGCCGTCTTTTCCGGCTGGATGGTGGCCGCCAGCCCGGCGCTCAGCGCGCTGGAACATCCGCGCTACGATGTCTGGGTGCTGCGCTGCCTGACCCCTGATGCCCCGCTGATCGACGTTCAGCCAGAGCCGGAGGCCCCGGACGACGCGACGATTCCGCAAGAGGGCTGATAGCCGGGGGGCTCAAACACCGCCTCGCCCTGCAAGGCCACGGCAAGCCGCCGCATATACTCTGACGCCAAAATCTCCTGCCCGCCAAGGCTGGCCAGGTGCGGCGTCAGGAACTGCGTGTCGCACAGCACAAATCCCCCCGCCCGCAGCCGATGCACCAGCCAGGCCAGCGCAATCTTCGAGGCATCGCGCTCCCGAGAAAACATGCTCTCGGCAAAGAACGCCTGTCCCAGCGCCAGCCCATAGGTGCCGCCGATCAGCCGACCGTCGCGCCAGACCTCCAGACTATGCGCCAAGCCCATCCGATGCAGGCCGCCGAAGACCTCGAAAATCTGCGGATTGATCCAGGTCTCGGGCCGGTCAGCACATCCCTCCATAACCCCTTTGAAATCCGTATTTGTTCGAATTTGGTAATTGCAACGCCGGATCGCCTTTGAAAGCGACCGAGAAATGTGAAAATTATCCAAGGGAAGAATGCCGCGCCGCCGCGGCCGCACCCAATGCACCACCAGATCGTCAGCACTTTCCGCCATCGGAAAGATGCCTTGGGCATAGGCTTGCATTACCATTTGGGGTGTCAATCGCACGCGGCCCTCCCCATCATTCAGGTGCAAATATCCCGGGGGGAGTCCCGAAGGGACGGGGGGCGGCGCCCCCCTTTCCCGATGTCAGCCAAACTGCGAGTCCAGCCACTTTTCAAGCCAGTGGATGGTGTAATCGCCGTTCTGGATATCCGGCTCGGCCAGCAGCGCGTGAAACAGCGGCACGGTGGTCTCGATACCGTCCACGATCAACTCGCTCAGCGCCCGTTTCAGCCGCGCCAGCGCCTCGGGGCGGTCGCGGCCATGGACGATCAGCTTGCCGATCAGGCTGTCGTAATAGGGCGGGATCGAATAGCCGCCATACAGCGCCGAATCCATCCGCACACCCAGCCCGCCGGGCGCGTGGAACACCTTGACCTTGCCGGGGCAGGGCGAAAAGTTGGGCAGGCGCTCGGCATTGATCCGCACCTCGATCGCATGTCCGGTCAGCTCCAGATCGTCTTGGCCGAAGGACATCGGCAGGCCCGAGGCCACGCGGATCTGCTCGCGCACCAGATCGACGCGGAACACCGCCTCGGTCACCGGATGCTCCACCTGCAGGCGCGTGTTCATCTCGATGAAGTAGAACTCGCCGTCTTCATAGAGAAACTCGATGGTGCCGGCCCCGATATAGTGCAGCTTCTGCATCGCCTCGGCGCAGATCGTGCCGATCTTTTCGCGCAAGGCGGGGGTGATGCAGGGGCCGGGGGCCTCCTCGAACACCTTCTGGTGGCGCCGCTGCAAGGAACAGTCGCGCTCGCCCAGATGCACGGCGTTGCCCTTGCCATCGCCAAAGACCTGGATCTCGATATGGCGCGGCTTTTGCAGGTATTTCTCGATATAGACCTCATCGTTGCCGAAGGCGGCCTTGGATTCGCTGCGCGCGGTGCGGAAAGCGATCTCAAGCTCGTCGGCCGATTTCGCCACCTTCATGCCGCGACCCCCACCGCCAGCGGTGGCCTTGATGATGACCGGATAGCCGATCTCGGCCGCCACCTTCAGCGCCGTCTCGACATCGGGCACACCACCATCCGAGCCCGGCACCACCGGGATTCCCAGCGCCTTCGCGGTCTCTTTGGCGGTGATCTTGTCGCCCATGATGCGGATATGTTCCGCCTTGGGGCCGATGAAGGTGATGCCGTGGTCTTCCAGCGCCTGCGCGAAGGCGGCGTTTTCCGACAGGAAGCCATAGCCCGGATGCACGGCCTGCGCGCCGGTGATCTCGCAGGCCGAGATGATCGCGGCCTTGTTGAGATAGCTGGCCGAGGACGGTGCCGGGCCGATGCAGACCGACTCGTCGGCCATCCGCACATGCATGGCATCGGCGTCGGCGGTGGAATGCACCGCCACCGATTTGATCCCCATCTCGCGGCAGGCACGGATCACGCGCAGCGCAATCTCGCCCCGGTTCGCGATCAGTATCTTGTCAAAGATCTGGCTCACGGATGCGCCCTCACTCGATGATCAACAGCGGTGCGCCGTATTCGACCGGGGTGCCATCGGACACGAGGATGCGCTTAACGGTGCCGGCACGCGGGGCGGGGATGTGGTTCATGGTCTTCATCGCCTCGATGATCAGCAGGGTCTGACCCTCGGTCACGGTCGCACCCACGGTGATGAAGGGGGTGGCGCCGGGTTCCGGGGCCAGATAGGTCGTGCCCACCATCGGCGAGGTCACGGCGCCCGGATGCTGGGCCGGGTCTTCCGCGGCGGCGGGCGCCGCAGCGTGGCCTGCGGCGGGCACGGCTGCGGCTGCGGGGGCAGCGGCAACGGCCACCGGCGCGGCCACGGTTTGCGTGACCACATTCACCTGCTTGACCACGCGCACTTCCAGGCTGTCATCCTCGCCGTATTCGCGCTTGACCGACAGTTCGGTCAGCTCGTTCTTGTTCAGCAGTTCGGCCAGTGCCTGGATGAAGGCGACATCGGTGTCGGCGGAATGTTTGCTCATGCTTCCCTCTGGTTCTAGGGTCCGGCCTGCGGACCCCTGTCTGTCTGGCGGACGGCAACCCTGCCGCGTCCCGCCGGGATTGGCGGGGGTTATAGCCAAACAGGCGGGGCGAGGAAAGGATGCAGTTTGCCTCAGTTTCCGCACAGGCTGCATTTCACCGCAAGATGTTGTGCCGCAGGTGGGGGCCGGACGGTCGGCACCCCGCACCCTCCGCCTCAGCTGCGGGTCAGCGTCTCTCCGGTCGGGGCGACGGCAAAGGCAATCCTGTCCCCTTCGCGTTGGCCATAAGGCGGCATTTCCGAGGCCGCGAGGGCAAGATCGCCCGGCTCTGGCACCAGGCTGACCCGATCCATGAAGCTTTGCGCCCCTTCCAGTGCTTCGGCGGTCTCGGCGTAATGTCGGGCGGCTTCGCTGCCATCGGCGGCTGGTGAAGGCTGGGCCAAGGGCATTGCACCAAAGTCCGGCTGCGCGCCTGCGCCGATGGCGGCCCTGTCCTGAAATGGACCGTTCTTGCCGACCTCAACAGTCGTTGCAGCGCCTGTTCCCGCTGCGGCGCCCGCTGTCGTCGGGCGGTGAAGCCGTGCCGCCCCCCGCATATCCCGAGTGGCATCGCGCTGCGCCGTGCCGCCCTGAAGCTCTGCCCCCGTGCTGCCAGCCGCGGCCACCACCCTCATGGGCTGATCCCTCTGCTCGGGCACCGCCTGCGCCGTGGGCTGTACCGGCATCTGGGTCTGGATCAGCGGGGAAAGTCTGGAAATCTCGATTCCCATCGTCCTATCCTCGTCGTAAACGCCCCCTCAGGCATCTTAGACCAGACGGGGAGTCTGGGCATGGACTTTCATGGTAAACAACTAAAATTAAACGGAAAAAGTTTACGCCCCCCGCTGGCGGTGTTGCTCTCCTGCCCCTTTCCTGGCAGCGGCCTTCAGGGCGCCAGGGCCCGCGCGAACAGATCGGTCAGAAACCCTTCCGCCTCGGCCAGCGGATCGTGGTCTTCGCCCAGAATGGCGCGGATCTGCACGTCGAAATCGGCATAATGCTGGGTGGTCGCCCAGATCGAAAAGATCAGGTGGTGCGGCGCCAGCCGTTTCAGCCGGCCCTGATCCATCCACATGTCCAGCACCGCGGCCTTTTCATCGACTAGCGGCTTCAGATCCTCGACGAAGGAGGCCCGGATGCGTGGCGCGCCTTGCAGGATCTCATTGGCAAACAGCCGGCTTTCGCGGGGATAGGCGCGCGACAGCTCCAGCTTGCGGCGGATATAGGCCATGATCTCGGTCAGGGGTTCGCCTTCGGGGTTCAGGGCCCGCAGCGGTTCCAGCCAGAGGTCCAGCAGCCTGCCCAGCAGGGTGACGTGGATCGCCTCCTTGGACGGGAAATAATAGAGCAGGTTGGGCTTTGACAGCCCCGCCACCTCGGCGATCTGGTCCAGCGTCGCCCCGCGAAACCCCTGTGCGCTGAACACTTCAAGCGCCGCCTCAAGGATGGTCTCCGAGTTGCGCTGCTGGATGCGGGTCTGGGGTTTGCGGGTCATGGCGCTCGGAATTTGATCAAAAATGTCGGTTTCCGACCTTTGTGCGGATAATCTGCATTGAGCCGGACCCGCAGCTGCGTCAATATGGTGACCAACGCCGGCCGGGTATCCCAGTTTTGACCGGCCGGACAAGAAACGCAACAGGGCGGGCATGACCCGCAAGAGAGATGACAATGGCGCTGGATCGCAAACCCACCCCGAATGACCTGAACGCCTTCTGGATGCCGTTCACGGCCAACCGCCAGTTCAAATCTGCGCCGCGGATGCTCGTGGCCGCCAAGGACATGCATTACACCACCTCGGACGGGCGGCAGGTGCTGGACGGCACCGCCGGCCTGTGGTGCTGCAACGCGGGCCATTGCCGCCCCAAGATCACCGAGGCGATCCAGAAACAGGCGGCCGAGCTGGACTATGCGCCCGCCTTCCAGATGGGTCACCCGATCGCCTTCGAGCTGGCGAACCGCCTGGTCGACATCGCGCCCAATGGGATCGAGCATGTGTTCTACACGAACTCCGGGTCGGAAAGCGTTGAAACCGCTCTGAAAATCGCCATCGCCTATCACCGCGCCCGCGGCGAGGGCGCGCGCACCCGCCTGATCGGGCGCGAGCGCGGCTATCATGGCGTGAACTTCGGCGGCATCTCGGTCGGCGGCATCGTCAACAACCGCAAGATGTTCGGCACGCTTCTGGGGGGGGTGGACCACCTGCCGCATACCCATCTGCCGGCGCAGAACGCCTTCACCAAGGGTCAGCCCGAACATGGCGCCTATCTGGCCGATGATCTGGAGCGGATCGTGGCCCTGCATGGCGCCGACACCATCGCCGCCGTGATCGTCGAGCCGATGGCAGGCTCGACCGGCGTGCTGATGCCGCCGAAAGGCTATCTGGAAAAACTGCGCGAAATCACCCGGAAGCACGGCATCCTTCTGATCTTTGATGAAGTGATCACCGGCTTCGGTCGTCTGGGTTCGGCCTTTGCCGCCCAGCATTTCGACGTTCTGCCCGACATGATGACCACCGCCAAGGGCCTGACCAACGGCGTGATCCCGATGGGCGCCGTGCTGACCACCGCCGCGGTGCATGATGCCTTCATGAACGGCCCCGAACACATGATCGAGCTGTTTCACGGCTATACCTACAGCGGCAACCCGATCGCTGCGGCGGCGGGCATCGCCACGCTGGACACCTACAAGGAGGAGGGGCTGTTCCAGCGCGCGGCCGACCTCGAGGGATATTGGGCCGATGCGCTGCACAGCCTCAAGGGCCTGCCGCATGTGATCGACATCCGCAACATGGGCCTGATCGGCGCGGTGGAGTTGCAGCCGATGGAGGGCGCCCCGACCAAGCGCGCCTTCGAGGCCTTCCTGCGGGCCTATGACAAGGGCATCCTGATCCGCACCACCGGCGACATCATCGCCATGTCGCCGCCGCTGATCATCTCGAAGGCCGAGATCGACCAGTTGATCGGCACGCTGGCCGATGTGCTGAAAACGCTGCCATGAGGCGAGCATGCCGGGCGGATCGCTCTGCCCGGCGTTTTCAACAGGAAGGATCTTTGATGAGTGACAGTGAGATGCGTCTTCAGGCGACAGCGACGCTTCTGATGGAAACCGACCGGGTCAAGGTCTGGCGCTATGACTTTCCGGTCGGGGCCGAGACGGGCTGGCACGTCCATGGCCATGACTATGTGATCACCACCCTCACCGATTGCGTGCTGCGGCTGGAACTGCCGGGCGGCGAGGTGCGGGACAGTTTCGTGCCCGCGGGCTCGGCCTATTCGCGCCCCAAGGGGACCGAACACAACGTCATCAATGGTGGCGATGCGGCAATGAGCTTTGTCGAGGTGGAGCTGAAATAGCGCCCTCAGCCGTCCGTGACGGGTCGTGACTGGTCGCGTCGCCCTGACGTGCTTATGTAGAACACGTCCCTTGTCCGAGGTCGTTTCATGCGCGTCGTGATCCTCAGCCTTGTCCTGCTGCTGTCGCCGGCTGCGGCGATCGCCAGCGATCTGGCCAGTTGCGAGACGGCGGTGGCCGGGGATCGTTATACGCTGACCTATGATCCCGCAACGCTGCCCGAAGGCTCTGCCGCGCCGGGGATCGCCGCGCGCCTGCTGGGCGGCAAGAGCGGGATCACCTGTCCCGGCCCGGTGACCTTGCGCGCCCTGACGCCCGAGATGGACGATGCCGCGCGCGCGGCCTTCTGTCTGCGCTGGGACGATGCGACGGCCAGCTATACCGGATTTGACATCGGTCCGCGCGATGCCGATCTGACCTGTCGACAATTGCAAAAAGCGTTCTGCCAAAGGATCGCGCTGTCGCGGCAGGCGGGGGCGGCGGCGCGGGACTGGGCGCTTTCGGCCGGGACGGATGCGGTTCTGCATGGGGCAGGGGTGGTCTCGGTCAAGGCGCCTTCGACGCTGGTCGCCGAAAAGCTGGTCGCCCTGGGCGGTCAGGCGCTGCAAGGGGCGCATCCGCTGGGCGTGCTGGCGACGGTGGTGGTTGTGGGCGGCGCGGTGCATGTCTGCTCGGATCAGGGGGCGGCGGGGGCTGCGCTGCTGGCCCAGCCGGACCGGCTGCGTCCGGGTGAGGTGGCGCCGGGCGCGTTGCTGCCGGTGCAGGTCGAGGAACAGCCGCTGCCGCCCCCCGCGCCCATCACGGTTGCACCACTGCCCGGCATCGGTGTTCCGCCAGAGGGGCCGGCGCGGGGCCGTTGATCGCTTTACACAGGCTGTAAATCGCGGCAGGCTTTGTAAAGTGACGGGGCGGAGGGGCCATGGCGGTGCAGGTGCTGATGGGCGCGCGGTTGCGCGCGGCGCGGCTGAGGGCCGGCTTGCGGCAGGCGGATGTCGCCGATCGGGCGGGGATCTCTGCCTCATATCTCAATCTGATCGAGCATGACCGGCGCCGGGTGTCCGCGGCGGTCTTGCCGGCCCTGGCCGCAGCCCTGGGGCTTGAAGTCGAGGCCCTGGCCCCCGGCGCGGGCGGCACACTGGCCGACGAGTTGCGGGCTGCGGCGCAATCTCTGGGGCCGGGCACGGCGGACCCCGCGCCCGAGCTGGAACGGGTCGAGGATTTCCTGCACCGCTTTCCCGGCTGGGCCGGGGCGCTGGCGGCGTTGCACCGACGGCAGGGCCAGCTGGAGCGGGCGGTGGCGTCCCTGTCGGACCGGATCGCCCATGACCCGCATCTGAGTGTCGTGCTGCATGAAATGATCAGCGTGGTGTCTGCCGTGCGCGCCACGGCGGGGATTCTGGCCGAGAGCGAGGCGCTGGACCCCGAGTGGCGGGCGCGCTTTCACGCCAATCTGCATCAGGACAGCGAGCGGCTGGCCCGTGGCGCCGAGGCGCTGGTGGCTTATCTCGACGGCTCGGGCCCGGCGACGGCGCAGGCGCTGGTCTCGCCGCAGGAAGAGCTGGACGCCTGGTTGGCCGAGGCCGGCTGGCACCTGCCCGAGTTGGAGCCGGGCGGGGCAGGGCTGGCGGCGCTGGTCGCGCGGGCCGAGGTGGCGCTGTCGGGCATGGCGGCGCGGGCGCTGGCGCGAACCTATCTGGAGCGGGCCGCCGCCGAGGCCCGCCTGCTGCCGGCCGCGCGGCTGTCCGCAGCCCTTGCCGCGGCCGCCGGTGATCCTGCGGTGGCGGCTGCGGCGCTGGGCGTTGATGTGATCGCGGTGATGCGGCGGATGGCCGTGCTGCCGGGATCGGTCGCGGGCCTTGTGACGTGCGACGCTTCGGGCACGCTGACCTTCCGCAAGCCGGTGGCGGGTTTCTCGCCACCACGTCTGGGGGCGGCCTGCGCGTTGTGGCCGCTGTTTGCGGCGCTGGCGCGTCCGGGCGCCGCGGTCGAGGCCTGGGTCGAGACCACCGGTCGCGGGGGGGGGCGGTTTCTGGCCCGCGCGGCGGCGGCGGTGCGATTGCCGGGCGGCTTTGGCGGGCCCGAGCTGCGCGAGGCGGCGATGCTGATGGTCCCCGAGACGGCGCTGCCGCAGGGGGGTGTTGCGCCGATGCGGTCCGTCACCTGGCATCGCGTGGGCGCCGCCTGCCGCATCTGCCCCGAGCCCGCCTGTCCCGCCCGCAGCGAACCCTCGATCCTGTCCGAGGCAGGCTGACCGCGCCTCTGCCGCTTTGACATGCGGCAAAAATGCTTTGATAGTCGCTCAAGGGAAGAGTCCCGCGGGCAAAGCCAAGGCGGCGGCGCGGGGACGGCAAGACGGGAGAGCCGATGACACGGCAAGGCGAGGCAGAGGGCATGCCGGGCGGCCATCCGGTTGCTGCGCATGTTCTGGTGGTCGAGGATGAACCCTCGATCGCCGAGGCGGTGCGGTTCTTGCTGACCCGCGCAGGCCATCAGGTCACGGTGCTGGGCGACGGGGCGGCGGCGGTGGCGGCGCTGGCGGCGCGACCGGCCGATCTTCTGGTGCTGGACCTGATGCTGCCCGGTCTTTCCGGGCTTGAGATCTTGCGCGCCCTGCGCGCCCGCCCCGAAACGACGACCATGCCGGTGATGATGTTGACCGCCCGCGGTCAGGACCGCGACCGCGCCGCGGCCGAGCTTGCGGGCGCCGATCTGTTCATGGCCAAGCCGTTTTCAAATGCCGAGTTTCTGCAGGCGGCGCAGCGGCTGTTGGCGCGGGGGCCGGCCGCGGATCGCGGCGCGGTCGGGGCATGAGCCCGAAACGGGCGCCGCTGTTTCTGGCCCGGCGGGCCTATCGCCGCCGCCGCCTGCGCGATGGCGCGAGGCTGTTGCCGTTTCTGGGCTTGTTTCTGTTCATGCTGCCGCTGCTCTGGGCGCCGGCCCCGATCCAGCCCGGCCACCTGGCCGAGGTGCGCAACACCGCCTGGGACGGGCTGTGGCTGGTAAGTTGCTGGGCGGGGTTGGTGGTCATGGCTGCGATCCTGTCGCCGCTTCTGGGCCGCGAGGAGGACGACCTGTCCGACCATCCTGACGACGGGCCGGGCAGTGCCGCGCCGCGCGCAAGGGACACGTCACCGTGACCTTCAACCTGCTGGTTCTGGCCTGTCTGGCCTATGTGGTTTTCCTGTTCCTGGTGGCCTTTCGCGGCGAGCGGCTGGCCGCGCAGGGCCGCGCGCGGTGGCTGCGCTCGCCGCTCGTCTATACGCTGTCGCTCTCGATCTATTGCACCGCCTGGACGTTTTACGGCGCGGTCGGCTTTGCGGCGCGGTCGGGGCTGGAGTTCATGACCATCTATCTGGGACCGACGCTGGTATTCGTCGGCTGGTGGTGGGTGCTGCGCAAGCTGGTCAGGATCGGCCGCGAGCAGCGCGTGACCTCGATCGCCGACCTGATTTCGTCGCGCTATGGCAAATCCAGCCTGCTGGGGGTGGTGGTGACGCTGCTCTGCGTCTTTGCCTCGACCCCCTATATCGCGCTGCAACTGCAATCGGTGACGCTGAGTTTCGGGGTGTTTGCCGCAACCGGCGATCCCTCCTGGACACCGCCCGACCGTACGTCGACCGCGCTTTGGGTGGCGGCAGGGCTGGCGCTGTTCACCATTCTCTTCGGCACCCGCAACCTCGATGCCGACGAACAGCATACCGGCATTGTCACGGCCATCGCCGTCGAGGCGGTGGTCAAGCTGGTGGCGCTGCTGGCGGTCGGGGTTTTCGTCGTCTGGTTTCTGGCCGACGGGCCGGCAGACATCCGTGCCCGGATCGAAGCCTCGCAGGGCGCGCATTGGAACCTCAACCCCAGCCGCTGGGTGGGCCTGACGGCGCTGTCGGCCACGGCGGTTCTGTGTCTGCCGCGGATGTTTCAGGTGCTGGTGGTCGAGAATGTCGACGAGCGGCATCTGGCCACCGCCAGCTGGGCCTTTCCGCTGTATCTGCTGGGAATGACGCTGTTCGTGATGCCGATCGCGGTTGTGGGCATGGGCGTCTTGCCGCGTGGCGCCAATCCCGACCTGTTCGTGCTGACCCTGCCGCTCAGCCAGGGGCAGGGGGGGCTGGCGATGCTGGCCTTTCTGGGCGGATTTTCCTCGGCCACGTCGATGGTGATCGTGGCCTCGATCGCGCTGGCAACGATGGTCTCCAACCACATCGTCATGCCCTTGTGGCTGCGTCTGCGTCCGCACGGCGAAGATGCGACCGACCTGCGCAGGCTGGTGCTGCTGGCGCGGCGGATGTCGATCGGGGCGATCCTGACGCTGGGCTATTTCTATTACACCCTGACCGGCGGCTCGGCGGCGCTGGCCTCGATCGGGCTGATCTCCTTTGCCGGGGTGGCGCAATTGCTGCCGGCGATGCTGGGGGCGCTGTTCTGGCGCGGGGCCAGCCGGATGGGGGCGCTGCTGGGGATCGGCATTGGCGCGGCGGTCTGGTCCTATACGCTGTTTCTGCCCTCCTTCGGGCCGGATGCGGTGTTGCCTGCGCAGGTCTTTGCCGAGGGGCCCTGGGGCATCGGCTGGCTGCGGCCGCACGCGCTGTTCGGCATCGAGGGGATGGACCCGCTGCTGCACGCAGCCCTGTGGTCGCTGGCGCTGAACGTCACGGTCTTCTGTCTGGCCTCGATCCTGACCTTTCCCGGCCCCGAGGAACGGATGCAGGGTGCGGCATTCGTCAATGTGTTCGAGCGCGACCGCGCCGATCTGGGCGGCTGGAGCCGGGGTCAGGCCGACCCCGAGGCGCTCTTGGTGATGGCCAACCGCATCCTGGGCGAGGAGGAGGCGCTGGTCTATTTCGAGCAGGTGGCGCGGGCGCAGGGCAAGGCCGGCTATCTGCCCGACCCCACGCCGGAGTTTCTGCTGGCGCTGGAGCGGCGGCTGGCAGGATCGGTGGGGGCGGCCACGGCGCATGCGATGATCTCGGAACTGGCGGGGCGCACGCGCGTCACGGTCGAGGACCTGATGGCGGTGGCCTCCGAATCGGCGCAGATCATGGAATATTCGGCCCGGCTGGAAAGCCAGCGCGAAGAGCTGACCCGCACCGCCCGCCAGTTGCGCGAAGCCAATGAAAAGCTGACCCAGATTTCGGCCCAGAAAGATGGGTTCCTCAGCCAGATCAGCCACGAGCTGCGCACACCCATGACCTCGATCCGGGCATTTTCCGAAATCCTGATGGAGGGCGATCTGCCGCCCGACCAGGCTGCCCATTATGCCGGCATCATCCATGACGAGGCGATCCGCCTGACGCGGTTGCTCGATGACCTTCTGGACCTGTCGGTGCTTGAGGCGGGGACGGTGCAGCTCAATCTCGGGCTGGCCAATCTGTCGCAATTGATCGACCGGGCGCTGGCTGCGGCTTCGGCCACGCGGCCCGAGCGGGTGTTCGTGGTCCATCGTGATCCGATGGCCGAACAGATCCATCTGCGCACCGACCCTGACCGGCTGACCCAGGTGCTGATCAACGTGATTTCCAACGCCCGCAAGTATTGCAGTGCCGAAGCCCCGGAATTGCGGATCACCGTGCGGCGCAAGGGGGGGCGTGTGCTGGTGGATTTCATCGACAATGGCGCGGGCATTCCCAAGGACAAGCAGGCGCTGATCTTCGAGAAGTTCGCGCGCCTCACCGACCAGACCCGCGCGGGGGGGGCCGGCCTCGGGTTGGCGATCTGCCGCGAGATCATGGTCAATCTGGGCGGCACCGTCGCCTATCTGCCGGGCCAGCGCGGCGCGGCCTTCCGGGTGACGCTGCCCCTGCGGCTGGAGCGGGGCGCGGCGTGAAAGACGGCGCGCCTTCACGCTTTGGCAAGGATCTTCTGCAAGGGTGCAATCAGGACATTCGGGGCGACGACGGGATGCGGGCGTGGATCGCGGCGTGATCAGACGAAAATTGGCGGGCGGCGGGGGCAACCCGGCGGCGGTTCTGGGCACCGGGGCCGAAAAGCACTGGCCGCTGGCGCTGGCACGGGCGGCGCGCGACATGTTCGGTCTGGCGCTGGACCTTGAGGAGGTGCGGGGCCGCCGCATCTCGCTGGCCGAACTGCTGGAAGTGGCGCCGGACCGGGCGATGATCTGCCTGCTGGAGGGGCCGAAGGGCGGTCTTGGCGTGTTGATGCTGGCGCCCGAGGTTCTGGCCGGCTTGATCGAGGCGCAGACGCTGGGTCGTGTCTCGGATCAGCCGGTCACACCGCGCAAGCCCACCCGCACCGATGCGGCGATGGTGGCAGAGTTTCTCGATTCGACCATGGCCGGCCTGGAAGAGGCGCTGTTGACCGATGAAGACCTGACCTGGACCGACGGGTTCCGCTATGCCGGCTGGCTGGACGAGTTGCGGCCCCTGGGCCTGATGCTGGAGGATGCGCCGTTCAAGACCCTCACCGGCAGGATGCAGCTGGGCGGTGGGCAGAAAAGCGGCGTTGCGGTGCTGGCCTTGCCGGCCGAGGGCCATGGCCGTCGCCCGCATCGGGTGCAGCAGTTGACCGCCGTGCGCGAACCGGCGGCCGACATGGTGTTCAAGGCCGCCATCGCCGAGCAGATCATGGCCGCCGATGCGGTGCTGCACGCGGTGCTGTCCAGGGTGACGCTGCCCCTGGCCGAGGTGATGGGGCTGAAAGCCGGCGATGTGCTGCCACTGCCCAACGCCGCCATCGACCGGCTGGAGGTGCAGGGTCTGGACGGGCGGCGGGTCGCTACCGCCAAACTGGGCCAGCAGCGCGGGATGCGGGCGATCCGGTTGCAGGTCGGGGCGGGCGGCGGCGGGATCGATGCGGCGGCCACGGTCGCCATTGGCGCGACCGTGACGCAGAATCCGGCGGTGTCGGGTCATGCCAACCAACCGCCCGCAGTGGCGGGCGACAGTTCAGGCCTTGCCCGCACCGGAACCTGACGGCGCGGCGCGTTGACGGCGCTGCGCCGTGACGGCGAGGTGGTGCGAAGGTGCGGCGGCGCGAAGGCCCAGCTCAGGCCTCGGCAGCGGCCAGCGCGGCGATCTGGTCAGCCCAGCCGCTGAGGTCATAGCCAAAGCGGGCGGGAATGGCGATCAGCTCCTCGACCGGGCGGGTGCCGGCCTGGCTGAGGGCCCAGACGATCGAACTGCGGTTGCCTGAGGCGCACCAGGCAAAGACCGGGCCAGCAGATGCCGCCAGCGCCGCAGCCTGTGCCCGCACATTGTCCAGCGTGATCGCCCCACCGATCACCGGATTGGCGATGAAGGTCAGACCCAGCGCCTCGGCCGCGCTGCGCATGACCTCGGTGTGCAACTCGGCCGGGATCTCGGCATCGGGCCGGTTGTCGATCACGGTGACATAGCCGGCGGCTTTCACCGCAGCCAGATCTTCGGGCGTGATCTGCGGCGAAACCGCATAATCGGGCGTCAGGGCGCGGATTTCCATCGGCATGGGGGCTCCTCAGGCAGGACGGTTGGCTCTTTGCATAAGGCTCCGCAGCGCGGGTGTCACGACCATACCGGCGACCATCGCCAGGAAAAACAGCGCCCCGCCCCAGCCGCCGATGGCAAACGAGGCCAGCGCCGGGCCGGGGCACAGGCCCGCCAGCCCCCAGCCCGCGCCGAACATCAGCGAGCCGATGATGAACGGCCGGTCGAAAACCGGCGCCGAGCGGGCCGGGATCGGGTCACCGAAGATCGACGTCTTCCGTCGCTCGGCCACGCGCCAGACAAAGATCATCGGCAGCACCGCGCCCCCCAGCACGAAGGCCAGGGTCGGATCCCAATCACCGAAAAAGTCCAGCCAGCCCTGCACCTTGCGGGTGTCGATCATGCCCGAGACCAACAGCCCGCAGCCAAAGATCGCGCCGGCCACAAAGCCCACCACCTCATGCCGCGTGGGCATCCCTGTCATGCGTGCCATCAGATCAGCCCCCAGACATGGCGGAACAGGAACACCGTCACCGCCCCGGCGAACAGATAGAGGACGGTCGAGGCGATGCCCCGCGGCGCCAGTCGCGAGATGCCGCAGACCCCATGCCCCGAGGTGCAGCCATTGGCCAGGCGCGTGCCGATCCCCACCAGCAGGCCCGCGGCAAGGATCACCACCGGGTTGGTGGTGATCTGCGTATCCACCCGATCATACAGCGGCACCAGCAAGGGCGGCACTGCCAGCGCGCCAAACAGGAAGGCCAGCCGTTCGACCATCGAATCGCGGCCCGTGCCATCGACCAGACCGCCCAGGATGCCCGAGGCGCCCATGATCCGGCCGTTGAACAGCAGATAGATCGCGGCGGCGCAGCCGATCATCAGGCCGCCGACAATGCCCCAGATCCAATCCATTGGAATCATTTCGATTTCCGTTCAATGTTGTTTGCCGTTGCTAACGCAACCGCTTACAGCTTGTTCAGCGGCACCTTCAGGTAAGAGGTGCCATCCTCTTCCGGCGGCGGCATCTGGCCCGCGCGCATGTTGATCTGCAGCGACGGGATGATCAGCCGCGGCATCGCCAGAGTGGAGTCGCGCTTTTCGCGCATGCTGACAAACTCTTCGCGCGGGCGGCCGGCGCCAACATGGATGTTCAGCGCCTTCTGGGCGCCAACCGTGGTTTCCCAGGCATATTCGTCGCGACCGGGCGCCTTGTAGTCATGGCCCACGAAGATCCGCGTCTCGTCCGGCAAGGCCAGGATCTTCTGCACCGAGTCATACAGCGTATCGGCCGAGCCTCCGGGGAAATCGCAGCGCGCCGTGCCGAAATCGGGCATGAACAGCGTGTCGCCGACAAAGGCCGCGTCGCCGATCACATAAGTCAGGCAGGCGGGCGTATGGCCGGGCGTATGCAGCACTTCGCCGCGCAGCTGGCCGATCATGAACTGATCGCCCTCATGGAACAGCTGGTCGAACTGGCTGCCATCGCGCTGAAACTCGGTGCCTTCATTGAAGATCTTGCCGAAGGTGTTCTGCACCACGGTGATCCGCTCACCGATGCCGATCTTTCCGCCCAGTTGTTTCTGGATATAGGGGGCGGCAGACAGGTGATCGGCATGGACATGGGTTTCCAGCACCCATTCCAGCCGCAGCCCGCGGTCCTTGATGAAGGCGATCACCGCATCGGCGGACCGGGTATCGGTGCGGCCTGACGCGTAGTCGAAATCCAGAACCGAGTCGATCACCGCGCAGGCCGAGCCCTCGGGCTCTTGCACGACGTAAGTGATGGTATTGGTGGCCTCGTCGAAAAAGGCGTGGACGGCGGGCGTCATCGGCAACCTCTGGCTTGGGAAGGGCTCAAGATGTGCCACAGGATATAGGCTTGGCTCGTCGCATTGCAAGTTTTGAATATATGGCAGATCGCTTCAGCCTTTGCCCGTCGGGGTTGACATGGGTCAAGGGCAGTTGCGACCCTGTGGGCTAGGCAGGAAATGTAACAGGACGGAGAAGAGCATGATCCCGGTTTCGGAACGCAAGGCGGCGCTGGAGGCACGGCTGGCGGAAATCAAGGCGCGGCTGGAAGACATCGAGGAAGAACTCGACAGTCACAACGATCAGGACTGGGAGGATCTGGCGACCGAGCGTGAGACCGACGAGGTTCTGGAAGGCATCGGTCTGTCCGGTCAGGCCGAGATCCGCAAGATCAACGCCGCTCTGGCCCGGATTGACGAGGGTGAATACGGGTTTTGCACCAAATGCGGGGCCGAGATCAGCCAGGAACGGCTGGATGTGCTGCCTTGGACGCCTTTTTGCCGCAAATGCGCCAGCTGAGGGCTGGGGCTTGGGCGGCTGTGAGGACCATCACGAAGGAACGGTAACGGATGCGCGACATGGCACTTGAGGCGCTGCGGCCGGATCAGGCGCGGCAGGGCGGGGCGGCAGCGGCACAGGACAACCTGAAATCCCTGCTGGTCGAGATGCAGGCGCTGGCGGCGATCCTGCCGCGGATGGCCATGGGCGATACGGATGCCGAGGCAGCGCGCTGGTCGCGCGGCGACCGGGTTGCCCCCTCGGGTCAAGAGGCGGTCGAGGCCGGTTTCGACACCCTGCCGCTCTGAAAGCGGCTTGGCGGGCCGGATCGGGCTTGCCAAGCCCGCGCCGTGCCGTTTCATTGCGAAAGGCACGCGCGCGGGGCAGGATGACACAAAGCGGGGCAATCGGCAGCAAGGATGAGGCGGGCGCGATCGCAGATCCCCGCCACGGCCAGCCCGATCTGCCCGAAGGGCTGCATCTGCGCCCGGTCCGATCCGAGGGCGGTGCCGCGGTTCTGGTGCTGACGGTGGACCCGACGCAACACACCGGTTTTGACCTCTCGCTTTGTCGCGCGCTGACGCAAGGCTTGGCCAAAGCCGCCGAGATGCACGGCACGGACGCACATGGCGCGCTGGTGCTGGCTGCGGCGGCTGGCGCGGCTTTGCGGGGGTGGCCCTTGCCGGTGCCTGAGGCGGGGCAGGCGGTGGCGCTGGGCGATGCCTTGGCCGCCCTGACCGAAACGCTGGCAGATTTTCCGATTCCGGTGGTGTTCCTGGCGACCGGGCTGGTGGCGGGGCCGGCGGCGGCGCTGGCCGTGGCCTGCGATGGTCGTGTGGCTCCGCAGACTGCCCGGCTTGCCTTTCCCGAGGCCGGTCTGGGCCTGTGCCCGGCGGGCGGCGCCACCCAGCGTCTGCCCCGGCTGATCGGGTTGGAACAGGCGGCGCGGCTGATGCTGGGCGCGCGCCCGGTCGGCGCGGTCGAGGCGTTGGCGCTGGGGCTGCTGGACCGGGTGGTCGATACCGCACCGATGCCCGCGGCGCTGTCGCTGGCGCGCAGCCTGGCCGCCGCGCCGCCGCCGCGTGGCCCTGATCGTGCGCCCGGGCTGCGCGATCCGCGCGTGGGGGTTGCCGCGATCCGCACTGCGCGGGCCGGGCTGGCATCCGAGGCCGGGACAGGTCCGGCATCCGGCCGGATTCTCGACTGTCTGGAGGCGGCGCTGTTGCTGCCCTGGGACGCGGCGCTGGCGCTGGAGGCCGCCACGCTGGAGGATCTGGCGCAAACGCCCGAGGCCGCGGCCCTATGTCATCTCGGCCGGGCGGAACGCAGGGTGCTGCCGCCGCACGCGCCCCCGGCGCCGCGTCTGGCGCGCCTGGGGGTGATGGGGGCGGCGGGCGCGCCGCTGGCCGGGCTGGCCGCCGATGCCGGTCTGGCAGTGACATTGGTCGAGGCTGATCCCGCGCGGCTGAAGGCGGCGTTGGCCGAGATTGCCCGCCATGCCGAGACCGCTGTGGCCGCCGGACGGCTTTTGCCCGCCGCGCGTGACGCAGCATGGGCGCGGCTGACCCCGACCATGGACACCGCGGCCCTGGCGGGGTGCGATCTGGTGCTGCTGGCGCCGGGGGCCGATCTGGCGGCGGCGGCGGCGTCCACGTCCCCCGGCACGGTGCTGGCCCTGCTGGGTCGGGGGGCAGGGCTTGCCGGGGCGCGTGCCGCCGATGTGGTGGGCTTTCAGCCTGCGCCGGGGCGGTTGATCGAGGTGATCGCCACCCCCGCCACCGCTTCACACAGTCTGGCCGTGGCACAGGCGCTGGCGGCGCGTCTGTCGCGGCTGTCCGTGGTCTGGCAGGCGCCGGGCGGGGTGGCGGCACGGGTGATGGCGACGGGGCGGGCGGCGGGCGCGCATCTGGCAACCCGCATCGGCGCAGGGCCGGTGGCCGCCGCCCTTGGCGCTGCGGGCCTGTCGATGCTGGCCCCCGATCCGCATGGCTCTGCCGGGGCCGAAACGCTGCCCGCCCCGCAGATCGTCGCCCGGGTGCTGTCGGCGATGGCCAATGCCGCGGCCGGGGCTCTGGCGCAGGGGCTGGCGGCCTCGGGCGCCGAGATCGACCTGGCGCTGGTGGTGGGCATGGGTTTCCCGCGGTTGCTGGGCGGGCCGTGCCACTGGGCCGATGCCCGCGGCCTGATGATCCTGAGGCGCGACCTGACCCTTTGGGCCGCCGAGGATGCGGGCCTGTTCGCGCCTGCGCCGCTGGTGTCGGATCGGATGTCGGCCGGGATCGGCCTGTCGGCCTGACCTCAGGCCAGAACGATGCCGGTCACCACCAGCATCAGCCCCAGGGCCGAGACCCCCAGCGCCGCCATGTTCAGCACCACGACCCGCTGCAGGCGGGCGCGCAGATCCTCATCGCTGCCAGACTCGCGCCGGGCCTTCAGGGCCAGCAGGATGCACCAGCCAAGGCCCGCCACCCCCACCAGCGACACCACCGCGCCCAACGCCACCAGATATTGCATCATTCGCCCCCGCCTGTCCCCGCCCATGGCTAGCCGCAAGCGGGCCGCCTGTCCAGCGCGGGCGGCGCTTGCGATGGCCGGGCCAGAGCGGTAGGGAGAGGCGCACCCGATCCGAGGACATGCCATGACCGATCCCTATAACGTCACCGCCGACGAGCTGCGCCAGTTTGTCGAACGCTTCGAGCAGCTCGAATCCGAGAAAAAGGACGTGACCGAGCAGCAGAAGGAACTGATGGCCGAGGCCAAGGGCCGCGGCTATGACACCAAGGTGCTGAAAAAGGTCATCTCGCTGCGCAAGCGCAAGCCCGATGACATCGCCGAGGAAGAGGCGATCCTTGAGGTCTACAAGCAGGCCCTGGGGATGGAGTGACGCTGCGCGGGGCCGCACCCCGGCCCCGTCGGTCAGGGCAGGCTGATCCCGTCAGGGGGTCACGAAGGTGACGCCCGGTAGTATGACCCACGTCAGGGCGTCAGGAAGGTGACGCCCGGCAGGGTGGCGATATAGGCGCAGTCGCCCTCGTATTGCGCGGTCATCTGCGCCACCAGCTCCGCATCCCAACCCGGCATCTCGAAGCTCCAGTTGAGTTTTTCGGGCCGGGCGAACTTGTCCAGAAAGGCCGAGACCACCCGGCGCCGCTGCGCCACGCTGGTCGGCGGATGGGCCTCCATATAGGCCAGCATCCGCTCCATCCCCTCGGGCAGCATGATGTCCGACAGGATGCCGTCCACACCCTGAAGCTGGATCTCGGGGCCGGTGCCGCAGATGGCGGCCAAGACTTCGGGCCAGATCAGGGGCGTGTCCTCGTCGCACCAGACCGTCAGCGGCACGCCGGGGCTATGCGCCATGATCGCCCCGATCAGGTCCGACCAGCGCAACGACAGCGGCGCCGTCCCCTCGAGGAAGCTGTCAGGATCCTTGGCGCGCAGGCGGCGATAGAGGTCGGGCAGGAAGCTGGCGGGATTGCGGATCGCCAGAAAGAATTCGGCCTGGATCTCGGGGAAGATCTGGGTGATGGCGCGCACCCGCTCGCCCCCGGCGGGGTAAAGCTGGCCGCCGCGCAGCACCCATTGCGGAAAGGCCAGAAAGCTGTCCCAACTGAGGACCAGCCGCGCAGCCATCGCCTCGTCCATGATCTGGTCCAGCACCAGCGCCTGGGTGTCGCGGCTGGCGGGCTGGCCGCGCAACTGGGTCGCGGTGTCGCGGATCAGGTTGCGATAGCGGCCGGGGTCGGGGACCACGACGCCCTCGTCGGCCAGCAGGGCGCGGTTGGCGATCAGGGTGCGCAACAGCCTTTCGTCATCCGTGCAATGGGCACCCAGATGATAGGCGATGCGCATGGTTATCCCCTTGAGGTTGTTGCTGGCGCGACTATACGGGGTTTTCTGGACAGGTGAACCCGTTTCCGCTAAGCCGCTGCGGCATGAGCCGAATTCGCACCCTTACCCGCATCGCCCCCGATGGCTGGACGCTGGCCGCAGGGCTGATCGCCGCGCTGATCCTGGCCCCGCTGGTCTCGGTGGTGTGGATCGCCTTTCATCCGACCGAGAACGCCTGGGGCCATCTGATCGCGACGGTGCTGCCGCGCTATCTGGGCATGACGGCGGTTCTGGTCGCAGGCGTGGGGCTGTTGACGGCGGTTTTCGGCACCGGCACGGCCTGGCTGGTCAGCATGTATGACTTTCCGGGCAGGCGGGCGATGGTGGCGCTGCTGCTGTTTCCGCTGGCGGTGCCGGCCTATGTGGGCGCCTATGCGCTGGTCGATTTTCTGGACTATTCGGGGGCGTTGCAGGTCGGCTTGCGCGCGGCCTTTGGCTGGGAAAACGCGCGCGATTACTGGTTCCCCGAGATCCGTTCGCCAGGGGCTGCGATCATCGTGCTGGCCGCGGCGCTGAACCCCTATGTCTACCTGCTAGCCCGTGCCGCCTTTCGCGAGCAGTCGGGCTGCGCCTATGAGGTGGCCCGCGCGTTGGGCGCCGGGCCCTGGGGGATGTTCTGGCGCGTGGGCCTGCCGCTGGCGCGGCCTGCGGTCGCGGCGGGTGTCGCGCTGGCCGCGATGGAGACGGTGGCCGATTTCGGCACCGTCACCCATTTTGGCG
>CAYTMV010000012.1:35753-47775 GCA_964439015.1 uncultured Gemmobacter sp.
GCGCTGGCCGCGATGGAGACGGTGGCCGATTTCGGCACCGTCACCCATTTTGGCGTGCAGACCCTGACCACAGGAATCTTCACCGAATGGCAGGTGGTGGGCAATGCCGGGGGCGCGGCTCAGATCGCCGGTGTGGCGCTGGCGCTGGTGCTGGCGCTGGTGGCGATCGAGCGGCGCGGCCGGCGCAATGCCCGCCATTTCCGCCTGTCGCGCGCGGCCCGGCCGATCCATCGCCAGCCTCTGCGGGGCGGACGGGGGCTGGCGGCGCTGCTGGTCTGCCTGTTGCCGGTGGCCATGGGCTTTGTGCTGCCAGTGGCGGTGATGCTGTCGCACGCGCTTACCAAGCCCGAGGCCTGGGTCGAGCCGGGCCTGATCCGCGCGCTGGGCAATACGCTGACCGTGGGTGGCACGGCGGCGGCGCTGACCGTGGTCGCGGCGGTGGCGCTGGTATACGGGCTGCGGCTTGCGGGTGGCGAGGGGACCGCCCGCGCGCTGATGCCGGTGACCGGGATCGGCTATGCCATGCCAGGCGCGGTGCTGGCGCTGGGCCTGTTGATGCCGCTGGCGGCTTTGGATCACCGGCTGGCCGATGCGGTTCTGGCTGTGACCGGCCACGATCCGGGGCTGTTGCTGACCGGCTCAGCGGCGGCGCTGGTCATCGCCTATGCGCTGCGGTTCTTTGGTGTGGCGCAAGGGGCGGTGGATACGGCCTTTGGCCGCATCTCGCCCAATCTGCCGCTGGCCGCGCGCAGCCTTGGCCGGGGCCGCAGCGCCACGCTGCGGGCCGTGCATCTGCCGCTGATGCGCGGCTCGGTCGCCGCTGCGTTGCTGGTGGTGTTTGTCGATTGCGTCAAGGAACTGCCGGCCACGCTGCTGCTGCGCCCGTTCAACTTCGACACGCTGGCCACCCGCACCTACGAATTGGCCTCGCGCGAGGCGATGGCCGAGGCCGCGCCCGCGGCCCTGCTGGTGATGGCAGTGGGGCTGGCCGCCGTGCTGCTGCTGGCCCGCAATCAGCGCGACGGCTGACGACCAACGCGCCGGCATCTTACCAGCTGGGCCGGCCAGCATGGATTGACGGCTTCTGCAAGTCCGCCTCGCAGACCGCGGGGCCGGAGCCCTGTCACGCCCCGCGCAACGCGGAGCTGCTGAAACCGCGATGCCCGGACATGGTTATCTATCTTTGGCAGCCGCTTGCCGTTTGCCGACAGACGGCGACGGTCTTCCGGACCGGCAGGCTGCGCCCCCGGTTCCTGCGTTCCGCCGGCGGCGGAACGCGGCTGTCTTTGCGGGGATCAGGTCCGGCCGGGGATCGGAGGGCGTGCTTGTGGCGAAAGGCGCATGGCGCTAAACGCCCGGATCAAAGGCCTGCCCGGGTCGCGGCCGACATGCGGCGCGCGGGCGTTTAGTGGGCCGGGAGAGATGTAAGTCATGGCCAAGAGTGCAACCTCACGCGTCGACAGGCTTTTGTCCGCGATGGGATATGGGTCGCGCAGCGAAATGGCGCGTCTGGCCAAGGCGGGCGCCATCACGCTCGACGGGGTGGCGCTGGGTGATGTCGCGCAACGCATCCCGGTCACACCGGATTTGCCGGACCGCATGCGGATCAACGGCGCGGCGCTGGACCCGCTGCCCGGTCTGGTGATCCTGTTGAACAAGCCGCTGGGCATGACCTGTTCGCACAAGGAAGACGGGCCGCTGGTCTATGACGTCCTGCCCCGGCGCTGGCGGCGGCGGGAGCCTGCGATCTCGACCATCGGTCGGCTGGACAAGCAGACCTCCGGCCTTTTGCTGCTGACCGATGACGGCGCGCTGCTGCACCGCGTCATCAGCCCCAGACGCCATGTCCGAAAGACCTATCGCGCCCGGCTGGCCCGCCCGCTGTCCGGCACCGAGGCTGCGCTGTTTGCCTCGGGGCAAATGATGCTGGAGGGGGAGGACAAGCCCCTCGCGCCCGCCGCGTTGCACGTCGTCTCGGAAACCGAGGCGCTGCTGACCGTGACCGAGGGCCGGTATCATCAGGTGCGCCGCATGTTCGCCGCCACCGGCAACCATGTCGAGGCCCTGCACCGCGAAAGCCTGGGCGGCCTGACCTTGCCTGAGGACATGGCGCCCGGTCAGTGGCGGCTGCTGACGGGCGCAGAGATTGCCCTGATCTTCGATCCCGCCTGAGCCCGGGCGCCGAAACCTCGACCCATGCCCCCCCGCGCGGGTGGAAAAGGCGGGCCGGACTTGCTAAACCGGCGGCGCAGATGCCACGGCTTGACATCTCTCCGCCCGCCAAACCGGGCAGAACGACGCGAAACCAGTCCAGAGACCAGCAGATGACCCAGGATAGAACCACCATCAAACAAGGGGAATCCGTGGTTCGGGATGCGGCGCGGCTGTCGGTTGCGCCGATGATGGATTGGACGGACCGCCATTGCCGCTTTTTCCACCGGCAGATGACCCGCCGCGCGATGCTTTATACCGAGATGGTGACCGCGCCCGCCATCATGCATGGCCCGCGCCCGCGGCTGTTGGATTTCGATGCGGCTGAACATCCGGTGGCGCTGCAACTGGGGGGCTCGGACCCGCGCGAATTGGCGCAGGCCACCGCAATTGCGCGCGACTGGGGCTATGACGAGGTGAACCTCAACTGCGGCTGCCCTTCGGACCGGGTGCAATCGGGGGCGTTCGGGGCGGTGCTGATGCTGACGCCGCAGCTTGTGGCCGATTGCGTGGCGGCAATGCAGGCCGAGGCCGCCGTGCCGGTTACGGTCAAATGCCGGATCGGCGTGGATGATCAGGAGCCGGCCGAAATCCTGCCGCGTTTCCTCGAGGTCGTGGCCGGGGCAGGGGTGCGCCATTTCGTGATCCACGCCCGCAAGGCCTGGTTGCAAGGCCTCAGCCCCAAGGAAAACCGCGAGATCCCGCCCTTGGATTATCCGCTGGTGCTGGCGATGAAGCAGCGTTTCCCCGAGTTGACGATCAGCCTCAATGGCGGCGTGCAGACGCTGGCCGAGGCAAGCGCGCTGCTGGCGCAGGGGCTGGACGGGGTAATGATCGGCCGCGCCGCCTATCACGATCCGGGTGCCACGCTGATCGGCGCCGATGCGCTGTGGGGGGATGGCTTCGCGCCCGACCGTCGTGCCGTGATGGATGCCATGCGCCCCTATATCGCCGCGCATCTGGCGGCCGGCGGACGGCTCCATCAGATCACCCGGCATATGCTGGGGCTGTTTCACGGCCAGCCGGGCGCGCGCAGCTGGCGGCGCATCTTGTCCGAGGGCGCCAACCGCCCCGGCGCAGGCCTCGATCTGCTGGATGAGGCGCTGGCGGCGCTGGGCTGAACCGGCTAGACCGGCGCTGTCAAACCCCGGAGCCCGAGCATGGACCTGATGACCCTTCTGCCGTTTTTCCTGATCCTTGCTGCGGTGGGGGCTGTGGCGGGCGTGATCGCGGGCCTGTTGGGCGTGGGCGGCGGCATGGTGCTGGTGCCGGCCTTCTACTACACCTTTGCCGCGCTGGGGCATGACGGGCCACAGTTGATGCAGCTGTGCGTCGGCACCTCGCTGGCAACGATCCTTGCCACCTCGACCCGCTCGCTCCGCGCCCATGCGGCGCGGGGGGCGGTGGACCGGGATTTACTGCGCGGCTGGGCGCCGGCGATTGCGATCGGGGCCGGGGCAGGGGCGCTGCTGGCCTCAAGCCTGAAATCCGATACGCTGACGGCGGTCTTTGCGGTGCTGGCGGCCCTCGCGGGGCTCTGGATGCTGCTGGGCCGCAAGGATCTGCGGCTGGCCGATCACCTGCCGCACGGGCCGCGCGCCTGGGGGATGGGGGGCGCGCTGGGGCTGGCCTCGGCGGTGATGGGCATTGGCGGTGGCACCTTCGGCGTGCCTCTGATGACCCTGCACGGGATGGCGATCCACCGCGCGGTGGGCACGGCCTCGGGGCTGGGGCTGATCATCGCCGCGCCGGCCACCCTTGGCTTCCTGTTCACCTGCGTCGAAAATCCGCCGCCCCTGTCGATCGGCGCGGTCAACCTGCCGGCGTTTGCGCTGGTGGTGGCGATGACGCTTTTGACCACGCCCCTGGGCGTGCGGCTGGCGCATGGCATGAATCCTGCGCCCCTGAAACGTGCCTTCGCGCTGTTTCTGATCGCAGTTGCCGCCAATATGGGCCGCAAGGCGCTGGGTTGGTAAGGCCGAAGGGCGCCGTCAGCCGCCGGTCCGGCCCGCGCGTCCGCCGCGGCGCTTGACAAGGGTGGCGGCGCGGGCGGGCAGTTCGGCCATCACCTTGCGCCGCGCCTCGGGCGTCATCGTGGACCAAAGGCCGATCTCGTCGCGGCTGCGATGGCAGCCCACGCAGATCTGCGCCTCGGGATGGATGACGCAGATCTTCACGCAGGGGCTTTCGATCTCGGCGCGTTTCCAGATTTCGTCCATCCTCACCCCTCCAGATGTTTCAGCCGGTCCAGCGCGCCCTGCAGGATAAAGCCGGCGGCCACATGGTCAATGCGCTCGGCCCGCTTGGCGCGGCTGAGATCCGCCTCCAGCATGGCGCGTTCGGCGGCCACGGTCGAGAGGCGTTCGTCCCAGAAGGTGATCGGCAGATCGGTCATGCGGCTGAGGTTCTGCGCAAAGGCGCGGGTCTTCTGCACCCGCGGACCGATGCTGCCATCCATGTTCAGCGGCAGGCCCAGCACCAGCCCGCACACGCCGCGCTGGCCGACCAGCGCCAGAAGGGCATTGGCGTCCTCGGTAAACTTTACCCGGCGCAGGGTCTGCATCGGCGTCGCCACGCCCCGCCGCAGGTCCGAGACCGCGATGCCGATGGTCTTGTCGCCCAGGTCGAGGCCGAACAGCGCCCCGCTTGGGGGCAGGGTTGCTGCAAATTCGCGGATGTCGGGCAGGATCATTCGGCCACGCCCGCCTGCAGGGCGGCGGCCCGGATCATCTCCAATTCGTCCGGGCGGTCGGCAAAGCGGCTTTGTGCCTCGGTCCAGATGGCGCGGGCGCTGTCGGTGTTGCCCATGACGCCATAAGCATTGATGAGTTTCGCCCAATCCTCGGCAGGCCCCCCCTCGGCGGCCAGACGCTCGGAGAGTTGCGAGACCATGCCTGCGATCATCTGCTGCCGTTCCTCGGGGGTCATGCTGGCGGCGGCCTCCATGTCGGATGCGCTGGGGCCGGGGCCTGCCGCGCCGGCCATGGCCGGAGGGGTATAGCGCACGCCGGCGGCTGCCGCCATGTCGCCGATCTGGGCATGCAGCGGTTCGGTCCACGGCTCGCCGGGCCGGGCGCGCTCGATCAGCGCGCGCCAGATCTGGAAACCGCGGTCGGGCCGGCCCAGCTGCACCTCCATGATCCCCAGATAATAGCTGGCAGTGCCGTTCTTCGGGTCGCGGGCGAGGGCTTCGGCCAGCGCGGCCTCGGCCTCGGGGGTCACGGTGCCGCCGGCGGCCATCACCATCAGTTCGGCCAGCGTGGCGTGGTCATCGGCGGTGTCGGCGGGGGCTTTCAGCGCCACCACCTGCGCCATCGCCTTGCGGGCTGCGGCGTAATTGCCCAGCTTGGCCTCGTTCTGGGCCAGAAGCTGCTGGCCGACGATATCCTCGGGATTTTCGGCCACCTTGGCGCGCAGCTGCTGCATCAGGTTCAGGTAATTCGCGTCGGCGCCTTCGGGCAGGGTCGGGGCAGGCTGGGCGGCCTCGGCCACCTCCTGGCTGGGGCGGGCGGCGCGCAGCCGCTCGGCCTCGGCGATGCGCTGGGCCATCGGCTGATCGGGCAGGCCCGGCGCGCCCATCTGCATATAGGCCCAGACCGAGCCCGCCAGCGCCACCACGATCACGCCGGTCGCCAGCATCGAGACGCCGCCCGCGGTCACGACCGGGGCGCGCGTGTCGGCCTGCAGCTTGCGGTCGGCTTCCAGCAGGCGGCGCGAGACCTCGGTCTTCAGGCGCTGGCCTTCCTCGGCCTCGATCTGGCCGCGGGCGATGTCACGCTCGATCTCGGCCAGCTGGACGCGATAGACCTGAACGTCTTTCAAAGCCTCGGGCTCGCCCGCCTCCAACGCGGCGCCGCGCCGCAGGCCAAGCAGCAGCAGCGCCGCCACCAGCGCCACCATTCCGCCCGCCGTCATCCAGAAGATCGCCATATCCATCGCCACGCGTCCCTTGCCTGTCGCCCCTGATGTAACCGCAGCCAGCCGCGCGTGAAACCCCCGCAGGGGCGACAAAGCGCCCACCTCACGCCGACCTGATGTCGCAGCATTTCGTGGATGTCGCAAAATGCCACGTTTTGCCGCGCGCATGTATGGCGGAAATGCGACAATCTGTCAGACATGATTCAAACGTCCCCAACCGGAGTCGGCCCGTATGAAACGCTATTCCGCCTTTGCCGTCGCGCGTGAGGCCTTGCGCTTCCACCAGGGATGGGAGCGCGCCTGGCGCAGCCCCGCCCCCAAAGCCTCATATGACGCGATCATCATTGGCGCGGGCGGGCATGGCCTCGCCACCGCCTATTATCTGGGCAAGAACCACGGCATCACCAATGTCGCGGTGATCGAGAAGGGCTGGCTGGGCGGCGGCAACACGGGTCGCAATACGACCATCATCCGCTCCAACTATCTTCAGGACCCTTCGGCGGCGCTGTATGAAAAGGCCCGCAGCCTGTATGAAACCCTGAGCCAGGACCTGAACTACAACGTGATGTTCAGCCCGCGGGGTCTTTTGATGCTGGCGCAGACCCACCACGAGGTCCGCGGCTATCTGCGCACGGTGCATGCCAACAACCTGCAGGGCGTCACGACCGAGTGGATCGGCCCCGAAAAGGTCAAGGAGCTGGTGCCGATCATCAATATCGACGGCCCGCGCTATCCGGTTCTGGGCGCGCTCTATCAAGCGCGCGGCGGCACCGCCCGCCACGACGCCGTGGCCTGGGGCTATGCCCGTGCCTGCTCTGACATGGGCATGGATATCATCCAGCAATGCGAAGTGACCGCGGTGCGCCAGTCGAACGGCCAAGTGACCGGGGTCGAGACGACCAAGGGCTTCATCGGCTGCAAGAAGCTGGGCGTGGTCGTCGCCGGTCATTCCGGCCAGCTGGCCGAGATGGCGGGCTTCCGCCTGCCGATCGAGGCGGTGGCGCTGCAGGCGCTGGTCTCCGAGCCGATCAAGCCCTGCATGGACGTGGTGGTCATGGCCAACACCGTCCACGGCTACATGTCGCAATCCGACAAGGGCGAGATGGTGATCGGCGGCGGCACCGACGGGTTCAACAACTACACCCAGCGCGGCAGCTTCCACCACATCGAGGAAACCCTGCGCGCGCTGGTCGAGACCTTCCCGATGATCTCGCGCCTCAAGATGCTGCGCCAGTGGGGCGGGATCGTGGACATGACCGGCGACCGGTCGCCCATCATCTCGAAGACCCCGCTGGGCAACTGCTTCTTCAACTGCGGCTGGGGCACCGGCGGCTTCAAGGCGATCCCCGGCTCGGGCTGGGCGATGGCCGAGCTGATGGCCAAGGGCCAGCCCGGCCCGCTTGCGGCGGATTTCTCGATGTGGCGCTTCAAGGAAGGCCAGTTCATCGACGAAAGCGTCGCGGCAGGGGTGGCGCATTGATGACCCGTCCGACACCGTTCCGCGCCGTTCGCGCGCATACCCAGATCAACGCAAAGGCCCGCACATGCTGATCCTTGAATGCCCCTATTGCGGCGTGAAGGCCGAAGAAACCGAACTGTCGCCCGGCGGCGAGGCGCATCTGAAGCGCTTTGGCCCCGGCTCCTCGGATGAGGATTTCGAGGCCTACATGTTCGCCCGCAAGAACCCCAAGGGCGTCCATTTCGAACGCTGGCGCCACAGCTATGGCTGCGGCAAGTGGTTCCTGGCCGCGCGCTGCACCGCCACGCTCGAGGTCTTTGGCACCTATCCCGCCCAGACCACCGAGCCGCCCGAAGACATCATCGCCAAGATCAAGGCCAAGCGGCCGGACTGGAAGGGTTACAAATGAGCACCCGGATTTCCAAGGGTGGCCGCCTGATCGACCGCGGCACCGCACAGGACTTCACCTTCAACGGCAAGCGGATGCGCGGGCTGAAGGGCGACACGCTGGCCTCGGCGCTGCTGGCCAATGACCAGCTGCTGCTGGGCCGCAGCTTCAAGTATCACCGCCCGCGCGGTCTCGTCGCCTCGGGCGCCGAAGAGCCGAACGCGCTGGTGAACATGGGCGAGGGTGGCCGGTTCGAGCCGAACCAGCGCGTGACCACCACCGAGCTGTTCGACGGCCTGACCTGCACCACGCAGAACCACTGGCCCAGCCTCGAATTCGACGTGGGCGTGGTCAACAACTATGCCTACCGCTTCCTGCCGGCGGGCTTTTACTACAAGACCTTCATGTTCCCGCGTGTGGCATGGAAACATGTGTTCGAGCCGATCGTGCGGCAATCGGCCGGTCTCGGCAAGGTGCCGAAAGAGCGGGACGCCGACCGGTATGAATATGCCTATGCCTTCTGCGACGTGCTGGTGGTGGGCGGCGGCATTGCCGGCCTGCAAGCGGCGCTGACCGCGGCCGAGGCTGGCAAGCGGGTCTGGCTGATGGAGCAGGCGGCCCATTGGGGCGGCCGCGCGGTGGTCGATGGCGTGACCATCGACGGCCAGCCGGCCGAAGCCTGGGTCGAGGCCACGCTGGCCAAGCTGTCGGCGATGGAGAATGTCACCGTCAAGGCGCGCTGCATGGCGGCGGGCAGCTATGACCACGGCTATGCGCTGGCCGAGGAAAAGGTGGCTGACCACACCCCCGGCGACGGTCGCCCGAAGAAACGGCTGTGGCGGATGCGCGCCGGTCAGATCATCGCCGCCACCGGCGCGATCGAACGGCCGCTGTCTTTCGCCGGCAACGACATCCCCGGTGTCATGCTGGCGGCTGCAGTGCGCGACTATCTGGTCAACTGGGCGGTGACGCCCGGCGACCGCACCGTGGTCGTGACCAACAATGATGACGCCTATCGCACCGCGATCGCGCTGAAAGAGGCCGGCCTGTCGGTTCCGGTGGTCCTCGATGCCCGCCCGCGTGCCGAGGGCGAGCTGCCGACCCGCGCCCGCCAGATGGGCATCCGTGTCGAGACCGGCAAGGCCATCGCCATGGTCAAGGGCGGCAAGCGCGTGACCGGCGTCAAGATCTGCGATCACGCCGGCCAGGGCGCCGCGCTGGAAGAGATCCCCTGCGATGCCGTCGCCATGTCGGGCGGCTGGTCGCCGGTGGTCCACCTCTGGAGCCATTGCGGCGGCAAGCTGTTGTGGGACGAGGGGCAGGCGATGTTCCGCCCCGATCCCAACCGCCCGCCGCTGAACCATGACGGTTCGGCGATGGTGGTGACGGCGGGTTCGGCCTCGGGCCATCTGCATGCCGCGGATATTCTGGCCGATGCCGCGGCAGCAGCCGGTGGCAGCACCGCCGCGCGCGCCGATGCCCCGGCCGAACAGCCGCTGATGCCGGTCTGGGTGATGCCGCAAGGTGCCGCGCCTGCCAAACGCATGAAGATGTGGCTGGATTACCAGAACGACGTGAAAGTCTCGGACGTCCAACTGGCCGCACGCGAAGGCTATGAATCGGTCGAGCATACCAAGCGTTACACCACGCTGGGCATGGCCACCGATCAGGGTAAGCTCAGCAATATCAACGGCTTGGCCGTGCTGGCTGGCGCCCTGAACACGCCGGTCCCGCAGGTCGGCACCACCACCTTCCGCCCGCCCTACACGCCGGTCACCATCGGCGCGCTGGCTGGCGAGGCCCGTGGCGATATCTTCCAGCCGCTGCGTCGCACCCCGATGCATGACTGGCACCTCGCCAATGCCGCCTACATGGAGCCGGTCGGTCTGTGGCAGCGTCCCTATTGCTACCCGCGCGCCGGCGAGACGCATGAGCAGGCCGTCCACCGCGAGGTGCTGAACACCCGCAACAACGTGGGCCTGCTGGACGCCTCGACGCTGGGCAAGATCATCGTCAAGGGCCCGGATGCCGGCAAGTTCCTCGACATGCTCTATACCAACGTCATGTCGACCCTGCCGGTGGGCAAGTGCCGCTATGGTCTGATGTGCAACGAGCAGGGCTTCCTCAGCGATGACGGCGTGGTTGCGCGCATCGACGAGGATACCTGGCTCTGCCACACCACCTCGGGCGGTGCGGATCGCATCCATGGCTGGATGGAAGACTGGCTGCAATGCGAGTGGTGGGACTGGCAGGTCTATACCGCCAATGTGACCGAGCAGTATGCCCAGGTTGCCGTGGTCGGCCCCAAGGCCCGCAAGGTTCTGGAAAAGATGGGCGGCATGGATGTCTCGAAAGAGGCCTTCCCGTTCATGACCTGGATCGACGGCACGCTCGGCGGCTTCCCGGTCCGGGCTTACCGGATCAGCTTCTCGGGCGAACTCAGCTACGAGATCGCGGTGCCGGCGGCGCTGGGCAACGCCTTCTGGGAGGCGCTGCACAAGGCCGGCGCCGAGTTCGGGGTCATGCCCTACGGCACCGAAGGCCTGCACGTGCTGCGCGCCGAAAAGGGCTTCATCATGATCGGGGACGAAACCGACGGCACGGTGATCCCGCAAGACCTGAACCTCGACTGGGCGATCTCCAAGAAGAAGGCCGACTTCCTCGGCAAGCGCGGACAGGAGCGGCCCTATCTGGCCAGCCCCGACCGCTGGAAGCTGGTCGGCCTCGAGACGCTGGACGGCAGCGTGATCCAGGATGGCGCCTATGCGCCGGCCCCGGGCGTCAATGCCAATGGCCAGCGCAACACCCAGGGCCGCGTCACCTCGACCTATTACTCGCCCACGCTGGGCAAGGGGATCGCGATGGCGCTGGTCAAGGGCGGCCTGACCCGCAAGGGCGAGGTGATCGAAATGACCAAGCTGGACGGTGGCACCGTGCAGGCCCGGATCGTCGATCCGGTGTTCTACGACAAGGATGGGGAAAAACAGAATGTCTGATCTGAAGCCGGTTTCCCCCCTCAACGGGGCCAGCACCAAGGGCTTTGCAACCGTGCGCGAGATCGGCCCGCTGGGCATGATCTCGTTGCGGGCCAAGCCCGATGTCCCGGGTCTGGCGGCGGCGGTCAAGGCCGTCACCGGCACCGACCTTCCGGCCCCGCGCCGCGTCATCGAGAATGGTGAGCGCGCGACGGGCTGGATGAGCCCGGACGAATACCTGCTCATCCTGCCGCGCGCCGACGTGCCCGCGGCGCTGGCGGGGCTGGTCGAAAGCCTGAAAGGCCAGCACCATCTGGCGGTCGACGTGTCGGACGCTCGCGCGGTGTTCCGCATCGAGGGCGAGAAGGCCGATCAGGCGCTGATGAAGCTTCTGCCGGTCGATTTTGCCACGCTGGAACCGGGCGAGTTGCGCCGCTCGCGCGCGGCACAGGTGGCAGCGGCGGTCTGGAAATCGGGCAACGGCTATACGCTGGTGTCGTTCCGCTCGGTCGCGGCCTATGTGTTCGGCGCGCTGAGCCATTCGGTGCAGCCTGGCTCCGAGCCGCTCTGAGCCGGATCGAAAAACCTCCTCTCAGCCCCGCCGTCTCCTCCGGCGGGGCCTTTTTCGTTTGGTCGCAAGGCGATGGATGCGGTGTCAGGGGGCTTTGCCCCCTCGGCGCGTGCCGCGCCTCACCCCCAGGATATTTGGGCCTGAATGATAGTCGGGCGCATTCATCATTCAGGCTCAAATATCCCGGGGGAGTCCCGAAGGGACGGGGGCAGCGCCCCCTCTTGGCGGGTGGCCTGCGGTCCGGACCTGAGGCGGTTTGTTCCGTGGCGGGCCTTGACCTTCGGCGGTCGAGGCCTCTTATTGCTGGGGTAGCGAACAGTTCCGACAGGAGAATTTTTCATGGCTTTCACCCTTCCCGATCTGCCCTATGCCCATGACGCACTGGCGTCGCTGGGCATGTCGAAGGAGACGCTGGAATATCACCACGACCTGCACCACAAGGCCTATGTCGACAACGGCAACAAGCTGATTGCCGGCACCGAGTGGGAAGGCAAGTCGCT
>CAYTMV010000013.1:0-46448 GCA_964439015.1 uncultured Gemmobacter sp.
GACAGGCAGGCGGCGGGATGGCCGGGATGGCGACCGTGATGGGCTTGATGCTGGCCGTCATCGCGCTGACCTTTGCCCTGCTGCTGATCGCCACCCCGATCGAGCGCGCCCTGGGCCGCACCGGCACCATGGTCATCACCCGCCTGCTGGGGATGTTGCTGGCGGCGCTGTCGGTGCAGTTCGTGATCGACGGGGTGCGCGGCACGGGCTTGATCGGCGGCTGACCCCGCCCCACCTGTGACAAAAGCCCACCTGTGACAGAAGGCCGAGAGAATGATGGACGGCGATACCACAGCAAGGCTGCTCTATCTGTCGCTGCTGCTGGTGGCGGTGGGTGGCTGGGCGCTGGTCGAGTTTCGCCGCAATGGCGGCAAGGCGCTGCGCGGGTTGCTGGCCTGGGGGATGATCGGCTTGGCGCTGGTCGCGGGCTATGGCTTGTGGGGCGACATCCGCAGCCAGCTTGCCCCGATCCAGCAGATCAGTTCGGGGCGGGTCGAGGTGCCGCGCGCCCCGGACGGACATTTCTACCTGACGCTCGCGGTCAACGGCCAGCGCATCCGTTTCATGGCCGATACCGGCGCCAGCGGCGTGGTGCTGGGCCGCGATGTGGCCCGCGATCTGGGCATCGACCCGGAGGGTCTGGCCTATACCGGCCGCGCCGTCACCGCCAATGGCGAGGTGCGCACTGCCTTTGTCCGCCTGCCCGAGATGCGGCTGGGCGATTTTGTCGATCGGGATGTGCCGGCACAGGTCAATTCCGGCCAGATGGACGGCGCGCTGCTGGGCATGGATTATCTGGGGCGTTTCCGCATCCAGATCGACAACCAGCGCATGGTGCTGGAACGCTGATCGCGCCGGGCCGCGGGTTACTCGGCCACCTTCTTCACGAATTGCGACTTCAGCCCCATCTGGCCGATACCGGGGATCTTGCAGTCAATGTCGTGATCGCCCGAGACCAGCCGGATGCCGCGCACCTTGGTGCCGACCTTGACCACCGCCGAAGATCCCTTGATCTTCAGATCCTTGATCACCGTCACCGTGTCGCCATCGGCCAGAACATTGCCCACCGCATCGCGCACCTGATCGGCGGCGGCCGGATCGGCGGCCGGATCGGCGCCGGGCGTCCATTCATGGCCGCATTCAGGGCAGGTCAGCAGCGCATCGGTCTGATAGACATAGATCGAGGCGCATTCGGGGCATGGGGGCAAGGTATCGCTCATGCCCTGCCCTTACGCCTTGCACCATGGTTTGGCCAGAGGCTGCCGCATCAGCCGGCCGCGCGTTCCTGTTTCTTTTCCCATCTGCCGGCGGTTTCTGCCCAGTATTGCAGCCCCTGCCCGCCCGCCTGCGCCTGACGCCACAGCGCCCGCGCGCCGTCGACCGCGGCAGGGTCGGCGCCGTCAAACAGCACCCAGACCCGCTCAAGCCCGGCAGCCTCATCGGCGGTGGCGGTGGTGCCGTCGGTCAGCACCAGCGCCTGCCGCCCCTGCCCCGAAACCTCGGGCCCGATCAGCACCGGTTGGCGGTCGTCATACGCGCCGCCCGCGATGCCATGCGGCAGAAATCCGTCCTCAGGCCCCAGCCACAGCCGCTGATCCCACCACGCGGCCCGGTCGCCCGGACCGCAGCGCAACGCCACCCGCCACCCCTGCGCCAAGGCGCGGGGCAGCAGGTTCAGCGCGGTTTCGCCCGGCCCGCTTTCGGTGTGGTGATAGAACAGCCAGATCGCCACTCAGACCTCGTAGGCGTCGCGCACCAGCCGGTCGAGGCTGATGACCCCCCAACCCGTCGCGCCCTTGGGGGCCAGCGTGGTGTCCGCCTTCGCCAGCGTCACGCCCGCGATGTCCAGATGCATCCACGGCGTGTCATCCTTGACAAACCGCTTGAGGAACTGCGCCGCGGTGATCGCGCCGCCTTCGCGCCCGCCCACATTCATCATGTCGGCGATGCGGGATTTCAGGCGCGCGTCATAGGCATCCCCCATCGGCATGCGCCAGGCCCCCTCGCCCTCGGCCCTGGCGGCCTTGAGGAAGGCCTCGGCCAGCCGGTCGTCATTGGCAAAGACACCGGCGTTTTCCGTCCCGAGGGCGATGATGATCGCGCCGGTCAGGGTCGCCAGATCGACCATGGCAGAGGGTTTGAAACGGTCTTGCGCATACCACATCACATCGGCCAGCACGAGGCGGCCCTCGGCGTCGGTATTGATGACCTCGATCGTGTCGCCCTTCATGCTGCGGACCACATCGCCGGGCCGCTGGGCCCGACCGTCGGGCATGTTTTCCACCAGCCCCACCACGCCCACGACATTGGCGCGGGCCTTGCGCAGCGCCAGCGTGCGCATCACGCCCGAGACGACCGCGGCCCCGCCCATGTCCATCGTCATTTCTTCCATGCCCGCCGCGGGCTTGATCGAGATGCCGCCGGTGTCGAAGACCACGCCCTTGCCGATCAGCGCCAGCGGCGCCACGCCCTCGGCCCCGCCGCGCCATTGCATCACCACCACGCGGGCCGGGGTTTCGGACCCCTGGGCCACGCCCAGCAGCGCCCCCATGCCAAGGCGGCGCAGGTCTTCGACCTCGAGGATCTCGACCTCAAGCCCCAGCTCCTGCATCGCGGCCAGACGGGCGGCGAAATCCAGCGTGGTCAGGATATTGGCGGGTTCGTTGATCAGATCGCGGGCAAAGAACACCCCTTCGGCCAGCGCCGCCATCGACCGGGCTTCGGCGGCCACACCTTCGGGGTCGGAAACCATCAGCGTGACCGGGCCGGCGGCATCGACGGTCGCGGTCTTGTGGGCGGTGAACTGATAGGCGCGCAGCACCAGCCCCAGCGACAGATCGGCGGCGCGCTGGATGTTTTCGGCAATCACCAGGGTCGCGGTCTTGTGCAGTTTCGCGCCAACGGTCGAGCCCGCCTTGCGCGCTGTGGCGACATCGGCGCGGCGATCCAGTTTGACCACTTGCACCGCATCGGCCTGCAGACCGGCGGGACAAGTCAGATCTGCCGCCTCGCCCGGTTTCAGCGCGCCGAACGCCTCAGAGGCCGCAAAGCGCGCCAATTGGCCCTTCATCGCCCGGTCCAGCCGCCGCGCCGCCGGCCCCAGCGCGCCATTGCCCGGCAGGCAGACGGCGATGCGACCGGGGGTCTGGCTCAGATGATCGGCCTCGATCGGGCGGAATTGCAGCGGCACGGGTTGGTTCATGGCATCCTCGAAAGACGGGCAATGGCCGCCACGTTAAGCGGGCCGTCGCCGGTTGACCAGATAGCAGTTCACCCCGCCCGCCATTCCGGCTAGTGTCGCGTCAACAAGGCCGGGGCCGTCGCGGATGACCCCGATGGCAGGATGTGGCGACAGGTTCCGGGGCGGCAGGGTGGCGCGGTTCGACAGATATATCGTGGCGAGTCTCCTGTCGCTGTTCGGGTTCTTCTCGCTGGTGCTGGTGGCGGTTTACTGGATCAATCAGGCGGTCGGGCTGTTTGACCGGCTGATCGGCGACGGGCAGACCGCGCTGGTGTTTCTGGAGTTTTCGGCGCTGGGCCTGCCCAACCTGATCCGGATGGTGCTGCCGGTCTCGGCCTTTGCCGCGGTGGTCTATGCGATCAACCGTCTGGCATCGGAGTCCGAGCTGGTGGTGATGCAGGCCACCGGGTTTTCCGCCTTTCGTCTGGCGCGCCCGGTGGCGATCTTCGGGGTGATCGTGGCGCTGATGATGTTGGCGCTGATGCATTTTCTGGTGCCGATGAGCCGGGCCACCCTGACCGCCCGCACCGCCGAGATCAACGAAAGCGTGACCGCGCGGTTTCTGGTCGAGGGGCAGTTTCTCAACCCCGCGCCGGGGGTGACGCTGTTCATCCGCGACATCACCCCCGAGGGCGAGTTGCGCGATCTGTTTCTGGCCGACCGGCGGGCGGGCGCGCATGACACCTATACCGCCACCCGTGCCTTTCTGGTCCGCCCCGAGGCCAGCGGCGCCGCAGGCCCGCGGCTGGTGATGGTGGACGGGATGATTCAGGGGCTTGGCCCCTCGGGACGGCTGACGGTGACGCGCTTTGCCGATTTCACCTATGACCTCTCGGGCCTGATCGCGGCCGACGCGGTAAACAGGCGCCGGATGGAAGAACTTTCGACGCCACAACTGCTGGCCGCAGACCCCGCACTGCTGGAGGAAACCCACGAAAGCGCCGCCGCCTTTGCCTTCGAGGCCCAGAACCGCTTTGCCCAGCCGTTTCTGGCCTTGGCTGCGGCTTTGCTGGGCTTTGCGGCGCTGATGCAGGGCGGCTATTCGCGCTTTGGACTGGTTCGGCAGATCGGTGTGGCCGTCGGGCTGATCATCCTGGTGCAGGGGATCAACACCGCCACCACCGCCTATGCCCAGGACCGGGATGGCGCGGCCCTTTTGGCCTGGGCGGCGCCGGTCCTCGGCATCCTGATCGCGATCTTGCTGCTGTGGTTCAGCCAGCGCCCCCGGCGCGTCCATGGCGCGCGGAGGGCCTTGGCATGACGCTCAGCCTCTATATCGCGCGGCGATTCCTGTTCACCTTTCTCAGGGTGTTCGGGGTGTTTTTCGGCGTGCTTTACCTGATCGACATTCTCGAACAGCTGCGCCGCTTCAAGGAGGCGGGGGGCTTGGGTCTGGCCGCGCGGATGGCGGCGCTGAACGTGCCGGAAAGCCTGTATACCATCCTGCCGCTGGTGATGATCCTGTCGGCGATCGCGCTGTTTCTGGGCCTTGCCCGCTCGTCCGAGCTGGTGGTGGTGCGGGCGGCGGGCCGGTCTGGCCTGCGGTTTCTGCTGACGCCCGTGTGGGTGGCGATGGTGATCGGCCTTGTAGCGGTGGCGGTGCTGAACCCGCTGGTGGCCGCCACCTCCAAGGAATATGCGGCCGCCCGCGCGGCCCTGGTGCAGGAGGGGGCCTCGGTCCTGTCGATCTCGGACGAGGGACTTTGGCTGCGCCAGGGCGCAGCAGATGGCCAGACGGTGATCCACGCCGATCAGGCCGGCCCGGACGGGACCGAACTGTTCGGCGTCACCTTCCTGACCTTTGACGCAAACGGTCAGCCGGTCGCGCGGATTGCGGCCAGAAGCGCCGGGCTTGAGGCCGGCGCCTGGGTCGTGACCGATGCGCGACGCTGGGATCTGACCGCCGCCAATCCCGATGCGACCGTGCAGCAGTCAGGCAGCCTGCGCCTGCCATCCGAGTTGACGGCCGAGCGGATCCGCGACAGCTTTGGCGAGCCGTCCAGTATCGCGGTCTGGGATCTGCCCGCCTATATCGCCGGGCTGGAGCGCGCGGGATTCAGCGCCACCGGCTATAAGGTGTGGTTTCAGAACCAGCTGGCGCTGCCGCTGTTTCTGTCGGCGATGGTGCTGGTGGCGGCCGGGTTCACCATGCGCCACATGCGCGCGGGCAAGGTGGGCATGATGGTGCTGCTGGCGATCCTGGGCGGGTTTGCGCTGTTCTTCCTGCGCAACTTCGCGCAGGTGCTGGGCGATAACGGCCAGATCCCGGTGGCAATGGCGGCATGGACTCCGCCGCTGGCTGCGGTATTGCTGGCCATGGGTCTGCTCTTGCATCTGGAGGATGGCTGATGCGCCGCCTTGCCCGCATTGCACTGATGGCGACAGCCCTGATGCCGGGGCTGGCCGTGGGCGGCTGGGCGCAGGAGGCTGCGGTCACAGCGCCTGCGGCCACGCCGGCCGCCCCGCCAGCCGGCGCGCCTGTCGACACTCTGGCCCGCCTGACCGCTGACCGCGTCGACGTGGTGGGCCGCGACCTGCTGATCGCCGCGGGCGGGGTCGAGGTCAGCTATCGCGGCGCGGTCCTGCGCGCAGCCGCGATCCGCTTTGACCGCCGCGCCAACCGGCTGGAGATCACCGGACCGGTCACGCTTCTGGACGGGACGGGCAATGTGCTGCTGGCCGAGGCCGCGCAACTGTCGGCCGACCTGCGCGAAGGGCTGATGCAATCGGCCCGGATGGTGCTGGACGAACGGCTGCAGATCGCGGCGCGCGGCCTCAGCCGGCAGGCCGGGCGTTACACGGTGTTGCAGGACACGGTGGCGTCGTCGTGCAAGGTGTGCCGGCTGGCCCCCCGCCCGCTGTGGGAGATCCGCGCCAGCCGCGTGATCCATGACCAGCAGGAACGCCAACTGTGGTTTGAAAACGCCCGGCTGGAGATGGGCGGCGTGCCGGTCTTCTGGCTGCCGCGCCTGCGGATGCCCGACCCGACGCTGGACCGTGCCGCGGGCTTTCTGATGCCCGAGTTGCGGACCACCTCGCAACTTGGGACCGGGCTGAAACTGCCGTATTTCCTGCCACTCGGGCCGCATCGTGACCTGACGCTGACGCCCTATCTGACCACCAAGAACGCCCGCACGCTGGAGTTCCGTTATCGACAGGCCTTTGCCACCGGCGATCTGGACCTGACCGGCGCCCTGACCCGCGACCGGGCGCTGGACGGCGAGACCCGCGGTTACGGCATCCTGACCGGGGCTTTTGCCATGCCCCGCGATTTCCGCCTGACCTTCGATCTGAGGACGGTGTCCGACCCTGCCTATCTGCTGGATTACGGCATCTCGGACGAGGACCGGATCGTCAGCCGGATCGAACTGGGCCGCACCCGCCGCAATGAACATGTCTCGGGCCGGCTGACCCATGTGAACTCGATCCGCGAGGGCGAGCGCAACGCCACCCTGCCCTCGCTGGTGGCCGATGTGACCTGGGCGCGGCGCTTTACCGGCGGGCCTTTCGGGGGCGAGGCGGGCTTTCGGCTGCAAAGCCACAGCCGCTGGCGCAGCTCGGAAAACCCGCTGGACGGGCCGGATGCCGACAGCATTGCCGATGGCCGCGATACCGGGCGGCTGACGCTGGAACTGGACTGGCGCCGGTCCTTCATCTTCGGTCCGGGGTTGCTGGTGTCGGGGCTGACACAACTGTCGCTCGACAGCTATGGGATCGAGCAGGACGCCGTCTGGCAGGGCAGCCATCAGCGCGCGGCCCTTGCCGGCGGGATCGAGTTGCGCTGGCCGCTGGTTGCCAGCGACGCAAGCGGCGGGCGGCAGGTGATCTCGCCCGTGGTGCAACTGGCCGCGGCGCGGCTGGTAGGCGACGAGTTGCCGAACGAGGATTCGACCCTGGTCGAGTTTGACGAAGGCAACCTGTTCTCGCTGGACCGTTTTGCCGGCGCGGACATGCGCGAGGATGGCGCCCGGCTGAACGTCGGGCTGGGATGGACCCGCTATGACGCGGCGGGCGGCTCGGTCTCGCTGATGGCGGGGCGGGTGTTCCGCGATGCGGCGCAACCCTTCCCGGATGCCTCGGGGCTGGCGGGCGAAAGCTCGGACTGGCTGGTGGCGGCGCGGCTGCAGGGGGCGAACGGTCTGGCCTTCACCCATCGGCTGGTCTTTGACAGCGGGAACGGGATTGACCTGACCAAGGCCGAAGCCCGGCTGGACACGCAGGCGCAACGCTATGGCCTGTCGGCCAGCTGGCTGTGGATGAAGGCCGACGCCGCCGAAAACCGCCCCGATCCCACCCGCGAGCTGTATCTGGACGGCCGCTATGATCTGGGCGGCGCCTGGGCCCTGCGGGCCGAGGGCCGCCATGACTTTGAAACCCAGCGCACCAGCCGCGCAGGCCTGGGCCTGACCTTCCGCAATGAATGCCTGGCGGTCGATCTTTCGCTCTCGCGCCGCTTCACATCCTCGACTAGTGTGGAGCCGACGACGGATTTCGGCCTGTCGGTCGATCTTCTGGGTTTTGGCGGCGCGGGCAAGGCGGGACCGGCGCGCACATGCAGCAGATGATCCGCCCGACCGTCGGGCCAAAGCCGACCGCCGGCATGACAAGGATGAGACGACCCTCGATGAAGCGCCTGTTCACCCCCCTCCTGATCTCGCTTTTGCTGGCTGCTCCGGTTTCGGCACAGGATATTCCGATCCCCGCGCCGGGCGGCAATCCGTTCGAGCCGGTGCTGATCGTCAATGACCGGGTGATCTCGCGCTATGAGTTCGAGCAGCGGGCGCTGTTTCTGACCATCCTGCGCGCGCCGGGCGATCCCGCCAAGGAGGCGATGCGCGCCCTGATCGAAGACCGGCTGCGCATCGAACAGGCCGAGCGGTTTGATTTCGAGGCCACTGCCGAGGATATCGAAAAGGGCATGGCCGAATTTGCGTCGCGCGCGCAGATGACCACCGAGCAATTCGTCGAGGCGCTGGGCCAGGCTGGCGTCGCGGCAGAGACCTTCCGCGATTTCGTGGCCGCCGGCGTGGTCTGGCGCGAGATGGTGCGGGCGAAATACGGCATCTTTGCCAATGTCTCCGAGGCCGAGATCGACCGCGCCATCGAGGCCGACACCCGCCGCAAGGCGCTGCGGGTGCTGCTGTCGGAACTGGTGATCCCCGCCGCCCCGGGCGAAGAATTGCAGGTGCTGGAGCTGGCCCGCCAGATCCGCGCCAACGTCAGCACCGAGGGCGGTTTTGCCGCCGCCGTGGCGCAACATTCGGCGGCCGGATCGCGCGACAACGGCGGCCGGCTGGACTGGATGCCGCTGTCGAACCTGCCGCCGGCCGTGGCGCCCTATGTGCTGGCGCTGGCGCCGGGCGAAGTGTCCGAGCCGCTGGCGGTGCCGGGAGCGGTGGCGCTGTTTCAGCTGCGCGGTCTTGAAGAAATGCCGCCCGAGACGCCGGTCGCGGTCTCGGTCGATTACACGGCCGTCACGCTGCCCGCGGGCGAGGCGGGCGCGGCGCTGCTGGCGCAGCTGCAGGCGCGGGTGGACATCTGCTCGGATCTCTGGGCGGTGCTGGGCGAGGAAAATCAGGCGCTTGGCAGTCGCCAGACGCAAGCCATGGCCGAAGTGCCCTCCGATCTGGGCCTAGCCATCGCCCGGCTGGACCAATACGAAACCACCGTCGTGCCGCGCGCCGGTCAGCAGGTCTTCGTGCAGCTTTGCCAGCGGACCCCGGTTCCGCCCGAAGGCGGCGCGATCAACCGCGCCAGCGTCCGCGACACTCTGGTGAACCAGCAACTGGCCGAACGCTCGGACCTGTGGCTGAAGGAGCTGCGCGCCAATGCCATCATCCGCCAGCCCTGAACGCGGCCCAAAGCGCGGACCCGTCGCGCTGAGTTGCGGCGACCCGGGCGGCGTCGGGCCGGAACTGGCTGTCGCGGCGCGGGCGATCCTTGGCGCAGACGTGCCCTTTGCCTGGCTGGGCGACCCGCGCCATCTGCCGCCGGGCACCCGTTGGACTGCGGTGGAGGGCCCTGCCGAGGCCCTGCGGCTGGGACCGGAAACGCTGCCGGTCTTGGAAATCCCGTTCCCGGCCCCGGCCACACCCGGCGTGATCGACCCGGCCAATGCCGCGGGCGTGATTGCGGCGATCGAACGCGGTGTGCAACTGGTGCAATCGGGGGCCTGTTCGGCCCTGACCACCGCGCCGATCCACAAGAAGGCGCTGAAGGATGGCGCGGGATTTGCCCATCCCGGCCATACCGAGTTTCTGGCCCATCTGGCGGGTGTCCAGCATGTGGTGATGATGCTGGCCGCCGAGGCCGCCCACCCCCCCTTGCGGGTGGTGCCGGTGACAATCCACATCGCGCTGGCCGCGGTGCCGCAGGCCCTGACCGCCGATCTGCTGGAAAAGACGATCCGCATCACCCATGCCGCGCTGATCCGCGATTTCGGCATCCCCGCGCCGCGGCTGGCGGTGGCCGGGCTGAACCCGCATGCCGGCGAGGGCGGTGCGATGGGGCAGGAGGAGATCACCCTGATCGCGCCCGTGCTGGAGCGGCTGCGCACCGAAGGGTTGATGCTGACCGGCCCCCTGCCCGCCGACACGATGTTTCACGCCCGCGCGCGCGAAGGCTATGACGTGGCGCTGGCGATGTATCACGATCAGGCGCTGATCCCGGTCAAGACCGTGGATTTCGACGGGGGCGTGAATGTGACGCTGGGCCTGCCCTTCATCCGCACCTCGCCCGATCATGGCACAGCGGCGGATATTGCCGGACAAGGCATCGCGCGACCGGATTCGCTTGTCGCGGCGCTGAAGATGGCGCATCGGATGGCGCAGGCGCGGGGGTGACGGCTGGAGGCTGACAGCGCCGGGGGCTGCGCGCCCCCGGACCCCCGCGGGGTATTTGGGTCATGATGAAAGGGGCCGCGTCAATGGCGACCATCGACGGGCTGCCGCCGCTGCGTGAGGTGATCCGCACGCATGAGCTGGTGGCAAGAAAGCAGTTGGGGCAGAACTTTCTGCTGGATCTGAACCTGACCGCCAAGATCGCGCGGCAGGCAGGGGATCTGTCGGGCTGCGACGTGTTGGAGGTGGGGCCCGGCCCCGGCGGTCTGACGCGCGGGCTTTTGGCCGAGGGCGCGCGCCGCGTGCTGGCGATCGAGAAGGACCCGCGCTGCCTGCCGGCGCTGGCCGAGATCTCGGACGCCTACCCGGGCCGGTTGCAGGTCATCAATGGCGACGCGCTGGAGCTCGATGTGCTGGCGCATCTGACACCGCCGGTGCGGGTGGTGGCCAACCTGCCCTATAATGTCGGCACCGAATTGCTGATCCGCTGGCTGACGCCGGACACATGGCCGCCGTTCTGGGACAGTCTGACGCTGATGTTCCAGCGTGAGGTGGCCGAGCGGATCGTGGCGAAACCGCGGGGCGATCATTACGGGCGGCTGGCGATCCTGTCGCAATGGCGCACGGATGCGCAGATCGTCATGAGCCTGCCGCCCGAGGCCTTTACCCCCGCCCCCAAGGTCCATTCGGCAGTGGTGCATCTGAAACGGCTGGAGGCGCCGCGCTATCCGGCAGATGCCAGGGTCTTGTCGCGGGTGACGGCGATGGCCTTCAACCAGCGCCGGAAGATGCTGCGCTCCTCGCTGAAGGGGCTGGGGCCGCAGGTCGAGGACTGGCTGCGGGCAGCCGGAATCGAACCCACCCAGCGCGCCGAGGAAGTGGGGCTGGAGCAGTTTTGCGCCCTGGCCCGGATCGTGGCGGCCGGCTGAACCATCCCGCCCGATTGGGCAGAAACGAAAAGGCCCTCCGCTGTGGAGGGCCTTGCGTCGTTTGCGGGGTCAGCGGATCACTCGGCCGCGTCGGGGGTCGGTTTATCGGCGGCTTCAACCTTGGGCTTGCGTGGCGCGCGCGGCTTGGGGGCGGGCTTTTCAGCTTTTTCGCCCTCGGCCACAGGCTTGGCCTGACGCGGTGCGCGGGCCGGTTTTTCGGCCCCGGATTCTACGATCTCGACGGTCCGTTCGACCACCGGGGTCGACGCGGGCGCGGTTTCGGGCTGGGACACAGGGGCAGGTTCGGCCGCAGCAGGGGCCGCAACGGGCGCATCAGGGCGAGGTTCGCGCGGCTCGCGCGGGGCGCGGGTGTCATCACGGCGCGGATCGCGACGCTCGCCACGGTCACTGCGTTCGGTGCGGTCACTGCGTTCGGTCCGCTCACCGCGATCGCTGCGCTCGCCACGGTCTTGGCGCTCGCCGCGCGGCTGGCGGTCCTCGCGATGTTGACGTTCGCCACGATCATCGCGGCGGTCGTGGCGCGGCTCGCGGCGGTCATCGCGACGCTCGCCGCGGGCCTCGGGTGTTTCGACCAGATGGTCGTCGCCGCCTTCGGAGGCAAACGGATGTTCGCCCGCCACATAGGGTTGCTCGGACTGGCCCACATCACCCTCGCGGCGATCGCGGTTGTCCCGGTCGCGCGACCAATCGCGCCCCTCGCGATTCTGACCGTCGCGGCCGCCATTCTGCGCGGCATATTGCGCGGCGCGGGCCTCTTGTTCTGCGGCCAGCTCGCGCTGCGCCTCGGCCAGCAAGCGGGTGTAATGTTCGGCATGCTGCAGGAAGTTTTCGGCCGCAACGCGATCATTGGACAGCTGGGCATCGCGTGCCAGCGCCTGATATTTCTCGATAATCTGCTGCGGCGTGCCGCGAACCTTGCCCTCGGGACCGGAGCTGTCAAAGACCCGGTTGATGATGTTGCCGATGGAACGCGGGCGGTTCTGCTTGGAGCGCGAGCGGGACTTTGAAGAGCGCATCTTGTCCTGTGGGGCCTGAGGGTCCGGCTGGGCCTGATCGCCGCCGATGCGGCGCGCGGTGTCGGGGGATCAGCGGGAAGCCGGTGAGGAAGGCAAAGCCTTGGCCTGCGCCGACTGAGGGCCTTGAACCATAAGGAAACCTGCGCCGCAAGGGTTTTCTCGGGAAGATTGCCAGAAATTGCAGGCTGTGGCGTCAGCGTTTGACGGCCGAAACCACCCGGTCGCGGCCGTCAAGGTCCTGGGTGACCACAATGTCGGTCAGACCGGCTGCAGAAAACAGCGCGGCAACCGCCTGCGCCTGGGTGGGGCCGATCTCGACCATCAGCCGCCCGCCCGGGGAAAGATGCGCGGGCGCACCCGCGGCAATGGCGCGATAGGCGTCCAGCCCGTCGCCGCCGGGCGTCAGCGCCAGATCCGGCTCCCAATCGCGGACCTCGGGCGACAGCTGCGCCATCTCGTCTGCCGCGATATAAGGCGGGTTGGACACGATCAGGTCATAGGGGCCTTCAGCTGCCTGATACCAGTCCGAGGCCGCAAAACGCGCGCGCCCCTCCAGACCCAGCGTGGCGGCATTGGCCCGCGCCACATCCAGCGCCGCGGGCGAAAGGTCGAGGCCCAGCCCGGTCGCCTCGGGCCGCTCGGCCAGCAGCGTCAACAGGATGCAGCCCGTGCCGGTGCCGAGGTCCAGCACCCGCGCAAACGGGCCGGACAACGCCTGCCCGACCAGGATTTCCGTCTCGGGACGCGGGTCGAGGACATCGGGCGTCACCCGGAAGCTGCGGCCCCAGAACAGCCGTCGCCCGGTGATCTGGCTGACCGGCTGGCGGCGCGCGCGGGCGGCCACGGCCTTCTCCAGCGCCGAGACCTCAGGCGCGTCCAGTTCTCGCCCGCCCTCGAAAATCAGCGCATCCGGGGCGAGCCCAAGAACATGGGCCGCCAAGACGCGGGCATCGCGCGCCGGGCTGTCGACCCCGGCCGCAGCCAGCCGTTCCGTGGCCGCGCGCAGCGCCTGCGCAAGCGTCGTCACAGCCCGCTCTCCGCCAGTTTGGTGGCCTGATCCTCGGCGATCAGCGGGTCGATCACCGGGTCCAGATCACCGGCCATGATCTGCGGCAGGGCATAGAGCGTCAGGTTGATGCGGTGATCGGTCATCCGCCCTTGCGGGAAGTTGTAGGTGCGGATCCGCTCGCTGCGGTCGCCCGATCCCACCTGTGCCTTTCGATCGGCCGCCCGCGCCTCATCGACGCGCGCGCGCTCCAACTCGAACAGCCGTGCGCGCAACACCTGCATGGCGATCGCCCGGTTCTGGTGTTGGCTTTTCTCGGAACTGGTGACGACGATCCCGGTCGGCAAATGGGTGATCCGGACCGCCGAATCAGTGGTGTTGACGTGCTGGCCGCCCGCACCCGAGGACCGCATGGTATCGATGCGGATATCGGCTGCCGGGATGTCGATGTCCACGGCCTCGGCTTCGGGCAGCACCGCCACGGTCGCGGCCGAGGTATGGATGCGCCCGCCCGACTCGGTTTCCGGCACGCGCTGCACGCGGTGAACGCCGGATTCGAACTTCAGCCGGGCAAACACCCCCTCGCCCGAGATATGGGCGGTGAATTCCTTGATCCCGCCCAGGTCCGAAGGCTGATGCGCCAGCACTTCGAAGCGCCAGCCGCGCGCCTCGGCGTAGCGTTGATACATCCGGGCAAGGTCGGCCGCGAACAGCGCCGCCTCCTCGCCCCCGGTGCCGGGCCGGATCTCGAGGATCGCCGGACGCGCATCGGCGGCATCTTTCGGCAAAAGCGCCAGCCGCAGCGCCTGCTCCAGGTCAGGCAGGCGCGCCTTCAGATCGGCCAGCTCGTCCTCGGCCAGCGCGCGCATCTCGGGATCGGCCAGCAGCCCCTCGGCAGCCGCCATATCAGCGCGCGCCTGCTGATAGGCGTCGATCTGCGCCACGACCGGACGCAGATCGCCATATTCGCGCATCAGGCCCGGCAGATCAGACGGAGCCGTGCCCTCGGCCAGCCGCGCCTCGAGAAACTCGAAACGGGCGCGGATCTGGGCAAGTTTGTCATCGGGCAGCATGGCGCGGATGTGACGCGGAACGCAGCGCGGGTCAAGGGTCGCGCGCGCCCGGTTTCACCATGATCCAAATACCCGGAAAACGCCCGGCCCGTCAGCCGCGCGTCCTGGCCCAATGCAGCAGCGCGATCAGCTCCATCGCCACATGCGCCCCGGCAATCGCGGTGGCCCCTGTGGTGTCATAGGGGGGCGAGACCTCGACCACGTCGCCGCCCTTGATGTTGATGCCCGCCAGATCGCGCAGCATCGCCGCCGCCTGCCAGCTGGCAAGGCCGCCCCAGACCGGGGTGCCGGTGCCGGGCGCAAAGGCCGGGTCCAGCGCATCGATGTCGAAGGTCAGATAGACCGGCCGGTCGCCCACGATCTCGCGCACCCGGGCGACGACCGCGGCCACGCCCTGCTCGTGGCAGGCGCGGGCGTCGATCACGTTCATGCCCAGATAGTCGTCGCAATGGGTTCGGATGCCGATCTGCACCGAGGTCAGGGGATCGACCAGCCCCGATTTCACCGCCTTGTACATCATCGTGCCATGGTCGATGCGCGAGAAATCATCGTCCTGCCACAGGTCGGAATGGGCGTCAAAATGGATTACCGACATCGGCCCGAAAGCCTCGGCATAGGCGCGCAGGATGGGCAGGGTGATGAAATGATCGCCCCCCAGCGTGACCGAGGCCGCACCCGCCGCCAGGATCGGCCGGATGTGATCGGTCAGCCGTGCGGGAAAATCCGCAACCTTGGCATAGTCGAACGCCAGATCGCCATAATCGATCACCGTCAGTTCCGACAGCGGATCGGTCCCCCAGCCATGCGGCGGATCATAGGGCTGCAGGGTCGAGGCCTCTCGGATCGCGCGCGGCCCGAACCGCGTGCCGGTGCGATGTGTCACCGCCTGATCGAAGGGCACGCCGGTCACGGCCACGTCGACCCCGCCCAGATCCTTGGTATAGGTCCGGCGCAGAAACGACGTGGCCCCGGCAAAGGCATTCTCGAAGGCCAGCCCGCGCGAGGGCCCCTTGCGGGTAAAGGCTGCATCGATTTCGTGTTTGGCATCTTCAAGGGCCATCAAACGCTCCCTGTCAGGAAAGCGGTCGTCGTTCTGGTCCTCGGAGACGCGCCGGATCCGGTGGCGCCAGATGGCCGCAGCGCGCGCGTCGTGTCAAGCGTCCGGCCCTGTCATCATTCAGGCCCAAATATCCCGGGGGTGCGGGGGCAGAGCCCCCGCGTCTTTGCGGCCACTCCACCCGGCCATCCCGCCGTTTCACTCCGACGCTTCAGCCCGCAGCCAGCGGCAGGGCCCGCTCGACCAGCCTGACAAAGAAACTCGCGCCCACCGGCGCGGCCTCGTCATTGAAATCATAGGCCGGATGATGCAGCCCCGCGCCGGGACCGATGCCCATGAACAGATAGGCGCCGGGACGGGCCTCCAGCATGTAGGAGAAATCCTCGGACCCCATCTCGCGCACCGAATTGGCGTTGACCCCGGCGGGTCCGGCGATCTCGGCGGCGACTTCGGCAGCAAAGGCCGCCTGATGGGGATGGTTGACGGTGGCCGGATAGCCCCAGTCATAGTCGATCTCGGCCCGCACGTTGAAGGCCAGCGCCGTGCCCTCGACGATCTCGTGGAAGCGGCGTTTCAGCAAGGCCCGCACCTCGGGCGAAAAGCAGCGGATCGTGGCGCAGAACATCGCCTCTTCGGGGATGATGTTCGAGGCCGTGCCGGTATGGATCTGCGTGACCGAGATCACCGCCTCATCCAGTGCATAAACGTTGCGCGGGATGATGGTCTGCACCGCCTGCACCATCGCCACCACCGCCACCACCGGGTCCACGCAATCATGCGGCGTGGCGCCATGGCCGCCCTTGCCGGTGATCGTCACCGTGGCGGTATCGACCGAGGCCATCAGCGGCCCCGGATTGGTCTGGAAATGCCCGAAGGGCACGCCCGGCGCGTTGTGGATGCCGTAAACCTCGCGGATGTCGAACCGGTCCATCATCCCGTCCTGCACCATCGCCTGACCGCCGCCGCCATCCTCCTCTGCCGGTTGGAAGATCAGCGCCACGCGGCCGGCAAAGCGGCGCGTTTCGGCCAGATATTTCGCGGCCCCCAGCAGCATGGTCACATGGCCGTCATGCCCACACGCATGCATGCGCCCCTGCACGGTCGAGGCATGTTCGGCCCCCGTCGTCTCATGGATCGGCAACGCGTCCATATCCGCGCGCAGACCGATCGTGTGGCCCGGCGCATTGCCATGGATGATCGCCACGATCCCGGTGCGACCGATGCCCTCGTGAATCTCGTCCACGCCGATCTCGCGCAGGCGGGCGGCGATGAAGGCGGCGGTCTGGTGACACTCGAACCCCAGTTCGGGATTGCGGTGCAGGTGGTGGCGCCACGCCTTCATCTCGTCGGCAAAATCGGCGATGCGGTTCAGGACGGGCATGGAGGACCTCGGTTCAGTCATGTTACAGGCAGGCAGAGAACACCGAAACCGGAGGATCCGCAATGCCTGCCCGCCCCCTGCCCCGGCCTGACAGCGACGCGCTGGTGCATGAGCCTTCGGGGCGGATCGAGCGGCTGCTCGAGATCATGGCCCGGCTGCGCGCCCCGGATGGCTGCCCCTGGGATATCGAGCAGACCTTTGCCACCATCGCCCCCTATACGCTGGAAGAGGCGCATGAGGTGGCCGATGCCATCGCGCGCGATGCCTGGGACGAGCTGCGCGGCGAATTGGGCGACCTGCTGTTCCAGTCGGTGTTTCATGCACAGATGGCAGCGGATGCCGGGCTGTTTGCCTTTGAGGATGTGGTGCGGGCGATCTCGGACAAGATGGTCGCGCGGCACCCCCATGTCTTTGGCGATGAAAGCCGCGACAAGTCGGCCGATCAGCAGACCGTCGATTGGGAAAAGATCAAGGCGGCCGAGCGCGGGCCTGCCCGCACGCTGGACGGCGTGGCGGTGGCCCTGCCGGCGCTGACCCGCGCGGTCAAGCTGCAACGCCGCGCGGCGCGGGTGGGGTTCGACTGGCCCTCCACCACGCAGGTCGTGGACAAGATCGTCGAAGAGGCGCGCGAGTTGGTCGAGGCGCGCGACAGCCTGACCCAGGCCGAGGTCGAGGAAGAGTTTGGCGATCTGCTGTTCGTGATGGCCAATCTGGCCCGCCACCTGAAGGTCGACCCCGAGGCCGCGCTGCGCGCCGCCAATGCCAAGTTCACCCGCCGGTTCAACCGGATCGAGGATTGGCTGACCGAGACCGGCCGCCGCCCCGAAGACAGCGATCTGGCCGAGATGGACGCTCTGTGGAACCGCGCCAAGGCCGAGGAAAAGGCCGCACGCTGACGCAGGGTCAGCCGCGCCTGTCCGATGCGCCTGAACGGTGCCCCTGTTCGATGCGTTCCGGCCGCCCCCCCCCGGAATGCGCCCGAATCATCCGCCTTGAACCGAATCGAACACGCCATACCGGGCCAAATTCGCCCATCCATTTTCGCTTTTTTTCGCCAAGACCAGAAACGCGTCAAATCGCAATCGAAAAAACATGGCGCTTTTGTAACGAAACGATCACTGAATCGTTGCGCCAAGATGAAATCCGCCGTTTGATCTGGGTCAGACGCAGGCCGTGACGCCCTGAACAGGCGCATGGCAACAAAACCGTCACAAACCGGCAATAGACCGGACAGCATCAGAATGGGCATCCTGCCCGAGGGAGATGGAGATGATGAAGACGCAAATCGCCGGGCTGACGCTCGTGGCGCTGATGGGCTCGACCGTGCTCGCCGGCGCGCAGGATCTTGCCGCGCTGGAGGCTGCGGCCAAGGAAGAGGGGATGCTGACCACCATCGCCCTGCCGCACAGCTGGTGCAACTACGGCGGTGTGATCGCCGGCTTCAAGGCCAAGTACCCGGAAATCCAGGTCAACGAGCTCAACCCCGATGCGGGCTCGGCCGATGAGGTCGAGGCCGTCAAGGCCAACAAGGACAACAAGGGTCCGCAAGCCCCCGACGTCGTGGACGTGGGTCTGGCCTTCGGTCCGCAGATGAAGGCCGAAGGCCTGCTGCAGCCCTACAAAGTCTCGACCTGGGACGAGATCCCCGACAGCATCAAGGACTCGGAAGGCTACTGGTACGGCGACTATTACGGCGTCATGGCCTTCCTCGTGAACAAGGATCTTGTCGAGAACACCCCTCAGGACTGGGCTGATCTGGTCAAGCCTGAATATGCCGGTCAAGTGGCGCTGGCGGGCGATCCGCGCGCCTCGAACCAGGCAATCCTGGCTGTGCAGGCCGCCGGTCTGTCCAAGGGTGCCAAGGCTGGCGAAGAGGCCGGCAAGGCGGGTCTGGAGTTCTTTGCCGAAGTGAACAAGGCCGGCAACTTCGTTCCGGTCATCGCCAAGGCTGGCACCCTGGCCCAAGGCGCGACCCCGATCGCCATCGCCTGGGACTACAACGTGCTGAGCTGGGCCGACGAACTGGCCGGCAACCCGCCGGTCGAGGTTGTGGTGCCCAAGACCGGCGTTCTGGCCGGCGTCTATGTTCAGGGCATCAGCGCCTATGCGCCGCACCCGAATGCCGCGAAACTGTGGATGGAATACCTGTATTCGGATGAAGGCCAGAACCTCTGGCTGAAGGGCTACTGCCACCCGGCGCGCTTCAACGCGATGGCCAAGGCTGGCAAGCTGGACGCCGAGGCGATGGCCAAGCTGCCGCCGGCCGAAAGCTATGAAGCCGCCTATTTCCCGACGCTGGAAGAGGTGGACGCCAACAAGGCTGCCGTCGTCGGCGGCTGGGATTCGGTCGTGGGCGCCAACGTCCAGTAACCGCGCCTAAGCCCAAGGCCCCGGCCCGACCTTCCGTCAGGCCGGGGCTCTCCGTCTCAAAAGACCGATAACCCGGACATTCCATGACCGCACCCTCCCGCGCGCCACGGCGGCCCTTGCCGCTGACCTGGCTGGGCCTGATGCCCTTCGTGATCTTTGTCATGTTGTTCCTGATCCTGCCGACGCTTTACATTGTCATCGGCGCGTTTCAGGACCGCGACGGCGGGTTTACCCTGCAAAACCTGCGTGATCTGCAAACCGGCACGATCCCGTCCAGCTATTGGGTCTCGATCAAGATCTCGGTCGCGTCAGCGGCGCTGGGCTGTCTGATCGGCTTTGGCATGGCGGCGGCGGTAGTGTTCGGGGCGGTGCCGAAGACCATCAAGGCGCCGCTGCTGACCTTTTCGGGCGTGGCCTCCAACTTTGCCGGCGTGCCGCTGGCCTTCGCCTTTCTGGCGACCTTTGGCCCGGTGGGGCTGGTCACGACCTTCCTGCGGTCGAATTTCGGGATCGTCCTCAGCCGGGACCTGGGGTTCAACATCCTGTCCTTCTGGGGACTGACCGTCACCTATCTGTTCTTCCAGATCCCTCTGATGATCCTGATCATCACCCCTGCGCTTGAGGGGCTGAAACGCGAGTGGCGCGAGGCGGCCGAGGTTCTGGGCGCCACCACCGGCCAGTATTGGCGCATGGTGGCCCTGCCGATCCTGTTTCCGTCGCTGCTGGGCACCTTTGCGCTGCTGTTTGCCAATGCCTTTGGCGCCGTTGCCACCGCCATCGCGCTGACCGGATCGTCGCTGAACATCGTGCCGATCCAGCTTTACGCGCAGATCCGCGGCGATGTGCTGGGCAATCCCAATCTGGGCTATGCGCTGGCTTTCGGCATGATCGTCGTCACCGCCATCGCCAATGTCGTCTATATCTGGCTGCGGGTGCGCGCCGAAAGGTGGCTGAAATGAGCCTCTATGCCCGCCTCACCGGCTGGATCGTGCTGCTGTTCGGTCTGGGCTATTTCTTCATCCCGCTTTTGGGTCTGGCCGAGTTCTCGCTGCGGGCGCGGCGCGGCGTCTATTCGTTTGACGCCTATGCCAAGATCATCGGCGACCCGGAGTTTCAGGCCACCTTCAGCTATTCCGTGGTCATGGCGCTGGTCACCATCGCCATGGGGGTGCTGATCGTGGTGCCGACCGCGTTCTGGGTGCGGCTCAAGATGCCCTGGGCCCGGCCATGGGTCGAGTTTCTGACCCTGTTGCCGCTGGTGATCCCGGCCATCGTGATCGTGTTCGGCTATATCAAGCTCTACAACACCTCCAGCTGGTTGCCGTTGACCGGCACGGTGATGGGCACCAACCTGCTGCTGGCCTTTGGCTATACCGTGCTGGCGCTGCCCTACATGTATCGTGCCGTCGATACCGGGCTGCGGACCATTGATGTCGCCACCCTGACCGAGGCCGCACAAAGCCTCGGCGCCGGATGGGGCACGATCCTTGCGCGGGTGATCCTGCCCAATGTCGTGCCCGCGGTGCTGTCGGGCGCGTTCCTGACCTTTGCCATCGTCATTGGCGAGTTTACGCTGGCGGCCCTTCTGGACCGCCCGGCCTTCGGGCCCTATCTGCAACGTATCGGGCATAACAAGCCCTATGAGCCCTTCGCCCTTTCGGTGCTGGCCTTCGCGATCACCTGGGCCTGCATGGGGCTGATCCAGCTTGTCACCCGTCTTTCCAAACATACCAGGGTCACGCCATGAGCTTTCTCGACATTTCGCATCTTGAAAAAAGCTTCGGCATGAACCGGGTGGTGAAAGACTTTTCGCTGGCGGTTGAAAAGGGCGAGTTCGTGTCGCTGCTGGGCCCCTCAGGCTGCGGCAAGACCACGGTGCTGCGGATGGTGGCGGGGTTTGAGCATCCGACCTCGGGTGCGATCCGCATCGGTGGCACCGATGTCGTGGGCAAGCGCCCCAACCAGCGCAACATCGGCATGGTGTTTCAGGCCTATGCCCTGTTTCCCAACCTGACGGTGGCTGAAAACGTGGCCTTCGGGCTGAAGATCAAGGGCATGCCCGCGGCCGAGCGCGCCAAACGCGTGGCCGAGATGCTGGCGCTGATCGGTCTGCCCGATCTGGGCAACCGCTATCCGTTCCAACTGTCGGGCGGCCAGCAGCAGCGCGTGGCGCTGGCCCGGGCGCTGGCGCCCAAGCCGCAAGTGTTGTTGCTGGACGAGCCGTTGAGTGCGCTGGACGCCAAGGTCCGGGTCAGCCTGCGCACCGAGATCCGCGCCATCCAGCGCGAATTGGGCATCACCACCATCTTCGTGACCCACGATCAGGAAGAGGCGATGAGCATCTCGGACCGGATCGTGGTCATGCATGAAGGGATCGCCGATCAGGTCGGCGCGCCGTTCGAGATCTACAACCGTCCCGCCACCCGCTTTGTCGCCAATTTCGTGGGCCAGCTGAACCTGCTGGATGCCAAGGTCACCGATCCCGCTGCCGGCGTGGTGCAGATTGGCCAGACGCCGATCAAGCTGGGCCGGGCGCTGAAATCCGGCGCGGTCGCGCTTGCCGCCCGGCCCGAGGCCCTGCGGCTGGGCCGGATCGAGGGCGCGGATGTGGTGTTGCCGGCGACGCTGACCTCGGTAGAGTTTCTGGGCTCGGTGATCCGGCTGACCGCCGAAATGGGTGGCCAGCAGGTCACGCTGGACACTTTCAACCGCCGGGACACGCCGCCGCCGCCGGTGGGCGCCACGGTCGAGCTGAGCCTGCGCTCGGGCGATGTGATCGTGCTGGAGTGATCCGGCCCGGCTGGGGCGGCCCACCGCCCCGCCCTGACTTGCCGCCCCGCCAGACCCGCAGCCCTGCCCGACCCTCAGGCCGACAGCAGATAGCGGCGGGTCTTGCGGTCAAATCCGATGATGCGGCGGCCTTCGGCAAAGGCCGCCTGCAATGCCGCCCGCAGCTCCAGCCGCAGCGCAGTGGCGCGGGCGGGGTCATCGCGCACCAGCGCCTCCGGGTCCTCGGGCAGCGCGATCGGCAGCGGCGTGCCAGCCTCGGCGGGTAGATAGGCGCCCGTCGCGCGCGCGGCCACGCCGGGCGCGTCCAGATCCCAATCCACCAGCAACCGGTCCGAGCCGAGGCCTGCATTGATCCCCGCCATCTCGCCGTAATAATCCGGCAGATAGGTGTTCGACTGCCCGCCCAGATTGTCGATGTTCAGCGCGGCGTTGATCGCGCGCAGCGGATCGAAGGTCCAGCGGACATGGGTGATGCCGCGCGCCAGACACCATTCCCGCTGGTAGAACTTCAACCGCAAGCCCAGCCGCAGCCCCCGCGCCTCGGCCAACACGGCCAGCCGGTGCGAATGTTGCACCTGCGGGTCGCGGGTCGGAAAGCCGAAGACATAGCCCAGCAGCCGCCCCTCGGCGAAGGCACCGCCGACCAGCCCGCCCTCGGCCTGGATGACCATCATCAGATCGGCGGGATCGGGCGCATCGCCCGCGCCCCAGACGCTGCGTTGCAGGTCTTCGGCGGCGCGAAACTCGGCCATGCCGCGCAGGTCGCGGAAGGTCAATTCGGTCATGCGCCGAACTCCTGGCAGGACAGGCTGGCATGGGCCAGATAGTCAAGATCCAGCGTCACGCCGATCCCTGCGCCCTTCGGCACCGGCATCCGCCCGCCCGCCGTTTCCAGCTTTTGCTCGATGATGTCGCGGGTGAAATAGCGGCTGGCCGAGGAGGTATCGCCCGGCTTGGTAAAATTGGCCAGGGTGGAGAGGTGGATGTTATGCGCCCGGCCCACCCCCGATTCCAGCATGCCGCCGCACCAGACCGGCACCTGATAGGCCGCGCAGAGGTCATGGATCTGCCGCGCCGCCAGATGGCCGCCCACGCGCCCCACCTTGATGTTGATGACCCGCGCCGCGTCGGTCTGCAGGGCCTTGCGGGCATGATCCACCGTGCGGATGCATTCATCCAGACACAGCGGCGTGCGGATGCGGGCCTGCAGGGTAGCGTGGTCGTGGATGTCATCCCAGGCCAGCGGCTGTTCGATGTAATCCAGCCCGTAATCGTCCATCCGCGCGATCAGCCCGCTATCGGCCAGCGTATAGCAGCAATTGGCGTCCACGGTCAGGTGGGCGTCGGGAAACTCGCGGCGCACGGCCTCAAGCAGGGCAAGGTCATGGCCGGGCTTGACCTTCAACTTGATCCGCTTGTAGCCCTGCGCCAGATGGTCGGCCACGCGCTGCAGCGTGCCCTCGATCGGGCCGATGCCCAGCGAGACGCCCACATCCACCGCCTCCCCCGCGCCGCCCAGCACCGTCTGCAACGGCAGGTTCAGCGATTTGGCCCAAAGGTCCCAGAACGCCATCTCGACCGTGGCCCGCGCCATGTGATTGGCCCGCCACGGCGCCAGCAGACGCGCCAGCGATTCGGGGTTGGCAAAGGTCTGGCCCAGCACCTGCGGCAGCAGCACCCCGGTCAGCAGGTCCATCGCGCCGGCCACGGTTTCCTCAAGGTAATCCGGCAGCGGGTCCATCACCCCCTCGGCATGGCCCTCCAGACCGTCGGCCCGTAAGGTCAACAGCGGAAACACCTTTTCGGTCATGGTGCCGGTGGCGATGGTAAAAGGCGTGACCAGCGGCAGCCGCACCAGCCGCAGCGTGGCGCCGTCGATGCGCAGGGGGGCGCGGGGGGTATCGGACATGGGGCCTCCTGTCGGCGGGCGGGACGATCTTGTTCAGTTTACTTCCATCGTTGACCGAATGAAAGTTTGCTGACAGTCTCGATCAAAAGGGGAGGACGTTGGTGCTACCTTCGCGCAGGATCGAGTCAGACGACGCGGGCGATCTGCGCGACCGCCTGACCGCCGCGCTGGAAAGCGGCACCCCCTCGGAACGGGCGCTTGCCCATTACCTGCTGCATAACCTGACCTCCCTGCCCTTCGAGACCGCAGCGGCGGTGGCCGCCAAGGTGGGCGTGTCCGAGGCGTCGGTCGGGCGGTTCTGCCGGGCCATCGGCTATCGTCATCTCAAGGATCTGAAGGCCAGCCTGCAGGTCGATCTGGGCGAAAAGCCCTGGCTGATCGGGGATCGCTTGCGCGATTTCCATGCCCGCAGCCAGCGGGACAATACCGAGCTTGCCCGCGCGCTGGAGCGTGAAATCGCGGCGCTGGTGGCGGTCTATGAACTGGCCGCGACCGAGGCCTTCCACGACACGGTGGCGCGGCTGGCCCATCGCCCGCAGGTTTTTGTCGCGGGCTTTCAGACCGAGCGCGGGCACGCGGCCGAACTGGTCCACAACCTGCAATATCTGCGGCCCGGCGTGCATCTGGCCGATGCGGCCGGCGGTCACTTCGCCGAGATCCTGCTGGCCCCGCCGCAGGAGACGACGCTGGTTCTGGTGGACGGGCGGCGCTATTCGCGGCTGACGCGCGATCTGGCGCAGGCCGCATGCGATGCCGGCATTCCGGTCACGCTGATCACCGATCCCTATTGCGACTGGGCGCCCGGCATCGTCACCGAGCTGTTCGCCGTGCCCACCGACCTCAACCAGTTCTGGGACACCACCAGCGCCATGTCCTCGCTGATCGGCCTTCTGGTCAGCGGGGTCTTTCGCGAGCTGGGCGCCGTGGTCGAGGACCGCATGGCCCGCGTCTCGGCGCTTTACGGCAATTTCATCGGACATACCGTCCCGGGGCGCAACCCGGGCAAAAACTGACCAACAGCCAACAGAGAGGACCTTTCATGACCTTCCACACCATCTTCGGCAAATCGCTGCTTGCCGCCAGCGTCAGCCTTGCCGCGCTGACCGCCGGCGCCGCCATGGCGCAAGAGGCGGTTTTCGTGCTGAACACCTCCGAGGTGGGCACGCCCACCTACAACCCGATCAAGGCGAACAACCTGAACAAGGCCACGACGCTGATCTTCGACCGTCTGGTCAGCCAGGCCGCCGACCTGTCGTTCCACCCCTGGCTGGCCGAAAGCTGGGAAGAGGCCGCCGACGGCATGTCCTGGACCTTCAAGCTGAAGCAGGGCGTCACCTTCCACAATGGCGAGCCCTTTTAACGCCGAGACCGTGAAGGCCTGGCTTGAGGCCTTCAAGGCCAGCGAAAACGCCTATATGACCGAGGCGGTGGCCGAGGTGCAGGTGGTTGACGACCATACCGTCACCTTCGTGATGTCGCGCCCCGAGCCGAACCTGCTCTATAACCTGTCGTCCAGCTACATGTCGGTGATCGAGCCCAAGTCCTTTGCGGCACTGGGGGACAACTATGGCGTGACCGAGGTCTATGGCACCGGCCCCTTCAAGCTGGAAAGTTTTGCCATCGGCCAGGAAACCGTGCTGGTGCGCAATGACGATTACACCTGGGGCGCGCCTCTGGCCAAGAACCAGGGTCCCGCCAAGATCGCGCGCCTGACCTTCCGCGAGATTGCCGAAGATTCGACCGCGTTTCTGGAACTCAAGACCGGCGGCGTGGACATGCTGCTGGGCGTGCCGGCCGACCTGATGGGCGAAGTGACCAAGGAGGCCAATCTGGCGGTGCTGACCATGCCCGGTCAGGACGTCTATTACATGCCGATCAACGTGACCAAACCGCCCTTTGATGACATCAAGGTGCGCGAGGCGGCCGCCAAGGCCATCAATCAGGAGGAAATCCTGGCCTCGGTCTTTGGCGGCGTGGGGGCGGTGGCGCATACCTTCCTGATCTCGGCCCTGCCCGAGTCGAAGGTCTCGGATGCGGCGCAGATCAAGTATGATCCCGCCCGCGCCAATGCCGCGCTGGACGAGGCCGGCTGGGCGATGGGCCCGGACGGGGTGCGCGTGAAGGACGGCCAGCCGCTGAAGGTCACGCTCTGGACGCAAAGCGACAGCGTGTTCCGCCGTCTGACCGAGGTGGTGCAGGCGCAACTGAAGGCCGTGGGGATCGCGGCCGAGATCACCACCTTCGACAGCTCGATGATCCGCGACCAGTACAAGACCGGCGAACAGCAACTGGCCGTGCGCTCCTACAACTGGGACAATGCCGATATTGTCGACTGGTTCTTTGGCGGCGACCGGCTGGGCTATCCGAACGTGTCGATGTTCAACGACCCCAAGGCCGAAGAGCTGCGCGCGGCAGCCATGACCGGCGCCCGGAACATGGACGAACGGGTGGCCAATTTCACCGCCTATCATGAATATGTGCTGACCCAGTTCCCGATGGCGCCGATCTATCAGCCGGTGGATGCGGTGGCCTACAACACCGAGCGTCTGGTCATGCCGGAGACCATCAACGCCCCGGGCATCGCCTCGGTCGCGATCATGGACATGGAGGTCAAGGAATAACCACCGCGACGCAGGGAGTGCCGGCATGTTGTCCTATCTTGTCAGACGGGTTCTGATGCTCGTGCCGGTATTTCTGGCCGTATCGGTGGTGGTGTTCTCGATCCTCCACTTCATCCCCGGCGATCCGATCGACAATCTTCTCAAGATCGGGTCGTCGCCCGCGGCACGGGCCGAGATGGAGGCACGCTATGGCCTCGACAAGCCCTTGGTCGCGCAATACGCGATCTGGCTGGGCAATGTGCTGCAAGGCGATCTGGGCACGGCGATCGTCGCCCGCCGCCCGGTGGCCGACCTGATCGCGCAGGCCCTGCCGCATTCGCTGCGGCTGGGCGGGTTTGCGCTGTTGTTCTCGACGGTGGTGGGGGTGTCGCTGGGGCTGGTCGCGGCGCTGAACCGCGACCGCTGGCTGGACCGGGCGATCATGGGCGGGGTCCTTCTGGGCTCGACCATGCCCAGTTTCTGGCTGGGTCTGATCCTGATGCTGGTGTTTTCGGTGGGGCTGGGCTGGTTTCCGGTCTCGGGCGCAAGGGGGTGGGAGTCGCTGGTGCTGCCGGTGCTGACCATCGGCCTGGGCGGCACGGCGCTGGTGGCGCGCATCACCCGCGTCTCGATGATCGAGGCGGCGGGGCGCGATTTCGTGATGCTGCTGCATGCCAAGGGCCTGTCGCCGCTGCGCATCCAGTTGCGCCATGTGCTGCGCCACGCCCTGATCCCGGTGGTGACGATCCTGGCGCTGCGGATCGGCTGGATCCTGGGTGGGGCCGTGACGGTCGAGGTGGTGTTTGCCCGCCCCGGCCTTGGCACGCTGCTGATCAAGTCGCTCAGCCAGCATGATTATCCGGTGGTGCAGGCCTGCCTGTTGATGCTGGCCATGGCGGTGATGCTGGGCACGCTGCTGGGCGATATCCTGCAAGCCCTGATGGACCCGCGGGTCCGGGCGGCGATGGCATGAGCATTGGCGGCGTCACCCCCCTGCCCGCGCCCCTGCGGGCGCTGAAACGCCCGGTGGGCGGCATGGCCGGCCTGTGGCTGGCGCTGGTCATTCTGGCCGCGATCTTTGCGCCGCTGCTGACGCCCTATGCCTATGATGTGCAGGCGCTGAAAGAGGCCTATCAGCCGCCCTCGGCCGCGCATTGGCTGGGCACGGACGAGTTTGGCCGCGACCTGCTGACCCGGCTGATCTATGGCGCGCGCACCTCGCTGTCGGTCAGCGCCACCGCCATCGCCATTTCGGTGTTCTGCGGCATGGTGCTGGGCGCAGCCGCCGCCTGGTTCGGCGGCTGGTTCGACCGGATGGTGACCGTGGTCGTGGACCTCAGCTGGTCCTTCCCGGAAATCCTGATCGCGCTGATCCTGGTCGCGATCATCGGCCCCGGCACCACCGGCACGATGATCGCGATTTCGGTGGCCTATCTGGCGCAGTTCACCCGGCTGACCCGCGCACAGATCCTGACCCTGAAGGGCGAGACCTTCATCGAGGCCGCGCGCAGCCTTGGCGCGGGCAATGCCCACATCCTGTTCCGCCACCTCTTGCCCAACGCGCTGGCGCCGGTGCTGGTCTCGGCGATGCTGGCCACGGGCGACGCGATCATCCTTGAGGCGACGCTGGGTTTTTTCGGCCTCGGCGCGCAGCCGCCGGTGCCCAGTTGGGGGGGGATGATGTCGGCGGGCTCGGCGCTGGTGTTCAAGGCGCCCTGGGTGATCCTGTTTCCCGGCCTGACGGTGGCGATCACGGTGGTGGCGATCAACCTTTACGGCGATGCGCTGATCGCCACGCTGGACATCCGCGCCAGATTGCGGAGGGAAGCATGAGCGCGCTTCTGGACATTGACCGGGTCGAAGTCTCGATCGGCCGGCTGCGGCTGCTGGACGGCATCTCGCTTACGGTCGACCGGGGGCAGATCCTGGGGCTGGTGGGCGAAAGCGGCTCGGGCAAGTCGCTGACGGCGCTGGCGGCGATGGGGCTTTTGCCGCTGATCGGCGGACGGGTGACGGGCGGGGCGATCCGCTTTGACGGGCAGGACATGGGCACCATGAGCGAAAGCCAGCGCCGGGCGCTGCGCGGGCGGCGCATCGGCTTTGTCACCCAGAACCCGATGACCGCGCTGGACCCGGTGCAACGGATCGGCGCGCAGATCGACGTGGTCTCGCGCCTGCATCTGGGGCTGGACCGCGCCGCCGCCCGCGCCCGCACGCTGGAGCTGATGACCCAGTTGCGCATCCCCGAGGCCGCCGCCGTGGCCGAAGCCTGGCCGCATCAGCTGTCGGGCGGGATGAAACAGCGCATCGTCATCGCGATGGCGCTGGCGGGCGAGCCCGACCTGATCATCGCCGACGAGCCGACCACCGCGCTGGATGTGACGGTGCAGGCGCAGATCATCCAGATCCTCGGCGCGCTGGTGCGCGATCGTGGCGTGGCGCTGTTGCTGATCACCCATGACATGGGCGTTGTGGCGCAGATCTGCGACCGGGTGGCGGTGCTTTATGCTGGCCGTCTGGCCGAAGAAGGCGCCGTAGGACCGATCTTTGCCGCCCCCGCCCATCCTTATACCCGCGCGCTGATCGGCTGCATCCCGCAGGAGGGCATGGCCCGCGGCAGCCTGCGTGGCATCCCCGGCGCGGTGCCGGGGGCGGTGGCCTTTCCGCAGGGCTGCCGGTTTCATCCCCGCTGCCCGCGCGCCACCGATCTGTGCCGGCGCGAGGTGCCCGCGCAGATCTGGTCGCCCGCCGGTGGTCTTGTCGCCTGTCACCATCCGGAGGGCGCGGCATGAGCGATCCGTTGATCCAGATCGACGCCCTGTCGAAACGGTTTCAGACCGGCGGCGGGTTGTTTGCCCGCCCTCGGGCGATGATGGCGGTGCGCGATGTCTCGCTTCGGATCGCGCGGGGCGAGGTTCTGGGCGTGGTGGGCGAAAGCGGCTGCGGCAAGTCCACGCTGGCACGGCTGGTGCTGCGGCTGATCGCGCCGACCTCGGGCCGCGTCAGCTTTGACGGCACCGATCTGGCCAGCCTTGCGCCCGCGGGGCTGCGGCGGATGCGGCGGCGGATGGCGATGGTGTTTCAGGACCCCTATTCCAGCCTCGACCCGCGCCACACCCTGACCGAGGTTCTGGCCGAACCCTTCCGCGTGCAGGGCGAGCGGCTGACCCCCGACCATCTGGGGCGGATGCTGGAAGCGGTGGGCCTGCCCGACAGCATGGCGGCCAGCCATCCGCACCAATTGTCCGGCGGGCAGCGCCAGCGGGTGGGGATCGCCCGGGCCCTGGCCCTGAACCCCGATTTCGTGGTGCTGGACGAACCGACCGCCAGCCTCGACGTCTCGATCCAGGCGCAGATCATCGCCCTTCTGGCCGATCTGCGCGACCGGCTGGGGCTGACCTACCTGTTCATCAGCCACGATCTGGGACTGGTGCGCTATTTCTGCGACCGGGTGGTGGTGATGTATCTGGGCGCGGTGGTCGAGGTGATGCCCGCCCAAGGGGCCGCCCCCCGCCATCCTTATACCCGCGCGCTGATGGACTCGGCCTTTGTCCCCGATCCCGGCCAGCGCCGGCAGATCGCACCGCTGGCGGGCGAGATCCCCACCCCCTTCGCCCTGCCGCCGGGCTGCGCCTTTGCCGGGCGCTGCCCCCGCGCCACAGATCGCTGCCGCGGCGAACGCCCGCCCCTCGACGGTGACCCGCAGCAGCCGGTCGCCTGTTTCCACCCTTTTTGAAAGTCCAGATCCATGCCCTTTCACGTCCTGACCGGTGCCTTTGTCCATGAAAGCAACACCTTCAAGAAGGGCGAGACCACCCTTCAGGCGTTTCGCGATGATGTGCTGGATCTGGGGCAAGTGGCCGTCGACCGCTTTCGCGACGTGAACGAGGAACTGGCGGGGTTTCTGGATGTCGGCACCGAGGCGGGCTGGCGCATCACCCACACCGTTTCGGCCCATGCCACGCCGGGGGCCCGCGTCTCGCGCGAGGCGTTCGAGCATATCGCCGGCCTGATCTGCGACGGGGCGCGGGCGCATCGTGGCACGCTGGACGGGGTGCTGCTGGCGCTGCACGGCTCGATGGTGCCGGTCTTCTGCGAGGATGGCGAGGGCGAGTTGCTGGCGCGGCTGCGCGCGATTGTCGGCCCGGACCTGCCGATTGCCGCCACGCTGGACCTGCATGCCATGGCGACCCCGGCGATGATCGCGCAGGCGCAGATCTTTGTCAGCTACAAGACCTATCCGCATGTCGACATGCGCGTGACCGGCCGCCATGCCGCCCGCCTGCTGGACCGCACGATGCGCGGCGAGATCCGCCCCCGCACCCTGCGCGTGCGCCTGCCGATGCTGGAGGAGGCCAATGCCGGCCGCACCGACGTGCCGGCGACCGCCACCCTCTATCAGCGGGCCGCAGCGCATGAGGGCGAGGCCGGCATCCTGGCCGTCTCGATCAATGCCGGTTTTGCCGAGGCGGATATTCTTGAAGCCGGCCCCACGGTGCTGGTGACGCACGACGCAGCCGCCGCCCCGCGCGCGCAGCAGATTGCCAAAGATCTGGCACAGACGATCTGGGACCAGCGCGGCGCGGTCGCCAATGATTTCCTGACACCCAAGGCTGCTGCCGCGATCGCCCGCGATTTCGATGCCGCCAAGGGGCCGCTAGTGATTGCCGACTATGCCGACAATCCCGGCGCCGGCGCCTATGGCGACTCGACCGCCCTGCTGGCGGCCCTGCTGGAAGCGGGGGCTGCGGGCGGCGCGCTGGCGCCGATGATCGACGCCGAGGCGGCGGCAATCCTGCATCGGCACCGGGTGGGCGATAGCGTCACGCTGGATCTGGGCGGCAAGAACGATCCGACCTTCGGCGGTGGCCCGCTGCGGCTGACCGGGACGGTGGTGCATGTGTCCGACGGCACCTATACCGGCGACGGCCCGATCCTTGGCGGCATCACCCACAGTTTCGGCCCGACCGCGGTCCTGCGGGTGCAGGGGATCGACATTCTGGTCGTCACCCTGCCCGGCCAGATGCTGGACCTGCAACAGGTGCGCACCTTCGGGATCGAGCCTGCGCGCCTGGGCTTTCTGGTGGTCAAGTCGATGCAGCATTTCCGCGCGGCCTTCGAGCCGGTGGCGGGCAAGGTCATCGTCTGTGACAGCGGCGCGCTGGCCACGCCCCAGGCGCATCTGCGCCCCTATGGCCGCATCCGCCGCCCGGTCTGGCCGCTGGACGGGGATGCTGCCCGCTTCGGGTAAAACCGGCGGCAGGCGCCGCGGTGCGGATCAGCGCAGCGCCAGCGCCTCGGCCAGCAGGTTGCGCACCGCATCCCCCGGCACATCGGCGGTCACGAAAGCCTGACCGATGCCCCGCGCCAGGATGAAGCGCAACTTGCCGTCCTGCACCTTCTTGTCCTGCGCCATGTAACCCAGCAGCGTCTCGACCCCCGGCAGATCGCCGGGGATGTCGCGCAGATCGACCTTCATCCCCATCGCCCGCAGATGGGCGCGGACCCGGCTGGGCTCTTCCTGCGGGCAAAGGCCAAGCCGCGCCGACAGCTCGAAGGCCAGCGCGCAGCCGATCGCCACGCCTTCGCCATGCAGCAGCCGGTCGGAATAGCCGGTGGCCTTTTCCAGCGCGTGACAGAAGGTGTGGCCAAGGTTCAGCAGTGCGCGCTCGCCCTCCTCGGTCTCATCGCGCGAAACGATTCCGGCCTTCATCTCGACCGAGCGGCGCACCGCATATTGCCGCGCGGCGCGGTCGGTCGACAGCGCGGGGCCGTTGACCTCAAGCCAGTCGAAAAACGCCGCATCGCCCAGAAGGCCGTATTTCACCACCTCGCCATAGCCCGCCAGAAAATCGCGGGCGGGCAGGCTTTCCAGCACGGCGATATCGGCCAGAACCAGGCTGGGCTGGTGAAAGGCGCCGACGAGGTTCTTGCCCTGCGCGGTGTTGATCCCGGTCTTGCCGCCGACCGAACTGTCGACCTGCGCCAGAAGCGTGGTCGGCACCTGCACAAAGCGCACCCCGCGCCGCAGGATCGCGCTGGCAAAGCCTACCAGATCGCCGATCACCCCGCCGCCAAGCGCCACGACCACATCCTTGCGCTCGACCTGCTGTTCCAGCAGCCACTCGACGGTGCGCGCCAGCTGCGGCCAGCCCTTGGTGGCCTCGCCCGCGGGCAGGGACAGGGCGGTGGACGCGATGCCCGCCGCGGCCAAACCGGCCTGAAACCGCGCCAGATGCAGGGCCGCGACCGACTCGTCGGTGACGATCGCCACGCGGGGGCGGCGCAGCAGCGGCGCGATCTCGGCCCCGGCGGCCTCGATCAGCCCGGCGCCGATCCGCACATCATAGCTGCGCGCACCCAGATCCACGCGCACGGTTTCGATCCCGCTCATGCCTCAACATCCTCTTGCCACAGGTCCGGCCGCGTCTTCAGCGCCTCGATCACCCGCAGCGCCATCTCCTCGATCGACAGCCGCGCATCGCAATCGACAACCAGATCGGCCAGCGCATAGATCGGGCTGCGCGCCTCATACAGCTCGCGCAGCGTCTCGCGCGGGTTGGCGGTGCGCAGCAAGGGCCGGGTGTTCTTGTGGCGCACGCGCTGCCACAACAGCTCCAGATCCGCACGCAGCCAGACCGCCACGCCGTTTTCGGTGATGACGCGGCGGTTGGCCTCGGCGAGATAGGCCCCGCCGCCGGTGGACAGGATGCAAGGAGGCCCCTTGACCAGCCGGGCCAGCACCTCGGCCTCGCGCGCGCGGAAGAACGGCTCGCCGTCGCGGGCAAAGATCTCGGGGATGGTCATTTTCGCAGCCCGGACGATCTCTTCGTCGCTGTCGCGCAACGGCACATCCAGCAACCGCGCCAGCGCCGTGCCCACCGCGGTCTTGCCCGCGCCCATCATCCCCACCAGCGCCACGGTCTTGGCCAGCCGCATCCTCACCCCCGGCACAAAGCCCCGGCCGATCCTTGCCGGTGCAAAAACTTTTCCCTCCAATGGCGTGAACTTGCACAAAATGCCATATATAATCGCCGCCGAGGCGCTGCCCGAACGGGTGGCAAGGCAGAACGTCGGCACCAGACACGACGAGAGAGGCGCGCGCATGGGACGGATCATCAAGGCCATCATCCTGTTGGGATTGCTGGGTTTCATCGGGCTGACCGGCTATGCCTATCTGGGGGACATGGCGCCCGAGCAGGCGCCGGTGAACGAGCCGGTGGTTCTGGATGCAAACTGAGCGGCGGCCGTTTTCGGCGGTGATCGGCGCGGCTGCGGTCGTGCTGGTGGGCTTTGGCGGGCAGGCCGTCCGGGCCGAGGCGCCGCTGTCGGCCATCGACTGGCTGTCACAATCGGTTGACCATCCGCGGGTTCTGCCTGCGGCCAGCGCCACACCGGCCCCCCCACCTGCTGCCCCCACCGCTGCTGCCCCCGCGGGCCAGCCGCCCACCGCCCGCACCGCCCTGCCGCAATCGGTGACCACGGCGCCGATCGGTGCGGCTTCGCCCGATGGCGTGGGGCTTCTGCCGCCGCGGATCACCGGCCTGCCCGCCGCCCTCTGGGGGCCGGGCCAAAGCGCCGAGATCGCCCGTGCCGTTACCGCCGCCCGCACCGATGCCCTGCCCGCCTTGCAGGGGCTGTTGGTGATGCTGCTGCTGGCCGAGGCCCGCCCGCCCGCCGATTCCGGCCCCGACGGTCTGCTGTTGCTGGCGCGGATCGACAAGCTGCTGTCCTTTGGCGCGCTGGAGCAGGCGCAGGCGCTGATCAAGGCCGCTGGCCCCGGCAGTTCGGCCGAGTTGTTCCGCCGCGGCTTTGACGTGGCGCTGTTGACCGGCGAAGAGGACGAGGCCTGTGCGTTGATGGCCAAGGCCCCGCATCTGTCGCCGGCACTGACCGCGCGGATCTTCTGTCTGGCACGGGCCGGCGATTGGTCGGCCGCGGCGCTGACCTATGACACCGCGCGCGCGCTGGGCCAGGTGCCCGCCGCCGAAGAGGCGTTGCTGGAGCGGTTTCTCGATGACGGTCTGGCCGACGGTGCAGACCCGCTGCCCCCGCCCGGCAGCCCCACGCCGCTGATCTGGCGCATGCAGGAAGCGATCGGCGAGCCGCTGCCCACGACCGGCCTGCCTTTGGCCTTTGCGCAGGCCGATCTGTCGCCCCAGACCGGCTGGAAGGCCCAGCTTGAAGCCGCCGAGCGTCTGGCCCGCGGGGGCGCGCTGTCGCCCAACCGCCTGTTGGGCCTTTATACCGAGCGCAGCCCGGCCGCCTCGGGCGGGATCTGGGATCGGGTGGCGGCGTTTCAGGAGTTTGACAACGCCCTGAAGTCGGGCGACCCGGACCGGGTGGCCATGGCCCTGCCCCTTGCCTGGGACGCCATGGAGGCGGTCGAACTCGAGGTGCCCTTTGCCCGGCTGTTCGCGGACCGGCTGGGCCAGATCGCGCTAAGCGGTGAGGCCGCGCGGCTGGCCTTCCGGATCCGGCTTCTGGCGCCGGGATATGAAGGTGCGGCGCGGGCCGGCGTGCCCGACGACCCGCAGGCGGCCTTTCTGGCGGCGCTGGCGCGGGGCGATCTGACCGGCGTGCAACCCCCGGACGCCATGGCCCGCGCGATTGCGCCGGCCTTTCTGGACCCGGTGCCGGATGCCACCGCCACGGCGCTTCAGGCCGAGGGGCGTCTGGGCGAGGCGCTGCTGGTCGCCATCGACCGGATCGCCCGCGGCGTGCAGGGCGAGCCGCGCGGCGTGGCCGACGGGCTGGCCTTCCTGCGCGAGGTCGGGCTGGAAGACGTGGCCCGCCGCACGGCGCTGGAACTGTTGATCCTCGAACGGCGGGGCTGAACCCATGGCTCCGCCCGCCACCCGCTGGCTGCCGGTGTTTCTGGAGGCGCGCGCCGCCGAACAGGGTGCTGCGCTGAACACGCTGGCCGCCTATCGCCGCGACCTTGACGATTTTGCCCAGTGGCTGGCGGCGCGCGGGACAGATTACACCGGTGCCGACCGCCGATCGGTGCAGGATTACCTGATCCATTGCGATGCCCAGGGCCTCAGCCCCGCCACCCGCGCGCGGCGGCTGTCGGCGATCCGCCAGCTGTATCGTTTTGCCCATGAGGAAGGCTGGCGCGCCGACAATCCCGCCGTGACGCTGAAAGGCCCCGGCGCGGCCAACCGCCTGCCGGAAACTCTGGGCCGTGACGAGGTCGACCGGCTGCTTGAGGCCGCCCGCGACAAGGGCCATTCCCTGCCCGCGCAGCTGCGCAACCGCGCCCTGGTCGAGCTGCTTTATGCCACCGGCATGCGCGTGAGCGAGCTGGTGTCGCTGCCCGTCGCCGCCGTGCGCGGCAATCCCGAGATGATCCTGGTGCGCGGCAAGGGCGGCAAGGAGCGGCTGGTGCCGCTGTCGGCGCCGGCCCGTGCGGCCCTGACCGACTGGCTTGAGGCGCGCGACCGGTCCGAGGAGGCCGCGCGCCGGGCCGGTGCGGCCCCCTCGAAATTCCTGTTCCCGTCGCGGGGCAAGGAAGGCCATCTGACCCGCCACCATTTCTGGCTGCTGATGAAGGAAATCGCGGTGCTGGCCGGCGTCAGCCCGGGCGCCGTGACCCCGCACAAGCTGCGCCACGCCTTTGCCACCCACCTGCTGGCGGGCGGGGCGGACCTGCGGGTGATCCAGACGCTGCTGGGTCATGCCGATATCGCCACGACCGAGATCTATACCCATGTTCTCGATCAGCACCTGAAGGATCTGGTGCTGGACCATCACCCGCTGGCGAAAAAGGGCTGAGGCGCACACCCCAGCCCTTTGCCATTCAGCGCATGTTACGGGATCAGATGATGTCGATTGCGGCGGCCAGACCGGTCAGGCTGGTGATGCCGCTGAGGCGCAGCACCTCGCCCGGCCCGAAATCGAACTCGACAAAACCGGCGCCGACGTCGGCATGACGGCTGACAACCTGCGCGGCGGTCAGCCGGGCATTGCCCCACAGCGCGTCATCGAGAACCAGACGGTCGCCCTGCCCGCGCGCGAAATCCGTGATGCGGTCAAAGCCGTTGCCGGCGTGAAACACGAAGCGGTCGGCGCCCAGACCGCCCGAAAGCACGTCGCGGCCTGCCTCGCCAACCAGCACGTCATTGCCGCCCTGCCCCATGATCGTGTCGTTGCCGACCCCGCCATAACCGGTGTCATTGCCCGCGCCCGTCATCAGCCGGTCATTGCCGCCGAATCCCTTGATCACGTTGCGTCCGGCATTGCCGGTCAGGTCATTGCTGGCAGCACTGCCGATCAACTGGCGATCCTCGACGCCCAACAGCCGGGCATCGGCAATCGGGCCGCGAACCAGCGTCAGATGGGCGTTCGACAGCAGCGTGGCGCCGGTCACGGGATCAACCTCGAGATCCAGCTTCACGTTGCGCCCGCCGCCGGTGTTCACCTTCACCTCGCTCATGGCATTGGCATGGGTGACGCGCACCGTCACCTCGCCGGTCTGGCGCGTGGCAACGCCGTAGCCGCCGGCGGCTTCGGACCGGTCATAACCGGTGCCGACGACGTTGAACGTGACATTGCCGATCGCCTCGCCCACCGAATAGAAATTGTCGCGATCCGTGTCGCGATAGGCCACGCCGGTGATGTAATGGCGGCTGCCGGCAAAGGCGAAATCCAGCGTCAGATAGTTGCCATTGCCCGAGGCCACCCCGGCCACGCCGATCTCACGATAGTTGAAGGTCGGAAAAGCTCCGCCCGACATGTCTTGCCCGCCGATCATGTTCGAGCGGTGCTGCGGGCTGTTCCACAGCGTGTTGAAGTGGCGCGCCATCAAGGCTTCGGGGCTGGACGCACCACCCGAAGACCAGGCAAGATTTTCGCCGACCCGCCAGCCGCCGTCACGGTCCAGCACATAGCCCGCGGCCTGAACCCGGCTGATATCGGTCGACCCGCCGGACCCTTCGTGGCTGAACGTGCCGGTGCGCGCCATCCAGGATGAGTGGTTTTCGGCAGCGCGATCCAGTTGCACCTGCGGCGCCAGAATTTCCTTTGGCCGGTCGGCAATCTGGCCAAAGGGGCCGCTGGGCAAGCCCTCGTTGAGGCCCACGCGCTGGCGCACGGCCTCGGCGCCGGGGTCCATCCGCGCGCGGTTCAGAAGTTCCAGAAAATACTGCTCGGCAGCGGTCATCGGCATGGTCGATCCTTCTCAGTCCGGGCAAAACGGCACGGGGTCGCGCCGTTCATATCGAAAAAATCCGGCAACATTCAGGCGTGATTTGCCTTGCCGCGGCCGGATGGGCGGCCAATTGCCGATGCAAAGCGGGCTGCCGGCGCAAAACTGCCCGGGTTGGACCTGTGGAGACGCCGCGGGCACCCACCTCAGCGCGACCGGAACAGCGACCCCAGCACACCGCGCACGATCGCCTGCCCCGCCTTGCCGCCGATCTGGCGCGCCAGACTTTTGGCAAAGGCCTCGCCCAGCGAATCGCTGCGCGAACTGCTGGTCGTGCGGCGGCGGGTCGTGGATTGCCCGCCTTCGTCGCGGCCGCCATCCCAGCGCCGGGCATTGCGGAACTCGCGTTCGGCCTCGGCCTCGCGGCGGGCCAGATCCTTTTCGCGCAGCGCGGCCTCTTCGGCGGCGGCGGCCTCGCGGGCGGCAGCCTCAGCGCGGGCCGACAGGATTTCATGCGCGGATTGGCGATCGACAACCCGCTCATACTTGCCCGCCAAGGGCGAGGCCGCGCGCAGCGCCGCACGGGTGCCGGCATCGAGCGGACCCACCTGAGAGGATGGCGGGCGCACCAGCGTGCGCTCGACCATGCCGGGGATACCCTTGGCCTCGAGGAACGAGGTCACGGCCTCGCCCGTGCCCACCTCGCGGATCGCCTCTTCGGTCGAGAAGCGCGGATTGTCGCGATAGGTCTGGGCCGCCAGCCGCAGCGCCTTCTGATCCTTGGCGGTAAAGGCGCGCAGCGCATGCTGCACCCGGTTGCCCAGCTGACCGAGGATATTGTCCGGCACATCCGCGGGGTTCTGGGTGATGAAATACACCCCCACCCCCTTGGAGCGGATCAGCCGCGCCACCTGCTCGACCTTGTCCACCAGCGCCTTGGGGGCATCGTCAAACAGCAGATGCGCCTCGTCGAAAAAGAACACCAGCTTGGGACGATCAGGGTCGCCCACCTCGGGCAGTTCTTCAAACAGCTCGGACAGCAGCCACAGCAGGAAGGTGGCGTAAAGGCGCGGGCTGTTCATCAACTTGTCCGAGGCAAGGATGTTGACGCGCCCCCGCCCGTCCGCATCCCGCAGCATCAGGTCGCCCAGATCCAGCGCGGGCTCGCCAAACAGGTTGGCCGCGCCCTGATTCTCCAGCACCAGGAGCCGGCGCTGGATCGCGCCGATCGATGCCGTGGAGACCAGACCGTAGCGGGTCGAAATCTCCTGCGCGTTCTCGCCGATGAAGGTCAGCATCGCCTGCAGGTCCTTCAGGTCCAGAAGCGCCAGCCCCTCTTCATCGGCCAGCCGGAAGGCCACGTTCAACACGCCTTCCTGCGGTTCCGTCAGCTCCAGCATCCGGCTCAGCAGCAGCGGTCCCATCTCGGAGATGGTGGTGCGGATCGGGTGGCCCTGCTCGCCGTAAAGGTCCCAGAAGGTGACGGGAAAGGCCCGGTATTGCAGATCGAGGCCGATGGTCTGGCTGCGTTTCATGAAGGGCTCGTGCAGCTTGCCGGTGGCCGAGCCCGCAGCCCCGATTCCAGACAGGTCGCCCTTCACATCCGACAGGAAAACCGGCACGCCGGCCGCCGAAAAGCCTTCGGCCAGGACTTGCAGGGTGACGGTCTTGCCGGTGCCGGTTGCGCCGGCGATCAGCCCGTGGCGGTTGCCGTATTTCAAGAGCAGATTTTGCGGCGCGCCATAGCCCTCGCCGCCACCGCCCACGAAAATCGTGTCCTGCTGCGCCCCGCCAACCATGAAAGCCCCCGAATTTTCCATACGATCCGTGCATGAACATACATTCTTAAGAGTGTTGTGCCAGAGTTGATCTTGCCCCGGCGGCGCTTGCGCGGCAGGTGGCCTTTCCTCCCTGTCAGACTGGCCGCACCCTCGGGTGCGGCCTTTTTTGACCCGATGACGACCTTCTCGCGACGTCGCGTTAAATTGTTGACGCAAGTCTCTTTTGCCCGTAGCGTAACAGCCAGATGAAGTCGGCCAGTCCGACAGGGAGCATGACGGCAAACGCCGCTGAAGACGGAAAAGGGGCTGTGATCGACGGCCCCTTTTTTCATGCGCGTCGCTGGAACAGCTTCGCCCGCATCGGCCCGGCACCCTGCGGCGATTAGCTGCCAAGCCGCACGGTTATCGGCTGCAATCCGCACTGACATTTCCGGCCCGCCATGCTAGAGCGCAGGCATCAAAGGAAACAGGACGTTTGCAATGACGATCGACAATGTGACCCGTGGTCCGATTCTGGCGGCCCTTCTGGCTCTGGCGCTGACCGGTGCCGCCGCCGCGCAGGACTCCGCAGCCCCGGCCACCGAAGCGCCCGCAACCGAAGCACCCGCAACCGAGGCCCCGGCCACGCCGGCCGCCCCTGCGGCGGATACGCCGGCCGCAACGGCGACCGAAGCGCCGGCCACCCCGGCCGCTGATGCACCGGCCGCTGACGGCCCCGGATCGGTCTATCTGGCCGAAACCCACGGCGATTGGGAGCGTCGCTGCGCCCGTGCCCCCGAAGGCCAGCCCGAGCGGTGCCAACTGTTCCAGTTGCTGGAAGACAAGAACGGCAACCCCACCGCGCAGATGGTGCTGTTCCGCCTGCCCACGGGCAATGACGTTCTGGCCGGGGCCGAGATCACCGTGCCGCTGGAAACCCTGCTGACCGCCGGGCTCAAGATGCAGGTCGACACCGCCAAGCCGTCGGTCTTCCCCTATGCCTTCTGCGACCCGGTGGGCTGCGTGGCGCAGGTGGGCTTTGCCGCATCGGACGTGGACGCGTTCAAGAAGGGCGGCGCGGCCAAGCTGGTGCTGGTGCCGGCGCTGGCGCCCACCCAACAGGTCGAACTGACGGTGTCGCTGAAAGGCTTTACCGCGGGTTACGATGCGCTGACCGTGCCGGAAGCGCCGGTGCCGCCGGCCGACGGCAACTGAGGCAAGCGACCGAAAAGCAAGGCCGCGGGCAATCCCCGCGGCCTTTTTCATGGCCGGAGCAAACCGATCGTCAGGCGCGGCGCAGCGCCAGCACCGCATTCAGCCCGCCAAAGGCAAAGGCATTGGACAGCACCGCATCCACCCGCGCCTCGCGCGCGACATTCGGCACCACGTCCAGCGCACATTCGGGATCGGGCTCTTCATAGCCGATGGTGGGCGCAATCACGCCCTCTTTCAGCGCCATGATGCAGGCCAGCAACTCGACTGCCCCGGTGCCGCCGATCAGATGGCCATGCATGGACTTGGTCGACGAGATCATCAGCCGGTCCGCATGATGACCGAAGACATCGGCCACCGCCGCACATTCGGTCTTGTCATTGGCCGCGGTGCCGGTGCCATGGGCGTTGACATAGCCCACATCCTCGGGATCCAGCCGCGCATCCTTCAACGCGCCGGCAATGGCGCGGGCGGCGCCCTGCTTGCTGGGCATGACGATATCGGCCGCGTCCGAGGTCATGCCAAAGCCCACCACCTCGGCCAGGATCTCGGCGCCGCGGGCGCGGGCATGCTCATATTCTTCAAAGACGAAGACCGCAGCGCCCTCGCCCTGCACCATGCCGTTGCGGGTCAGGCTGAAGGGGCGGCAGGCGTCCTTGGACATCACCCGCAGCCCCTCCCACGCCTTGATGCCGCCAAAGCACAGCATCGATTCGCTGCCGCCGGTCAACATCACCCGCGCCCCCCCCGAGCGCACCATCTGAAACGCCAGCCCCATCGCGTGGTTCGAGCTGGCGCAGGCGGTCGATACCGTGAAGGTCGGGCCCTTGAGGTTGAACTCCATCGACAGATGCGAGGCGCCGGCATTGTTCATCAGCTTGGGCACGACAAAGGGGTGAACGCGGTTCTTCCCCTCCTCATAGACACAGCGATAATTGTCGTCCCAAGTGTTCACGCCGCCCGCCGCCGTGCCCAGCACCACGCCGGCCTCATAGCCCAGATGGCCGTCGAAATTCAGCCCCGACTGCGCCACCGCCTGACGGCCGGCCAGCAGGGTGAACTGGGTGAACTTGTCATAAAGGACGATCTGCTGGCGGTTGAAATGCGCCTCGGGGTCCCAGTTATGCACCTGCCCGCCGATCTGGATCGTCAGACGGTCCTTGTCGCGGATATCAAGATCGGTGATCCCGCAGCGGCCTTCGCGGAAGGCGGCAAAGGTGCCGGGCACGTCATGGGCCAGTGCGTTGATCGTGCCGGCCCCGGTGATAACGACCCGCTTCATGCCGCCTTGGCCGCGACCAGATCCTCCACCGCGCGCACGATGGCCGCGACCGAGGAAATGTCGAACTCGTTCTTGCTGGGTTCATTGGCGTTGAAGGGAACCGAGATGTCAAAGGCCTCTTCAATGGCAAAGATCGCCTCGACCAGCGCCAGACTGTCCAGCCCCAGATCCTCCAGCGTCGACTCCATCGTCACGTCGCCCACATCCATCACCGCCTGTTCGGCAATGATCGCCAGCACCTTGTCCTTGACTGCCATGTCTCTTCTCCCCCGGGGCTTTTCAGCCGGTCTAGTCGCTATCGCCAGCCGATGTAACAGATTTCTGGTCGGCATCGGTCCCGGCAACAGCCTTTTGCAGCGCGGCAACTGCCTGCGCCAGACGCGGCAGGCGGCGCAGCGCCTTGTTGATCTCGATCTGGGTTTCCATCTTGACCGCCGGATAGCCCAACAGCACCCGCCCAGCAGGGGCATTGGTAAAGATCTTGGTGCCGCCCCCGGCAATCACATCATCGCCCACCTGGATATTGTCGTTGACCCCCACCTGACCGGCCAGCACCACCCGGTCGCCGATCCGGGACGATCCTGCAATGCCGACCTGCCCGCAGAGCAGACAGTCGCGTCCCACCTGCACGTTATGGCCGACATGGACGAGGTTATCGAGCTTGGTGCCATCGCCGATCACCGTGTCGCGGATCGTGCCGCGGTCCACGGTGGCATTGGCGCCGATCTCGACATCATCGCCGATGCTCACCGCGCCAAGCGAATGGATGCGCGTCCAGCTTTGCGCCCGGATTTCCTCGCGTTGTCCGAGGGTTGCGCGGATTTCTTCAACCCCCGACTTCTCGGGCGTGACAAAGGAAAACCCGTCCGCGCCGATCACCGCGCCGGGTTGGCAGATGAAGCGATCGCCGATCACCACCCGTGCGCCAATCCGCGCGCCTTGCAGGATCAGCGCCTCCGCCCCGATCCGCGCGCCTTCGGCGATCGAGACATGCGACGCGATGCGCGCGCCCGCCCCGATCCGCACCCCGCGGCCAATGGTGACAAACGGGCCGATGGCCGCGCCCGCGCCGATCTCGGCCGAAGGGTCGATGACGGTCATCGGATGGATGCCCGGCGCGATTTCGGGGCCCGGGTCCAGCATCCGCGACAGCCCGGCCATGGCCAGACGCCCGCGCGGCGCAAAGATCACCGCCTGCAAGCCATGCGCCTGCCAATCCGCCCCCGGCCACATCAGCGCTGCCCGCGCACGGCCCTGTGCCAGCCCACCCGCGTATTTCGGGTCCATCGCCAGCGCCAGATCCTCCGGGCCCGCGGCCGCGGGCTCGGCCGCGCGGCCCACCACGACATCGAGATCCCCCCGGGCTTCGGCGCCGAGGGCGGCGGCAATCTCGCGGATGGTGTGGGGCATGGGCGTCTCCCGGCAGGTTTGCCCGGACTTTAGCTGCGATGCGGCATGAGTTCCACCCCGGCCGCCTGCAAGGCCTGCCAGATCGCCGCGTCCCGGCCATAGATGTCGCCGCGATAGTTGATCCGGCCCTTGGCATCGGGAAACGCGGTGAAATAGGTGATATGGATCGGGATGTGCTGATCCAGCCGCACGCCGGTCTCATTGCCGCTGTTCAGGACCTTGTGGAAATAGTCCCGCGGATCCTCTACCTGCCCGGCCAGGATTTCATAGGCAAAATCAAAGGGGTCGCCCAGACGGATGCAACCGTGGCTATAGGCCCGCACCTCATGGTCGAACAGCGATTTCGACGGCGTGTCATGCAGATAGATGTTCCACTCATTCGGGAACAGAAACTTCACCAGCCCCAGCGCATTGCCACTTGAGGGGGGCTGGCGCATCGAGAAGGGAAAGGTCTTCGCCGAATACTTGCCGAAATTGACCGAGCCACGGCTGACCACCCGGCCCCGGCTGTCCACCAGTTGCAGATGGCCCGCGGCATTGGGGTTGCGCTGCATCAGCGGCAGATATTCCTTGACCGTGATCGAGCGCGGCACCGACCAGCTGGGGTTGATCACCACCAGCTCCATCTCGTCGGAAAACTCGGGGCTTTGCTGATCGGGCACGTCCTTGCCGATCACGGCCCGGGTCGAGAAGGTCACGCGGCCCTGATCGACCACCTTGGCGGTGAAATCGGTCAGGTTGACCCAGATGTGCCGCGCCCCGCGGTCGGTGTTCAGCCAGCGTTCGCGCTCCAGCGCCACCACGATCGCCTTCATCCGATCTTCGGGCGCCACGTTCAGCGCCCGCAGCGTGCTGGCGCCGGCAATGCCATTGGCCTCCAGCCCATGCGCCAGCTGAAACCGCTGCACCGCGCGACGCAGACTGTCGTCATAATCGCGGGTGGCCGAGGCGGGCATGAAGCCCATCGCCACCAGCCGGTCGCGCAACGCCACCACGGCCGGGCCGGATTGGCCGGGCTTGAGGCTGTCGCCGGGCACCGTCGCCCCCCAGCCCCCGGCGGCAAGTTGCGCCTGCAGGTCCATCCGCGCCCGCATCAACTGGGCATAGGCTGTGCCCTGCGGCACCAGCGCCGCCAGCCAGCCCGCCACATCGCCGCGCGCCAGAGCCTCCAGATGCGCCTCGGGCGCGAGGCGCTGCGGCTGGTGCTTTACGGCCGACAGCAGGTCATGGGGCTGCAGGGCGCCGCCTTGCAGGTCATGGGCAAAATCGAGAAAGGCGCGCGTCATCGCATATTCCAGCCGACCCCGGTCCCCCTCGGTGCGGGCCGCCCGGAAAGCATTGGCCAGGGCCGCCGCATCATAGCGCGCGACCGGCAGACCGTGCGCCTCGGCCCGCGACAGCGCCGCGAACAGGTCTGCCCGCAGCGCCTCGGCCCCCGCCACCGTCCAGACCGGCGCGTGGCCCCGCGCGGTATAGAAGGCGGCGATCGCCCGATCCGCCACGGCCTCGCCCCCCGCTGCCACCGCCAGCGCCCGCGCAAACGGGTCTGGCGCCACCACCGGCTGGGCCGCCAGCGGCATGGCGAGAATCAGAGACAGCGAGGTAAAGGCAGCAACGCGCAGAAAAGGCTTCATTTCGACGAGAATCCGGTGCGGAAGGTTATCCTGCCGACCGTAAAAGCCCCGCGACCTCCTGTCCATTCACAACCCGAGTCGCGCACCACAGCATCGCGCACACCACCCCCAAAGCCCGAAAACCGTCGCATATTTGCAACCCGGGCGAAATTTGCTGAAACTTGCCCGGATCGCGTCCGTTTTCAGCAAATCTTTGCCGATCTCCCTTGCAATGCCCAAAAGCGGCCAATCTGCCTCTTGGTCGACGAATCGAGACGTGCCATAACAAGCTTGCTCCGGAGGCAGTCGGGGCAAAGCCATCGGCACAGATGGCACTGGAAGCAACGGAACGGGCAGAGACATCATGACGCAAACGCTTACTACCGGCCTCACGCGGCGCAGCCTTCTCGGCGTGTTCGCAGCGACCGCTGTTGTCGCGGCGCCGACCTGCTCCAACGCCTTCGGCTTGCTGCGCGGCGCAGGCGACATCCGCCGCATTCGCATGTATTCCGGCCGCACCGGCGAAATGCTGGACACGATCTACTGGATCGACGGCGAATATGTGAAAGACGCCCTCAAAGAGATCAACCACTTCATGCGCGACTGGCGCACTGGCGAAGTGGTGACGATTGACGCGCGCAATGTGGATATCATGGCCGCCGCCCACCGCCTGATGGACGTGTCCGAGCCCTATATGCTGCTGTCGGGCTATCGCAGCCCCAAGACCAACGCCATGCTGCGCTCGAAATCCGGCGGCGTCGCCAAGAACTCGCTGCATATGAAGGGGCAGGCCGCGGATCTTCGCCTTAAGTCGCGCTCGGTTGGGCAGATGGCCCGGGCGGCGGAAAAATGTGCTTCGGGTGGCGTGGGCCGCTATTCGGGGTCGAACTTCGTGCATATGGATTGCGGCCCGATCCGTCACTGGGGCGGTTGAGGCCAGGGAGACTGAGGCAGGGCCGGGGGCGCTGCCCCCGTACCCCCGGGGTATTTTCATCATGATGAAGACACAAGGTCGCTGAAGGGCGGCCTTTTTGGTTTCGGACGGGTGATTTCATCATGACCCAAGTACCCCGGGGGTACGGGGGCAGAGCCCCCGGCGGCTCAAGGTTCAGGATCAGTGGCGCCGCCCAGTCCCAGTCCGATCTCGCGGCCGCGATACCCCATCGCCACCACGAATTTCTCGGAACTATCGGCCCGGCTTGCCGGCGGCTTGACGTTGGCCACCTTGCGGAAGGCGCGCTTCAACAGCGCGTTCATCTCATTCTCGGCGCCACCTGCCAAGACCTTGGCAACAAAGGTGCCGCCATCCTCCAGCACGTCAAAGGCAAAATAAAGCGCCGCTTCGATCAGGGCGATGATGCGCAGGTGATCGGTGGTCTTGTGACCCGAGGCCGCAGCGGCCATGTCGCTCATCACCACATCGGCGCGGCCCCCCAGCCAGGCCTTCACCTTGTCCTCGGCCCCGTCTGAGAGGAAATCCAGCTGATAGATCTCGGCGCCGGCAATCGGCTCCACCTCTTGCAGGTCCACGCCCAGCACCCGGCCTTGCGGCTTTTTCGGGTTTTCCCCCAGCGCATTCACGCGGGGCACGGCCACCTGACACCATCCGCCCGGCGCGCAGCCCAGATCGACCACCCGCGCGCCCGGTTTCAGGAAGCCGTATTTGTCATCGAGTTCCATGATCTTGAAGGCCGCACGACCGCGATACCCCTCGCGCTTGGCGCGCTGGACATAGGGGTCGTTCAACTGCCGCTCCAACCACAGGGTTGAGGACAGCCGGCGCCCCTTGG